>MAAD01000199.1 GCA_002162985.1 Bermanella sp. 47_1433_sub80_T6 | reverse complement strand
TAATCCGCCCATTTCCAGATTACCCAGGGCTGTAAGCATGGTTCAATTCAGTGATGCCACCCAGGCACCCAAACAACATACCCAAGATTCCTCTGAGCAAACACAACCCAGTGAAAGTGCTGTGGATGTCGCAGCGCAGCAAGAGGCCAGCGAAAAGCAGCTAAAGGCGGACTTTAATAAGCTGCAAAAGCGTATCCGTCGCGATACCGGCCGTGCCATTAGCGATTTCAATATGATTGAAGACGGCGACCGAATCATGGTGTGCTTATCTGGCGGCAAGGACAGCTTTACTATGCTGGACATACTGCTAAGCCTGCAAAAGAGCGCCCCTATCCAGTTTGAATTGGTGGCGGTGAACCTGGACCAGAAACAACCGGGCTTCCCGGAGCACATATTGCCCAGCTACCTGGACAAACTGGGCATCGAATACTACATCATCAATCGTGATACCTACTCTGTGGTGAAGCAAAAAGTCCCGGAAGGTCGTACCACCTGTGGGCTGTGCTCGAGACTGCGCCGTGGCACCTTGTACGCCTTTGCCGAGGATATAGGGGCCAACAAGATAGCCCTGGGTCATCACCGAGACGACATCGTACAAACCATGTTCCTAAACATGTTTTATGGCGCACGCCTGGCTTCCATGCCCCCCAAGCTATTGAGCGATGACAAACGTAATGTGGTGATCCGCCCTCTGGCCTATTGCAAGGAAGATGAAATCGAAGCGTTTTCCAAGTTTAAAAGCTACCCGGTTATTCCCTGTAATTTGTGTGGCAGCCAGGAAAACCTGCAACGCCAAAACATCAAACATATGCTGAAGCAATGGGAGATAGAAAACCCTGGGCGCGTACAGAATATCTTCAATGCCATGCAGAACATAGCACCATCACAACTGGCCGACCGTGGGTTGTTTGATTTTGAAACACTTAGCATCGACCGCAGCGCCAGCCGCGATGAATACGAACATGCCAACGAGCAGCTCATAGAAGGCGTGGGCGAATTTGCGCAGAAAGCGCCGCGTTTAAAAGATGAAAACAGCATAGATGTGTTTAACTTGTAGCTGCTTGCAAGCTAGCGAATAAAGCAGGCTATGACACACCCGCAACGTTACAACATAATCACAACTGTTTAGCTGTAATTGCTTACCGGTTACCGAATAAGGCAGGTATAGCGGCCCACATCGTTAATTTCGATGATGGCGCGGGCAGCTGACTTGTCATACAAATTTTCAAGCCCCAGTATTAACTGCCGAACCCCTTTAACCGTTTCGCGGCGGATAAAGGTGATTTTAAAATTCGCCTCCTGCTGTATCTCTTGTATTTGCAGGGTGGTCTTAACTTTTTCAGGCCCCTTGTCATTCCACAATACCCATTGCAAGAAGACCTCGTCTCGCTTATTGGAGCGCGCGATCACCAGGCGAATCTGCCCGGCCGCCTCCCCCTTGCGCCAGTTACCTATACCCTTCACATCGTAAATATCCGCCGGCAGGTTAAACACTGTGGTCAAATGCTCACTTTTTTTGGCGGCTTGAACCTGGCTGGTGCACACCACCAAGAGCAATATGATTAGGCGCAACATACGCATCTCCTTTGCGACACAGGGTCAGCCCTGTGATAACACATCATTGACCTAGTTTAGTTCAAATTGAGCAAGTGATCGAAACCCGCCCATGATTAATGTCTGGCATCGGCTTAAAAGGCTCATTAAACTGTGACCATGAAAACAAAAATCATCACCCGCGACGGCCACCTGGCCCTGAAAGCCGAACTGGATGAATTGTGGCGTGTAGAGCGCCCCATTATCACCGAGAAGGTGACCTGGGCGGCCAGTCTAGGGGATCGCAGCGATAACGCAGATTACCAATGCAACAAGCAACGGCTGCGTGAAATTGACCGCCGTGTGCGCTACCTGCGCAAGTGCCTCACCGAGCAAAGGGTCATCGATTACACCCAAGAGCAAGACGGCAAGGTCTTTTTTGGCGCCTGGATTGACATCGAAAATGACGATGGGGAAAGGAAACACTTTCGCATCGTAGGCCCGGATGAAATATACGGGCAATCACACAACATCTCCATCGACTCCCCCATGGCCCGTGCCTTGCTCTCCAAACAGGTGGATGATCAGGCAGTAGTGAAAACACCCAATGGCGAACAGATGTGGTATGTCACTAAAATTAGCTACCTGCGCCCCTAAGGCACCAAAAAGAAATACTGCAAGGAATGCCCACATGTTTAACTTTGATCTAAGTCAGGACATAGAAGATTTTTTGCTGGAAAACCCGGTGTGCACAGAGTTTGAACTGGTTAGTCACCTGCAAAAAATAGGACGCCTAAGTAAAAAGGTATTGGCTAACCCCCTGTCTTTGTTTAGATGTCATTTTCTTATTTTTAATGCACTTTATCGGCTACAGTATTTAACCTTTAGCCATCACCGCTATCAGTTAGACATTTCCAGCGTACGCATACAGTTAAACCCCTACCAACAGACAGGTGAGGCATCTTCTGGCCAGTTAGATGTCCACTCACCACTGGGCCTGTTTTACCTGGATTTATCCCAGCTTAATCAGACCCGGGAACAAGATGTGACTAAATTACTGGATCAATTCTGGCAACACTATTTTAACCCTCAGCAAAAAATACAGGCGCTCAACACTCTGCAGATTCATCAGGATGAACACCCCAACATTGACTTTAAAAGCATAAAAAAGCAGTATCGCCGCCTTGTGATGCAACACCACCCAGACAGAGGGGGCGATGCCAATCAACTAATCGCCATCCAACAGGCCATGCAATGTTTAGAGCATTATTACCCGTAAACCATATTTCCATGCTGTTTGCTTTCATGGCCCTGGTAACAACCGCTTGTAGCGCCCAAACCAGTGACCATTCGCAAGCTGTAATTTTGCAGTACCATCATGTAAGTGAACATACTCCAGCCAGTACCAGCATCGCACCACAGCAATTTATCCAGCACCTGGACCTCATTGAAGACCAGGGCTTTCAGGTGTTGCCTCTACCCGAGATCATAAAGAACCTTAATCAGGGCACAGGATTTTCACAAAAAACCTTGGCCATCACCTTTGATGATGGTTATCTGTCCATCTACGAAAACGCCTTTCCCGAATTAAAAAAACGCAATCTGCCCTTTACCATCTTTATTAGCCCAAAAGCCATAGACAATAAATTTGGTAACAGCCTCAGTTGGCAACAGCTAAAAGAAATGCAACAGCATGGGGGCACCATCGCAAATCACAGCTACCAACACCTGCACCTGTTGGCAAAACACAACAACGAAACCTTTAAGCAATGGCAGCAGCGCATAAAAAGAGATATCCAGCTAAGCAATCAAAGGTTAAACGCAGAATTAAACATCACGAACACACTGTTTGCTTACCCCTATGGAGAGTTCGATCAACCGCTTAAGGCCCTGTTAAAATCACTGGGTTATGTGGCCTTTGCACAACAATCCGGCCCGGTATCTAGCAGTAGCGACATGCAGGCCTTACCCAGATTCCCCGCCTCTGGCGTTTATGCCAATTTGGATACGTTAGCCGTTAAGATCAATAGCCTGGCTTTTGATATTGTTGACACTCAGCCTCAAAGCCAATTACGCCCCCAAGGTGAAGCCGCCCCGGCTCTTAAATTAAGGGTAAAGGCCAAGGACGTTCACTATCAACAAACCCAATGCTTCTATATGGGAACGCCTATCCCCACCCAAGTCACTAAAACCGGGGACGAATTATTGATCACCGCCCAGCGCCCTAGCCCGTTAAATCAGGGTCGCAGCCGCTATAACTGTACCGCCCCGTCGTTATCGAAGAAGTGCCATTACTGGTACTCCATGCCCTTCATCAATAAACCTGTGAATGGCCACTGGCAATAACCCTTAAATGCCATGAACATCATCAACATACTGGTATACTTGCCTCATCAAACAGCCCTATTTTGCAAACGAGTGACCTAAACCATGAGTACAGCGGCCGCGTTAAGTGAAGACCAATTAGAAACTTTGGCACTTTTTCTGGAAGACCATGCAGAGCAGGAAGAAGGCCTGGATTTTTTTGCCTTGCACGGTTTATTAACCGCCAACGCCATCAGCGCCCAACCGGTTGAGTGGTCGGTGTTAAATGAGTTTATCTTTAACGGTGAAGTGAAGTGGGATAGTGAGCAGCAACAAGCAGACATCCGCTATTTAATTGATTTACTGCAAAAAGAAATTATTGAAATTATTGAGTCCGGGGTGACCTTTCCGGTGCCTTGTGAGCTAAATGTGGAAGGTGATGAAGACGGCGAAGCCGCCCCGCTTGAAAACTGGTCCATGGGCTTCATGTTACTCACCATAGAGCAAAACGATATTTGGTATCGTAAGTATGAAAAAGACGCCGCCGAACTGCTATTCCCTATATTGTATGCATCTGGCTTAAATGCTGAAGATGAAGCCTTTGCCGAAATAGACGAAGACGACAAACTTAGCTTGCAGGTATGTGCCAGCATTCCTGACAACATTGTGGATTTATTTTTGCTTTACCACGGTGAACAAAAATAACTTAACGCTGTGCTCTTCAGGTAGTGGCTACTCCACGTCCACTGCCTGACCCACCGGAAAATCCACCTCTACCGTGCAGCCGCCATTGCTGTATTCCAGTCGGTTACACACTCTGTGTACCAGGGATATGCCACGACCAAAAGAATCTTCGTGATCAAAATCCACCACATTTTCAAATTCAAAGCCCTTGCCTGAATCTGTCATGTGAATGCGTAATAGGGTTTCTTTTTCATGCAGTAACTCAAAATGAATCTGGATGCTGGCATCCGCCAAATTCTCGATCCGTAGCTTTCGCTGCTGATAATACTCGGCAAAACCATCTTCAGAGTCTTTTAAGTCCGATGATAAATCCAGCAGACCATGCTCCAAAGCATTGCTATACAATTCCGCTAATAACAAGCCAATAACATCCCGATTAGGCCGTAACAGGGTTTGTGCACCCAATATAGACATGATCTCTTCCACCGGATTAGAGCGCTGAATGTCTTCCACACCCAGCTCACAGCTCATGCTCCAAAATATCCCCTCATAACCCTGAACAATTTTTTGCTTGTCTTCATGGCTCATGATCACCACAGGACCTGCCGATACCTCCACCAAGGAAATGTCATCGCGCTGTTCAGCGCCTTGAATGAAGCTTTCCAATTGCTCAATAATATTTCCAAACGGGTCCTTAGTGCCTTGACCAAAACATTTCAATAATCGATCTTCTTCAAAAAATTCACCGGCCGGGTTTTCCGCCTCGATGATGCCATCGGTGAAGAAAACCACCGACTCACCTGGGGCCAACAGTTTCACTTCAAAGCCCTTGTTAAATTTCTCATTGTGTTCCACACCCAAGGGCATATTTCGCGAACAAATAGTCTCCTTGATGATGCCATCGCTGCCCAATAAATAAGCGTCCGGAAGTCCACCCATCCATACTTGCACACTGTCACCCTGCACGCTTAGCTCCAGTATGGTGGCACAGCAAAACATGTAATCGGGCAGCATGGAATTAAGCATTTTATTAAATTCGAAGGCGATTTCCCCCACACTTAAATGTCGTAATACCAGCTGTTCAAAGCTATGAGCAATGGGCAGCGTGCCGATAGAAGCCCCTAAGCCATGACCGGTAAAGTCACCCAAAAACACATACAAACCACCAGATGGGCTGGGCGCTGAAAGTAAAATATCGCCATTAAAGGTGGAGGCCGGTGCTATGTGGCTGCGTAGGCTTTCGCAGTTACTGAGGTTGTGCTCTAGCGCCTTATTAAATATGTGAGCCACAATGTTTTGCTCACGCTGCCAACGACTGTTATGCAGGGTGAGTTCAGCATTGTTTTTAGTGATGACTTTAGTGAGTTCACGAATACGCATGTGTGCGGCGATCTTGGCCTTTAATACCGCATCGTTATAGGGCTTGGATAAAAAGTCGTCTCCCCCGGACTCCAAACACTGACTGAGCGCCTTATCGTCATCCAGAGCCGTTAGGAAGATAATGGGCACATAATTGCCATCGGATTGAATCGCTTTAATTTGCTTGGTGGCTTCCAGGCCATCCATCACCGGCATCATCACATCCATCAACACTATATCAACATCATGTTTCTGGTAGGCCTCCACAGCCTGTTCACCGTCCTCGGCCTCGACAATTTCGTGGCCCTCGTCTTCCAGTAACCACGTGAGAATGGCCCGGTTAGTGGCTTGGTCGTCAACCACCAATACCTTCATCTATAGATTCCCTTCATAAATAGCCATTGATTAGACAAATTTAAATTTTTTATCGAAATGCGCGATTGTAAAAATTTTCATGAGGTTGGGCTGGCAATTGCGAATTTCTATGGTGCAATCCTCGCTGCCCAGATGATTTTTCATGTTCAGCAACATGCCTAATGCCGAGCTGTCTATGTACTCGGTCTCGGCCAAATCCACTGCAAACTGCGAATCGCTACCGGCTAACGAGCTGTACGAATCACGAAATTCCTGCAATATATTAAAGTCAAAACGACCACTGATGGAGATGGTCATCTGGGATCCCTGCTGATTTATGCTTACGTTTGACATACCATTGCCTTTTTAAGTCGAACTCCATCTTAGAATAGATGCATAATAGAATTTTGCGCACTATTGA
>MAAD01000295.1 GCA_002162985.1 Bermanella sp. 47_1433_sub80_T6 | reverse complement strand
GGATAGCATAGAGGCCACTTGTGTACTGCTGGAGAGTATAGAGGGTTGTGCCGGTGCGCAAAACTTGGATGTGTACGACACCCTAGTGGTGAACAAACATTCCATCTTGCCCGCCGAATTTGGCAATGTGATCCCGGGTGTGGATTGCACCATTCATTAGGTTAAAAGCACGCTCTGGATTAAGTGAATCCGGAGCGTGCTATTAGCTTTAAGCGCGTTCTATGGCCAGTGATACACCCATGCCGCCGCCGATGCACAAGGTGGCCAAGCCTTTCTTGGCATCACGTTTCTGCATTTCAAACAACAGGGTAACCAGGATGCGACAGCCAGAAGCACCTATGGGGTGACCCAGGGCAATGGCGCCGCCATTCACGTTTACTTTTTCCATATCCCACTCAAGGTCTTTGCTCACAGACAGTGACTGCACCGCAAAGGCTTCGTTGGCTTCGATAAGGTCCAGCTCACCGATTTCCCAGCCGGCTTTTTTCAGACACTGCTGGCTGGCGGTTACCGGGCCAATGCCCATGATGCTGGGGTCAACACCTGCATTGGCGTGGGCTTTAATGGTGGCCAAAATAGGCAAGCCCAGCTCCAGGGCTTTTTCTTTGCTGGCCAAAATAACCGCAGCGGCGCCATCGTTTAGGGAAGAGGCGTTGGCCGCAGTAACGGTACCGTCTTTTTTGAAGGCGGCACGCATACCGGCTAATTTTTCAGCGGTGATGCCGGCACGTGGGCCTTCATCTTTGTTGAATATTAGGTCATCTTTTTTACGCTGTGGAATGCGAATATCTACGATTTCGTCATCAAACTTACCGGCCTGTTGGGCGGCTACCGCTTTCTCTTGAGAGGAGGCAGCGAAGGCGTCTTGTGCTTCACGGCTGATGTCATATTTCTCAGCCAGGTTCTCGGCGGTGATGCCCATGTGGTAATCATTGAATGCATCCCATAGGCCATCATTGATCATGGTATCTACCATGCTAATGGGGCCCATGCGTTGACCGGTACGAGAGTTAGGTAATACGTGTGGAGCGTTGGACATGCTTTCCTGGCCGCCAGCAACAATAATGTCGGCATCACCCAGGGCGATGGCCTGTGCGCCAAGGTGGACGGCTTTTAAGCCAGAACCACACACCTTATTAATGGTTAGGGCAGAAGTACTGTTGGGCAAACCGGCATGAATAGAACTTTGACGAGCCGGGTTTTGACCTGCACCACCTGTGAGTACCTGGCCAAAGATCACTTCGTTAACCAATTCTTTTTCAATGCCTGCTCTTGCCAATACGCTTTTAATAACCTGGCTGCCAATTTCCACGGCGCTTAATGGCGCAAGGCCCCCCTGAAATGCACCAATGGCACTACGGCCTGCGGCAACAATAACGACTTCTTTCATGTGTGACTCCGGTCTGAATTTTAAAGGCATATTGTATGCCGTTTAAAAAGCAGGTGATGAGAATTAAGAAGGGGCTAGTTTAACGATTCTGCAATTACTTTATAAGCGCAAACGCAGTTTTAACGGTGAATTTTAGCAATAAATTCACCGTTAAATTAGCAGGGTTTATGGATTGATAACTTTTACAAATAATCGGTGATTTTTATACCCACACCTAGGCGGCGTTGGTATTGGTTATATTCAATTAAGCTATGACCATAACCTTCGTGCCACTGAATAAAACCTCTTAACCTGGGAGTGAGCGGGAAATTCCATTCAATATTTTGCCAGCCTTTATTCTCATCAAGGTCTAAATTATTGCCAAAGGTTAGCACCAGTGACTGAGTGCCAAAACGCTTGTACCAGATGAAATTTGCATAGCCCACATACTTATAGATATCCGGGTTGTCATCGTCCTTGGGGTCGTCGGGGTCATCACTCTGGTCCTCTGGAAGGCGCCACCAGGGCTCTATGCCATAAACCGAGTCTCCTTCCACATGATAAAACCCGGCGATCACTCTATTCCAACTTCGGGAGAATCCCTGGTACTGACCATTGCTTTGGTGGTTAAGGGAGAGGGTAACCCGGTTAACAAAATCCCAACCGGGGGACATTTGTAAAATGAGTTCCGGTTCATGATTGGTTTCCCGAAACGGGCGGGATAGATCTTCGTTGTAAACCTGCCAATACGACTTGTTGGTATAGGCCACATAAATGCGGTATTTATTGGCCTCATCCAATTGAGCCAGTTGATACTTCACACTGATTTGAAAAATGCTTTCCAGTTTTTTGAAACCAGGCCATTCATCCTGCAAAAATTCTGCATAGGGGTCTTCATAGGGTCTATCGGTATAAGCAAATGGCATCACATAATTAGGCCGATGGGGCAGCAACACAAACGGCAAGCCGGCAGCTTTTTCTTCGATGATGTCTTTACGCTGCATGGCATGCATTAACGCGGTGGCATCATCCTCCCCTTCATGAATGGTGGGCAGCTCTGAGTTTTTTAAATCTTCATTGCTGATAATGTCCGTGGCGTGGCCCAGAGGGAGCCATAGTAATAAACAGCTTAGGATTAAGAATTTCATGTTCTTTCCGTTTGAATGGTCACGCCTACCCGTCACAGCAGTATAGTTTAGGTTGAGTACATTTGCGCCAGCCACACTTTATAAGGCTGGCTTAGGAAATTAACCAACTACCCGAGCTACGTTTTCTTTATTGGGTCGATGAATGATGCCCTTCTCGCACACGATGGCATCGATCAATTCATGGGGGGTGATGTCAAAAGATGGATTAATGGCTGGGCAGTTGTTTGGGGCAATCTTTATATCTTTAATGGTGGTGACTTCTTCCATGGGGCGTTCCTCAATGGGGATTTGAGTGCCATTATCCAGCGACATATCAAAGGTGCTGGTGGGTGCCACCACCATGAATTTAACATGGTGGTGTTTGGCCAGTACCGCTAAATTATAGGTGCCAATCTTGTTGGCCACGTCGCCATTGGCACTGATGCGATCGGCCCCCACTATGATCCACTTTACCTTGCCCTGTCTCAATAATTGTCCGGCGGCCCCTTCGCTGCTGAGTGTTACCGGAATATTATCGGTCATTAATTCCCAGGCGGTAAGGCGTGCTCCCTGTAACCAGGGGCGAGTTTCACCGGCAAAGACCATAGAAATTTTTTGTTGTTCATGAGCGCTGCGAATAACCCCCAGGGCGGTGCCGTATCCGCCGGTGGCCAGAGCCCCCGCGTTACAATGTGTATAAACCTGGCTATCACTATCAATTAAGCTGGCCCCCAGTTCGCCCATTTTATGATTGGCCGCGATGTCATCCTGTAAAATTTTTTGCGCGGTCTTTTCTAAAAAATCCACCTGCTCTGGCACATTTAAATGGGCGCATTTTTCCAAGGCACTTTTCATTTTATCCAATGCCCAAAATAAATTAACGGCGGTGGGGCGCGAGGCCGCCAGTACTTCAAACGCTTCTTGTAATTTAAAGGCGGGTTGTTTGATTTGTTGACGGGCCTGCAGGGCGATGCCAAAAGCGGCAGCTATGCCAATGGCTGGAGCACCGCGCACCACCATGTCGGTGATGGCGTGAGCCACACTGGTGGCATCGTTAAAGTGCAAGTAAGTTTCTTCCAGGGGGAGTTTACGCTGGTCTAGCAGGATTAAGGTGGAATGTTTAAATTGAATCGCGTGAACGTTTTCACAGCTGGTATCGTTGGACATGAATCTTGACCCTGGAATTGAGCAAAAGCAAAGGGGCAATTATACCTTGAATTCGTTGACGATGGCCTTTAATTGCTCGGCCTGTTCCGAGAGTTTATTGGTGGCACTGGCGGTGGTTTGTGCATCTTCCACGGTTTGCTCTGAGAAACCATTGATGCGCACAATGTTTTTACTCACCTCTTCCGCCACCGAGCTTTGCTCTTGTGCCGAACTGGCCACCAGTAAATTCATTTGGTTTATGGTGTGAATGGAGCTTAAGATATTTTGTAACGAGTCTCCCGTGGTCTTGGATTGATCCACCGATTGATAGGCACGTTCCTTGGCTTTATCCATCACATCCACCGCTTGCTGGGCACCGCTTAACAGGCTTTTAATGATCTCTTCTATTTCATTGGTGCTTTGTCCGGTGCGCCCGGCCAGGGTGCGAACTTCATCGGCCACCACGGCAAACCCTCGACCTTGCTCGCCGGCTCGGGCGGCCTCGATGGCGGCATTTAAAGCCAGCAAGTTGGTTTGGTCGGCGATACTGCGAATGTCCTGAGAGGCGCTGGCAATTTTTTGTACCTGGTCCGATAGGGTTTGAATAACATTGCGTGCGCTTTCAATTTCTTGTGCCAGGTCGGTAATGGCAGCGATGTTGTCGTCCACTACCTTCTGTCCATTTTGAGATTCGGTATCGGCCAGGTCGGTGGCCTTGGAGGCTTCACCTGCATTTTTTGAAACTTCCAGAGAGGTTTGCGCCATCTCTGTCACGGCGGTGGCCACCATTTGAATTTCATGTTGCTGATCCACGATGCCAGCCTGAGTGTGTTTGGCCACGCCTTTTACTTCGGTGGTGCCCTGAGTAACGCCATTAGATAAATTGGCCAGTACTTTAATCATTAACTGCAGGTGGGTGACAAAGGCATTAAATTTTTCAACCAGAGTGCCCATTTCATCTTGTGAATGGGTGTGCAGGCGTACCGTTAAATCCCCTTTACCTGTGGCCATGCCCTCCAGTTCTTTGATGATGCGCGCCAGGTTGCTGGTGATCATTCTGGATATCCACCAGGCCATTAATATCAGTATGGCAATAATAGAAGTGCCCAGGATAACCCCCGTGGTGAGGGCGGACTGACTCTCCTGTTTGGCTTGATCCAGACGCCCGGCAAAATCATCAAGTGCCTGTTTTCGAAATTGTTTAAGGGCGTCGGTGAACTCTTGATAATTACTGTGCATCTGTTTGGCCATCTGCCCCATTTGGGATAACTCGATGCTGCCATCTATCATGCCCAGGGTGAGGCTCTCGGCACTGTCCATGTAACGAGACAAGCCGCTCTTTAGTTTCTGAATTTGATTTTTATAGGCGGGCTCCAGCTTTTCTATATTGCTTAAATACTGGGTGACGTTTTGTTGATGGCCTTGGGCTTCGCTAATCAGGTCGGTTTCACCATCCCCTATGGCGGTTTGCATGGCGGTGCGGGCCGAAAATAATTCCAGCCAGATTTTTCCGGTGATATCCAGAATAGGAAAATTCACTTCCTGAATTTTGGTGAGGCGCTGGTCATTGCTGTCCGCTGTCTTAAAGTTGAAAGCCAGGTAGCTGACAAATCCAATGGCGCCAATGAGGGCAATGCTGAGTATTTTGTACTTTAGCGATAGCTTGGAAATTGAAAACATATGCTCCCTGCGCCCATGGGAAATCCATTTTCTTAATGAATGGGCCTATATATGGGTTTAGACAAGAGGGTGGCAAGCTTCAAGTAACAGGGGCAAATAATACAAAAAAGTATAATAAGGTGTGAGCTGTGGGGGGAATGAAGGGGTGGTTTGCAGGGCAGTGGAGCTTGCCCTGCGATGACTTACTGCGTACTTAAGCCACTTGAACCGGTATGTTGTTAGAAGTATGGCTAACCGTATTGTCCTGATTCATGTAGATCAGACGCGGTTTAAAACCTTCCAATTCTTCTTCTGAGTAGCTGGCGTAGGCGCAGATGATGACGCGCTGGCCCACTTCTGCCAAATGGGCGGCGGCGCCATTGATGGAGATAATGCCACTGCCTTCTTCACCACGAATGGCGTAGGTGGTGAAACGCTGGCCATTTTCGATGTTGTAAATTTGTACCTGTTCATTTTCGCGGATGCCGGCCATATCCAGCAGGTTGCCGTCGATGGCACATGACCCTTCGTATTCAAGCACGGCATGAGTAACACGGGCTTGGTGTAGCTTGGCTTTAAGCATGATGGACATCATAGGTACGATCCTTTCACTTAATTTTTACATGGGCCCTTTTGAGGCGAATCGGAGTATGCCCGATTCAGGTTGGCTATTCAACGCCACTCACCCATGTATTTGACTATTAATTAAACAGCGGTTTAGGCGCTTAAATCCACACGAATATTATCAATTAAACGCGCTTTGCCCAAAATGGCGGCCACTAATACCACCACTTGCTCGTCACTTTCGGTAACGGGTTTTAGGGTTTGGGCGTTACGGATTTCAAGATAATCGGGTTTAAAACCCTGTTTGATGAGGTTGATCTTGCCCTGCTGGATAAGGTCGAAAAAATTCTTGCTGCCGGCCTTTAAGCCGTCGATCACTCGATTTAATTCTTTCCAGATATGACCCGCCTGAGCGCGCTCTTCTTCGCTTAAATAGTTATTACGGGAGCTCATGGCCAGGCCATTGTCTTCGCGGCAGGTGGTCACCCCCACGATGTCCAGGGCCATATTCAGGTCGTGAGTCATCTTGCGAATCACCGCCAGCTGTTGGTAGTCCTTCTCGCCAAAAAAAGCCGCATCTGGCATCACCATGTTAAATAACTTGCTCACCACGGTACTCACACCATCGAAGTGGCCGGGGCGACTGGCACCACATAAACCTTCGCTTACGACCGGTACCGATACCTTGCTTTGATTGTCCTGACCCTCCGGGTACATCTCGTCCACCGACGGGTAAAACAGCAGGTCGCAGTCACGGTCAACCAAGTGTTGTTGGTCGGCGGTGAGGGTGCGTGGGTAACGGCCCAAATCGTCGATGTCGTTAAACTGCAATGGGTTCACAAAGATGCTGGCCACTACGAAATCACATTCGCGATGGGCCTGATCCACTAAAATCATGTGGCCTTCGTGCAGGTTGCCCATAGTGGGCACAAAACCTACTCGCTTGCCGGCGTTTTTGGCGGCTTTTATTTCGGCCCTAAGGGCTGATAACGTTTCTACCGTCTTCATGCTTTAAATCCGTGTTCGGCTGCTGGAAAGCCACCCGCTTTTACTTCTTGGTCATAGGCTTCAAAGGCTTGCGCGATGGTGCGGCCTTCAACCATGTAATTTTTCACAAACTTGGGGATGTGACCTGGGTTCATGCCCAGCATGTCGTAACACACCAGTACCTGGCCGTCGGTATCGCTACCGGCGCCTATGCCAATCACAGGAATATTCACACTCTCGGTGAGTTGTTTGGCCAAAGTGCTGGGCACACACTCGAGCAATATCAAATCGGCACCGGCTTGCTCCATGGCGCGGGCATCGCTCAGCATCTGTTTGGCGGCCGCGTCGTCACGGCCTTGTACCTTGTAACCACCCAATTTATGTACGTATTGCGGGGTAAGACCTAAATGGCTACACACCGGAATGCCTCTTTCGCTGAGCATTTTAACGGTTTCGACCAGCCAGGCGCCCCCTTCCAGTTTTACCATCTCGGCCCCGGCCTGCATCAATGCGGCGGCACTGTCGATGGCCTGTTCAGGGGTGCTATACGACATGAAAGGCAGGTCGCTCATGATCAGCGCCCCCTGGTTGCCTTGTTTGACGGCGTCTGTGTGGTAACACATGTGCTCAAGGGTCACGGGCACTGTGCTGTCTTTGCCCTGTAACACCATGCCCAGAGAGTCGCCCACTAACAGGACATCAATGCCGGCGCTGCTTGCCAGGTGCGCAAAGGTGGCGTCGTAGGCGGTGACAACCGAGAATTTGTGTTGATTCTGTTTACATTGGTGCAGGGTGTTAATGGTGGTCTTGCTCATAAAACATCCACTTTTCAAGTCATAAAATGGTCATTTGATTATTAAATGACCATGTTTCATTTGATGTGGGGGCTATAGTCCGGTTCTAGACAGAGTAAGTCAATTGCCTTTTTTTACAGGAATCAGGTCAAAAGCTACCTTTTGCAGGTAATGATTAAGCGTGAGGCCGTTATTAAAGGGGAAAACAGGGGCCAGATCGGCGAATGGGTAGAGTACAAAACTGCGCTCAAACAGCAGTGGGTGGGGCACTGTGAGTCTAGGAGTGTGTATCTCGGCGTGGCCATAGGTGAGCAGGTCTAAGTCCAGAGTACGTTCCCCCCAGTGGCGCTTTCTAATGCGTCCGTGTTCTTGCTCCAGGCTCTGCAATACATCCAGCAGGTCGTGGGGGCCAAGTTGGGTTTCAAAACTGGCCACGGCATTGATGAAATCTGGCTGGTCTTGAGGGCCCACCGGTTTACTGGCGTAAATAGGGCTTACTTGCAGGTTTTTAAGGTGACGGTGCTGGTGGAGTTCTTCGATGGCCTCCTGCACCTGCAGCAAAGGCTGGTGCAGGTTACTGCCCAGCCCTATGTATGCAGTGATCCAGGGTTTCACTATTAGTCTCTGCTGGGCTTTCTGGGGCGTTTGGATACGCGGTGTGGGCCATCGTCGTGAGAGTTACTCACACGGTGAGGGCCGTCGTGGTCGCGGCTGCCTTGATCCCGGTTACCCTGGTCGGAACGTCCCTTGGAGATACGGTGCGGGCCATCGTCACGGCGGTTGCGGGAGCGATTACGGGAATTGTATCTGGGCCTTTCCGGCTTTTGATACAAGGCATCCGGGTTTTGTTCTTGATATTTTGTCCACCAGTCACCGGCGTTATCCAGTTTTTCGCCATTTTGCTCACGCAGCAATACAAAGTCATAGGCGGCACGGAAGCGGCTGTGACCTATGATGCTGTCAATTTGTCTGGGCTGACGGCGCTCCAGGCGGCGCTGCAAGTCCCAAATCTCTTTCATGGGAATGGTGAAGCGCTTAGGAATAGAAGTGTGAGTCTGCTGGTTGCTAATGACTTCAGTGGCGGCCTGGTGCATGGCAGGCACATCGGGTACCCCTTGCTCACGCAAGATGCGGGCGGTCTCTAACAAACACGGCCATAAAAATACCGAGTATAAAAACGCCGGCGTCAGGCTCTTGCCTTGGGCCACACGTTTGTCACTGTTGATCAGCGCTAGATCTACCAGCTTGCGATAGTGTGCGTTTTCATTGATGCACTGCTGAGTGTGGGGAAACAGCTGTTCAAACAGGTGATATTTCTCCAGTAGGGCAAAGGTCTTTTGCGCGTAACCGGCCATGAATAACTTAAGCACTTCCTCAAATAAACGGGCGGCCGGGATATCCAATAATAATGGCGCTAGCTCTCTAATAGGCGCGGCGGTTTTGGCTTCGATGGTGAAATCCAGCTTAGCGGCAAAACGAATGGCGCGCAGCATGCGCACCGGGTCTTCACGGTAGCGAGTGGCTGGATCGCCAATTAGGCGCAGGCGACGCTTGTTTAAATCCTGCATGCCACCGGCGTAACTATGTACCGAAAAGTCACTAATTTCGTAATACAGAGCATTAATGGTGAAGTCACGACGAATGGCATCTTCATCTATGGTGCCGTAAACGTTGTCACGCAGCAGCATGCCCGAATCGCTTTTCTTGGATTGGTGTTTGCCTTTGGCGTTGTCGTGGTGACCACGCATGGTGGCCACTTCGATTACATCGCGGCCATAAACCACGTGCACCAGGCGAAAGCGGCGACCAATTAAGCGTGAATTGCGAAACAGGGCGTGCACCTCTTCCGGGGTGGCATCGGTGACAATGTCAAAATCTTTGGGGCTTTGACCCAGTAACAGGTCCCGTACACCGCCACCCACTAAATAGCCTTCATAGTTGGCTTTTTTAAGGCGATAGAGGACTTTTAGCGCGTTTTCGCTGATGTTATCACGGCTAATGTCGTGGTCTTGGCGGGCAATGATTTCAGCCTGATGAGGATCGGCCGAATTTTTTTTAAATTTAGATATAAAACGTTTAAGCATGATTAGTTAGAGGTTCAATAGGCAAGTGAGCTTTCAATAAGATTAATTCCATAGCTGACCTGATTAACCATAGTTTAAGATTGACCTTGCAGCGTTGAATTTCGTAGGGTTCAAGCGATTGGCAGTGTACAGCAGTGGACTTCAAATACAAGATAACTGGGTTTTGGCTAGTTTATATGCTTGGGGTTGTTTAGGGAGGAGTGAAAGTTTCTAGGGCAACATTTTTTATTTTTATTAGTTGCTGCCCAAGAATGATTCGAGTGCTGTTTTTATTATTATTGTTTAGGTCGAATTGTGTTTTGAGTATCTGGTGTGCCCTTATTATTGTTTTAAGGTGGGTCACTACACACTCAGAACACGAATTCTGGTTAGCCTGTTATTTTAATTATTTTGGCTCACAGTATTCGAGGCACTTTATTATTTTTATTGCTGTGTCTCTAGTACTGCGCGCTAAACCAACTTTTTATTTTTATTAGTGTCAGTCTCGCTGAGTTATTAACTCATATATTTATATAGTTGCATTTGCTGTGCCAACTTTTACATTTCCAATAACTATGGGGGCTGCAGGGTATTTGGAACTTTATTTAGGGTGGGCTGTCCGGCGTGTGTTACCCAAGCCCCCGCGATTTTTTGATATTTGGGCAAATCGGTAACAGGGGGTAACAAATGTGGCGCACGGGAACTTTGCATTGAATTGTTTATGGTCTACAGGGGTGAAAGTAGGTTTACATAGGTGAGGAGTTAAAATGGAGTTTGGGTTAGGAGATTGTGTTTACTGGCTTGGGGGGTAACGAGAGAAGAAAATGTCTAGGGCAACTTTATTATTGTTGTTTATTGTGCCCTGGATGGTTTCGAGTGCTTTATTGTTTTTGTTATGGTTGTCGAATTGTGTTTTGAGTATCTGGTGCGCCCTTATTGTTATTTTAATAATGGGTCACTACACACTCAGAACACGAATTCTGTTTAGCCTGTTATTTTAAGTATTATGGCTAACAGTAGAAGAGCACTTTTTTATTTTTATTAATGTGTCTCTGTTACTGCCTGCGTGATCCACTTTGTTATTTTTATTTGTGTGGGTCTCGCTAAACTTACTAAGTATAGTGCAGTTGCTGTGCCAACTTTTAAAAACCCTTTTAAATCAATGGCTTGAGTGTTTGTCGAGCTTTTTTAAGGGGGTACTGTCATGGCTTTGTTACCCATCGCGCGCCAGAGTGGGCAAATCGGTAACATGGGTAACAAATATGGCGCGTTTGGACTTTGCGAGGTGGTGAGCCTGGGCTAGAACCTGCTTTTATCGGGGCAATGATAGGCATGAACATTGGCGGATTGGGAGAGTTTCATAATAATCAGGGTGATTTGCCAAAATTTAGGCAGCCTGGTTACTTCTTTAGAGGTTTGCTTGGCTTATTGGGAGGGGGAAATCATTCCAATTGCTTTAAAGCCTTATGGGTTTAAAGCAATTGGCAAACGAGCTAAGTGCCAAAGGTTATTTTTATTGGGTTTGGCATCTTGGGATAAATGACGCTGTTATTTTTATTGGGGGCATTTACCTGTCTTAAACTTACCTGTTAACCATTGCACTGCCTGTGCCATATGAAATTAATCTATTTAAATCAATCACTTGGCATAGGTGGGCATCAACGCCCAGTGGATTCATAGGCCCAGTGTTACTAATTTTGACGGATTTGATCTGGACATGGGGTGACAGGTAACAAATAAAAAGAGGAGGGCGGGAGGCTCCTCCTCTCTATTAGAGCGTTATTTGGCTTTTTTGCGTGAGATGCCCAGGCGCTGGCGTCTTTCCCATAGACTCTTACGGGAAATACCCAGTTTCTGCGCCAACTCAGTTTCATTGAGCTTGTTTTCATTTTCCAGTACAAAGTGCTGAAAATAATCATCCAGGGACAGCTCGGAAGGGTTCACTTGTTTGCTTGTTTCGTTTTGTTGTAGCGAGGCCATCATCGAGGGGGCAATTTGACTGTCGCTTTGGGTGTCTATGGCCATGTCTTCCGAGTTGATGTCTTCCCCGTCGTTGAGAATCACCGAGCGCTCGATTGCATTTTCCATTTCTCGTACATTGCCCGGCCAGCGGTATTGGCTAATGGCCACGCGGCATTCGTTGGCAAAGCTAAGCAGCGGTCGGTTCAGCTTATTACAGGTGCGCTCCAGCAGTTTCTGGGCCAGCTCAATAATATCGTCGCCACGATCACGCAACGGCGGCAGGTTGAGCTCTACAACGTTGAGGCGATAATACAAATCCTGACGAAACTCTCCTTTGTGGGCCAGCTCTTTCAAGGCGCGGTGGGTGGCGGCCACCAGGCGTACATTCACCTTCTTGCTTTGTACCGAGCCCACGCGGCGAATTTCACTTTCTTGCAGTACTCTTAACAGGCGAGCCTGAGCTTCCAGTGGCAGTTCGCCAATTTCATCCAGGAACAGGGTACCGCCGTCGGCGGCTTCTACTAGGCCTACTCGTGCGGTGGTGGCGCCGGTAAACGAGCCTTTTTCGTGGCCAAACAATTCCGATTCGATGAGGTTTTCAGGAATAGCGGCACAGTTCACGCTGATCATGGGGGCGTCGCTGCGTGGGCTTTGTTCGTGCAGGGCGCGGGCCACCAGTTCTTTACCCGTACCCGACTCCCCTAAAATTAATACGGTGGCGTCGGTGGGGCTCACTTTGCCAATCATCTTAAACAGCTTTTCCATGGGCGGGCAGCTGCCAATCATGCCGCTGGTGGGATAGTCCTTGGCGATTTCCTTTTTAAGCACCTGGTTTTGACGCTGCAGGTTACGGCTCTTTAAAATACGCTGCACCGCGATAAGCATCTCATCGTGATCGAAGGGTTTGGCAATATAGTCCACCGCCCCCAGTTTCATGGCATCTACCGCGCTTTTGAGACTGGCGAAGCTGGTCATGATTAATACCGGAATGGGCTGGGCCAGGTCGATGAGTTCGGTGCCATTACCGCCGGGTAAACGTAAGTCACTGACGATCATGTCAAATTGTTGCAGGTCAAATTCTTTGGCGACGGTTAGGCTGGCGGCCTCTTCTACCTGGTAGTTATTGCGCTCCAGCAAGCGGCGCAAGGCGTTGCGAATGACTTTTTCATCTTCAACTATCAGTATTTTGGCCATTAACTCACCTGCTCCTGTTGTCCGTTATCTTGTTGCTGGTACCTGGGCAGGTTGATCACCACCCGAGTGCCATTATTAAGTTCGCTGTTTGCTGGGCTGTCGATGCTGATGTGCCCATAGTGGTCTTCGATGATGCTGTATACCAAAGACAAACCCAGTCCCGTGCCCTTGCCCACTTCTTTGGTGGTGAAAAAGGGTTCAAATATTTGTTCAATCTCGCTTTCGCTGATGCCCGTGCCCTGGTCGATCACTTCCACCGTTACTGTGTGTTCGTTCATGGAGGCTTGCACGGTAATGGTACTGTTTTCCGGACTGGCATCTCGAGCGTTACTTAACAGGTTTACAAATACCTGCTGCAGACGCTGATCGTCTCCCATGACGATGTGTTCCTCATTACACAGATTATTAAATTCGATGCCGGACTCTTTACCCGATAACAGCAATAAATCGATGGCATCCTGGGCACAGTGGTGAATGCTCACCGGCCCCTGTTCCTGATGCTGCAAGTGATTGCCACTGTGGGAGAAGTTCATGAGGGATTGCACGATGCGGGTGACGCGCTGGGTTTGTTCCAGTATTTGCTCTCCCAGGTCCAGCAACACAGGGTTGTCGGTCTCGTATTTAATATCCTGTGCCAGGCAAGCGATGCCGGTGATGGGGTTGCCAATTTCGTGGGCAACTCCGGCGGCCAGGCGGCCCACCGAGGCCAAGCGTTCGCTGTGGATAAGTTCGTCTTCCAGTAACTGGGTATCGGTTTGGTCTTCCAGCAAGATGACCAGGCCACCGTATTCATGGCTGTCGGGGTTTTCCAGGGCGCCCTTGTGCAGGTTGATCCAGCGCGGACGACCGTTTACCTCGATGGTTTTTTTATGCAGGTGGCTGCTGCCATCGTTGATGAAATCTATTAACAGGCTGCGCAAGGGTTCTTTAAGGTTGGTGACCTTATTGCCCACCACATCGTCGGCACTCACATTCGTTTGCTCGGTGAGGGCGCTGTTCCACATGAGGATTTCACCATCGGCTCCCAGGCTACAGGCGCCCATGGGCAAACGCTCCAGAGTTTGGCGGTGGAAGCGGCGCAGACTGTCGAGCTCGGCAGCCAAGCCGGTTAAGCGGGTTTGATAGCCCTCCAGGCCTTTCTCGATGAAGTGTATGTCGTTACCGGCTTGCAGCTCACCCTTGTGTTTAAACGGCAGCCAACGGGTCACTAAGTTGTGGGCCACGGCGGGTCCCATTAAACCGGATAAATTGGCTTCCAGTTTGCCGCGCAGGCGTCTTAGCTGATAGGGGCGGTGTTCGTTGTCGGTGAGGTTTAAATCGTACAGAGCCTGGGACAGTTCGCGGTTGGCGGCTTGCGCGCCCAGGGCCTCGGTGAGGCTGGCTAGAAATTCCTGTGCATTCTTGGCCACCAGCTCTTGGCGTTGCGGGGTGCCCAGGGCATCGATGCTGCAGGCCTCGGCGGCACTGGACTCGATGGGGCGAGTGTTGCTCATGATGGAGACCACAATAAACACCATAAAGTTAAGGGCCATGGACCCCGAGGCCGCTAAAAACCAGTTGTCCTGATCGGTGGTGGGCAAATAGGGCTCAAGCCACGACAGGGTGGGCAAATCCATGAGGGGCAGTAACATGGTCCATATCCAGACTATGACCCCCAGCGTCAGGCCCGCCAGGAATCCCTGGCGATTGGCGGTGGGCCAAAACAAGACGCCCATGACCCCTGGCAGAAACTGCAATACCGCCACAAAGGCGATGATGCCTAAATCTACCATGCCTTTATCCTGGCTTAGGAAGCGGTAAAACACGTAGCTGGCCAGGAAGATAGCAACGATTAACCAACGCCGGGTCCACAATAACCAGGCATACATGTCCTTCTTGGGATTAAGCTCCACTAAGGGCAATACCAGGTGATTCAGAGACATGGCCGCCATGGCCAAGGTGGTGACGATAATAATTCCCGAGGCCGCCGCCAGGCCTCCCACGAAGGCGATGGCGGTGAGGGTGGGGCTTTGTAATTCCAGGCCGATGCCCAGGGCAAAGTACTCTGCCGGCGTTTGCACATTTAAGAAAATGCCGGCCCACAATATGGGCGGTACCATGATGGCCATAATTAATAACATGAGCGGCAGGCCCCAACTGGCCGTATTCAAGGCTGAGGCATTGGAATTCTCGGTGAAGGCCATATGAAACATGTGCGGCATCACCACGCTTGAGGCAAAAAACAGCAACAGCAGCGTACGCCACGGCCCTTCCTGAATGGAGTGCTGCATGCTGGATAACCAAAAATGATTGGATTGCAGCCAGCTATCCATGGCATCTGGGCCATCAAACACCACAAACAAGGCCACGTAACCCAGGATGGTAATGGCCACCAGTTTAATCACCGATTCCATGGCGATAGCAAATACCAGGCTCTCGTGTTTTTCCCGAGGGCTCACATGCCGTGCCCCAAATAGAATGGCAAACAGGGTCATGACCGCACAGTAACCTAAGGCAATGCGGGTGTGGTGCAGCTCACTATTAAGCAGCAAGAAGCTGTCGGTGACGGCTGTAATTTGCAGGGTAATGAGGGGCAATATGGCCACCAACATCACGACGGTGGTAAGGGTGCCCGCCGCACGGGAGCGAAAACGAAAGGCAAATAAATCGGCCAGGGATGTTAACTGATAGGTTTTGGTGATGTGTAATATGGGTTTTAACAAGATGGGGGCCAGCACAAAAGCGCCACTGATGCCCAGGTAATAGGTGAGGTAACCATAACCGTATTCATGGGCCAGACCCACGCTGCCATAAAAAGCCCAGGCGCTGGCGTATACCCCTAAAGACAACACATATACGGCACGATGGCGCACCAGTTTATGGGGCAGCCAATTTTTTTCGGCGGCATAGGCGGTAAAAAATAATACAAACAGGTAGGTGACGACGATGCTCACCAGAGCGGCAATACTAAAACTCATGAGTCGTCATCCTCTTGCATGTGCTGCAACCAGATGGAGACACCAATCAGTATCAGCCACAGGGCAAACGGTCGGTACCAGGCGCCGCCCGGAGCCAGCCACCAATCGATAATGACCGGAGATACCGAAAAAGCCGCAAAGACAAATAACAGGATCAATCTGTGTGAGTACATGGATTTCCAAGGGACAGACAGGGTGGCAGAGTTGAGATGTTACTGTGGGTAACAGGCTAGGGCAAGCATCCTGGGGTGTTGCCTGTTAGATAAGTCCCGCCTGGCTGGTGGGTATGGAAGGCACCGACCAGTGCGTGATGGCCCAGTTCAATATTTGTTGATTGTGCCGGGTGAGTTCCGTGGGGGGCAGGGGCTGGTTTAAAAACCTAAGAGCGTCTAATAAATTTTGCTGGGTGGTGGTTAAATCAAGGGCCCGCGCCTGATTTTGCTTGCTGAGCTTTTGCCCCTGCGGGTTCAAGATAAGCGGCAGGTGCAGGTATCTAGGGGCGTCATAATTTAAACAGGCCATTAAATACAATTGTCTGGGGGTGTTGTCTAACAAATCCAGGCCGCGCACCACATGATTGATGCCAGCATGCTCATCATCTACCACCACCGCCAACTGATAGGCGTAGGGTCCGTCTTTGCGTTTCAAAACCTGATCCCCCACCGTAGTGAGCAAGTTATGGCCGTAATCCCCATAGACCTGATCCTGAAAAGACCAGGTTTCATCATTAACCGGCAAGCGCCAGGCGTGGGGAGTATCCGCTTGCTGTGCTGTTAGGCTGTGGCAATTGCCCTGATGTAAGCCAGAATGCTGGGCCAGCATCTTGCGGGAACAGGTACAGGGGAATAACAGCTGACTGTGTTTGAGTTGCGCCAGAGCATCTCCATAACGCTGACCGTTGTGGCTTTGATACTCCATGTCCCCGTGCCATTTAAGATCGTGGGCCAATAACTGCTGGGGGATTAATTCGCGGGCGGCCTTGTCTTCCCTGGGCGGGTCCAGGTCCTCCATGCGCAACAACCATTTACCATGGTGATGATGGGCATCCAGGTAACTGGCAAGGGCCGCCACTAGCGAGCCCTGATGTAGTGGGCCGGTGGGAGTAGGGGCGAAGCGGCCTGTGTATGGTTTTTCTGTTAACAAATTCACTGCTCTTAAACGCAAAAAGCACCTATAAATAGGTGCTTTAGATTAAACAGGTGGCGGGTTTACTTGCCCACTTGTTTCTCTTTGATTTCAGCCAGCGTCTTGCAGTCTATGCACTGATCGGCGGTAGGGCGCGCTTCCAGGCGACGTACACCAATCTCAATGCCGCAGGCGTCACAGTAACCATAATCATCGTTTTCGATGAGTTCCATGGTCTTTTCAATCTTCTTGATCAACTTACGCTCGCGGTCGCGGGTACGCAGTTCAAGACTGAACTCTTCTTCCTGGCTGGCGCGATCGTTGGGATCGGCGTAATTTTCGGCGTCGGTTTGCATGTGGACCTTAGTACGGTCCGCTTCTTCCATCAGCTCTTGCTTCCAGCCGTTTAGAATACCTTTGAAGTGTTCCTTCATTTCGGTACCCATGTACTCTTCACCCTTTTTCTCTTTGTAGGGTGTAAAGCCGGACTGTGCGAATTCGGTTTTATCTTTTGCTGGCATATAATCCTGCCTCACCTTGCTAGGCTCTTGGGCCATATTGTTTCCATTTATTGACCCCATTATACGTG
>MAAD01000231.1 GCA_002162985.1 Bermanella sp. 47_1433_sub80_T6 | reverse complement strand
GTGCGTATTTTTTGGCTTCCAAAAATACGTTGGCAAAATTAACAATGATAAAAATCAGCAAAAAATTCATGGACATAATATTCTGCCCCAGCGCCACCTGAACTTTTAACGGCCACAACCAATAACCAAATCCGTTTAAGGCAGAGAAATAAACAAAGGCGGTGCAGTGAAATGCCAGGTACCACACGTAGGCCAGGTTAGGATTCATGGCATACACAAACACGTTATAAAATGCGGTGGCCAGTAATACCGCAATAACCGCTCCCCAGAAAATATCCTGCATACGGGTGATTTTTTGATAATAGGCTTGGCTGTAAATTTCCATGGGCATCAAACCAGGGCCATCGGTTTGCATTTTAATTAGCAGGGTGAGGCGTTGCCCGTCTTGAATCTGAAAAGGAAAGTGTGGGCTGTGATAGGGCCACTCTTGCTGTTGGCCGTTGTCTAACCCCAAGTGTCTGGTTTGAATGAGGCGCTCGCCTTCAAACAGGTAAAAGCTTAAGTTACGTAAAATATGGGTGTTGACCACCAACACTTTTTGTAGGGGAGATGGGGCGTTAAATTGGCCCACTAATTCTATCTTGTGCCAGCTGGTCTCCGGGCCTGGTTGAATGGCCTGGCTATACAGAGCGGGTGAATAGTCTTGTTTAAGGAAGTGTTTAGGGTCGTGCTGCTCTGAGTCACTTGGGGTTAGCAGTGTGGGTAAACTGGGGTGAATGGCCAGGGCGGGGCTATCATCCATGAGCAGTTCTAGGGATAAGCCCTGGGTGCTAAAGAGCATGCCTAGCAGCATGCTAATCAGTATTTTTTTAAACCTTAACCCCATGAAACTCACTGCCTGCACTTTACAGATGCTTAGGGTTAAGCCTAGTTCAAATTTACCCCCTGTCTGTGCAAAAGGGCCCTTTTATTGGCCAACTGCCCCCTTGCTAATCAGCCAGTGACTGCCGGTCTCTTCGCTCACCTCGGTGCATAGCAAGCGCTTGTCGAAACAGGGCAATAGGTCGGCCTCGTGGTGGGTCACGTAGAGCAGGCTGGTATCTTGCTGCTGGGCTAACAAGTCGATAAATCCCAGCAC
>MAAD01000041.1 GCA_002162985.1 Bermanella sp. 47_1433_sub80_T6 | reverse complement strand
ATCGCAAAAGAAACCTGGAGCGAGATGTTAAAAACCTTGCCCATCAACCGCTATCCCGATCCACAGGGTGAACATGTAAAAGATGAAATGCGCAAGGTCATGGGTATTAGCGATGACTATGACATTTTGTTGGGTAACGGCAGTGACGAAATAATTCAGTTATTGGCCATGGCATTTGCAAAGCCTGGAGCCACTATCTTGGCACCCGAACCCGGTTTTGTGATGTACAAGATGATCGCCACCTTTTGCGGGCTAAATTATGTAGGTGTACCGCTAACAGAGGAATTTGAATTGAATGAAGCGGCCATGTTAGCCGCAATTAATGAGCACGATCCTGAACTAATTTTTTTAGCACAACCTAATAACCCTACCGGCAATCTGTGGGCACAGGATAGCATTCAAAAAATAATTGAAGCAGCCCAAGGAGTTGTGGTGATGGATGAAGCCTATACCGCCTTCACCGATGCTGATCACTTGACGCTTTTAGATAAGTATGACCATGTTTTGATCATGCGTACCTTATCCAAGGTGGGTTTAGCTGGCCTGCGTTTAGGTATGCTGGTGGGGCGCAGCGAGTGGTTAAATGAGCTGGATAAAATTCGCCTGCCTTACAATATTAATATTTTAACTCAGGCCAGTGTGCTGTTTGCGTTGGAACATTACGACATGCTATTGGTACAAACTGAGCAATTGCGTGTGGACAGGTTGGTTCTGATGCAAGAACTGGCTTCAATTAACGGCTTACAGGTATTCCCTAGTGAAGCCAACTTTGTATTGGTAAGAGCACCAGAAGGCATGGCTCGTAACTGGTTTGAAGAATTAAAAAATAAAAAGATTTTGATAAAGTGTCTGGATGGTGGTCATTATTTACTGAAAGACTGCCTGCGTATTACCGTCGGTACATCTGAGCAAAACTCACTGTTAGTGAGTGCTCTAAATGAGATTTCCACTTCTGGATCTGTGCATTAAGTAAATACTACTTTGTATGTAATGCCTCTTCATTAAGCGATTGATGAAGGGGCATTTTTGTATTCGCTGCTAACGTTAAGGGCTTCGGTTTTTATCAATGCATAAG
>MAAD01000065.1 GCA_002162985.1 Bermanella sp. 47_1433_sub80_T6 | reverse complement strand
AGAAAGTAAACATTAAACACAGCTACCCTCATTGCTGGCGCCACAAGAGCCCGATTATTTTCCGCGCCACGCCTCAGTGGTTCATCAGCATGTCGCAAGGTGGTTTGCTAGAGCAGGCCATGGCGGAGGTTGAAAATAGCGTGGAATGGCGTCCAGACTGGGGCAAGGCCCGCATCGAATCTATGATGGCCACTCGTCCGGACTGGTGCATCTCCCGTCAGCGTACCTGGGGTGTGCCCATTGCCTTGTTTGTGCACAAGGAAACCGGTGATCTACACCCGGATACTCAAGCATTAATTGAAACAGTGGCAAAAAAGGTTGAAGAGCAGGGCATCGATGCCTGGTTCGATCTGGAGCCTGTTGAGTTGTTGGGCGATGACGCCGATAAATATCAAAAAATTACCGACACATTAGATGTATGGTTCGATTCTGGTGTGACCCACGCAGCCGTGTTGGAAGAGCACCCTGAGCTGCATGTACCGGCCGACTTATATCTAGAAGGCTCCGATCAACATCGTGGCTGGTTCCAGTCTTCTTTGTTAACCAGTGTAGCGGCCCGCGGTAAAGCACCCTATAAAACAGTGTTAACCCACGGTTTCACCGTGGACGGTGACGGCAAAAAAATGTCCAAGTCATTGGGCAATGTTATGTCACCACAGAGTGTGGTGAACAAGCTGGGTGCCGATATCTTGCGCTTGTGGGTGGCTTCCACCGACTACACCTCAGAGATGACAGTAAGCGATCAAATTTTAAATCGCACCGCAGACTCATACCGCCGAATTCGAAATACCATGCGTTTCTTGCTGGCCAACATCAACGGTTTTGACCCCAAGAAAGACATGTTGAAACCTGAAGAATTGTTACCTCTGGATGCCTGGATAGTGGACCAAGCCAATAGTTTGCAAGCAGAAATTCGTGAAAGCTATAATGAATATCAGATCATGAATATTTATCAAAAGCTGCATCACTTCTGTGTAAACGAACTGGGTGGTTTCTACCTGGATGTGATTAAGGACCGTCAGTACACCACACAAAAAGACAGTGCCGCCCGTCGTAGCGCGCAAACCGCGCTGTACCACGTGTGCGAGGCCATGTTGCGTTGGATTTCGCCAATCATGAGCTTCACCGCAGAAGAGGCCTGGGAACAAATGCCTGCCCCTGCACAAGGCGAACGTGAAGAAAGTGTGTTGTTGGCTCTCTGGTACGAAGACTTGTTTGAGTCGAACAACAAAGAATTTGACGATGCTTTCTGGCGTCGTACCATGACGGTGAAAACCGAAGTGAATAAACTGCTGGAAAAAGCCCGTAACGAAAAAGTAGTGGGTGCCAGTCTTAGCTCCGAAGTCACCTTGTATGTGGGTGGCGAATTGGCCGCTGACTTAAACCGTTTGGGTGATGAGTTGCGTTTTGTTCTGATTACATCAAGTGCCACCGTGAAAGCCTTTGATGAAAACTCAGGCCAGGCTACCGATGTGGACGGCCTGCGTGTTGAAATTAAAGCAAGTGAACACGAAAAATGTGATCGCTGCTGGCACCATGTGCCTGACGTGGGCACCCATAAAGAGCATGAAACTTTATGCGGACGTTGTGTAGAAAACGTTGATGGCAGTGGTGAAAAAAGGGCGTTTGCATAATGCTAAACAAGTGGTTGCAGATGGCGTTTGAAGGCACACAAAAATCACAGCTGAAATGGTTGTGGTTAAGTGCGGCGGCCTTGATATTGGATTTTGTCACCAAACAGATGGCGCAGCATTTTTTATTGTATGCCCAGCCGGTATACGTGTTGCCGGTATTCGATTTAACCCTGCTTTATAACAAGGGCGCGGCGTTTAGCTTTTTAGCCAATGAGTCTGGTTGGCAGCGTTGGTTCTTCACTGTTATTGCCTTAAGTGTCAGCTCGGTCATGACCGTGTGGTTAATGAAGCTTAAAGCCAATGAAAAATGGTTGGCGGCGGCCTTAGCGTTGGTGATTGGCGGTGCCATTGGTAACCTGTATGACCGTATCGCTTATGGTCATGTGGTGGACTTTATTCATGTTCACTGGGATGAGCATTACTTTCCGGCGTTTAATATTGCCGACAGTGCTATCACCCTAGGTGCGATAATGTTACTAATTGATAGTTTGCTTTTATCTACAAATAAAAGCTCATCCACTAAAAATTCTAAATAAAGCTTAATATAAAGCGGAATATAAATATGCAAATCGCTAAAGGCACACAGGTTGTTTTAAATTTTGCACTGTCATTAGAAGATGATCAGGAAATTGATAGCACATTCGACAGAAAGCCAGCCACCTTGATTGTGGGTGATGGTAATTTACCAGAAGGTTTTGAAAGTTTGCTAGTGGGTCTTGAGGCCGGTGCCAAGCAAATCTTTGATGTGCCACCTGAAAAAGCATTTTCCCAGCCTAACCCAAACAATATTCAAATCATGAAGCGCAGCGATTTTGCCGCCGATATTGAATTGGAAGTGGGCTCTGTGGTGTCTTTTGCCGATGCCAATAATTCAGAGTTGCCAGGTGTTATCAAAAAAATTGAAGACAGCGAAGTGACCGTGGATTTTAATCACCCGTTGGCGGGCCAGCGTTTAAAGTTCCGTGTTGAAATTTTAGAAGTAAATGCCGCCCCTTAAGAGCGGCTGCGTTTGTGTATTGCTGGATGGTCTATTTTATTTTTAGAGGGCGCTGACAATACGTCTTTGTAAGCTCATGCAGGCATCCATGCCTGCCAAGCCTCTAATAATAAAACAGATCATTACCCAGCAGTGTTGTTGTCATCTTCAAATGTTAAAAATTAAGTTTGGTAGGTAGAAAATTGTGGATATCACCTTAGCAAATCCCAGAGGCTTTTGTGCCGGTGTCGATCGAGCCATCGACATAGTTAACCGTGCCCTGGATATGTTCGAGGCCCCCATCTATGTGCGCCACGAAGTGGTACATAATAAGTTTGTGGTGGATAACCTGCGTAAACGGGGCGTGATCTTTGTAGAAGAACTCAGTGAAGTGCCTGACGATAAAATTGTTATCTTTAGTGCCCACGGCGTATCAAAGGCGGTTCAAGCCGAGGCGGCAAAGCGTGGTTTGAAAGTGTTTGATGCCACCTGTCCACTGGTAACCAAGGTTCACATGGAAGTCACCCGTTATTCCAAGAAGGGCAGTGAAGTTATATTGATCGGCCACAAGGGCCATCCTGAGGTGGAAGGCACCATGGGGCAGTATGATAATGTTAACGGTGGTGAAATTTACCTGGTAGAAAATGAAGCGGATGTGGCGGCGTTACAACCCAAAAATTCACAAGCACTTTCCTATGTGAGCCAAACAACCCTGTCCATGGACGATACCGCTAAGGTGATCGCGGCTCTGCGGGAAAAATTCCCGGCAATTCACGGTCCTAAAACCGATGACATTTGTTACGCCACCCAAAACCGCCAAGATGCGGTAAAAGACTTGGCTAAAACTTCAGAGCTGATTCTGGTGGTCGGTTCTCCTAATAGTTCAAACTCCAATCGCTTACGTGAACTGGGTGAACGAATGGGAGCCTCAGCCCATTTAATTGATAATGCCGATGAAATTCAGGCGGCCTGGTTTGACGGCATTACTAAAGTGGGCATCACCGCAGGGGCATCGGCTCCCGAAGTGCTAGTAGAGGAAGTGGTTAAACGGGTTCAGCAACTGGGTGGTGATACGCCGGTTGAATTGTCCGGGCGCGAAGAAAATATTGTGTTTCACTTACCCAAAGAGTTACGCCTTAAAGAGGTGTAGTTTTCCCCTGCCTGTTTTATCGCGTTAAAAGATTCGGGCAGAGGCGAGGCTGCCTAAGAGAGGTCGGGCAGGGGCTGCCCTCGTACGAGGCCACCCCGTGGCCGATTTTTTATGTCACGCACATGGTGCGCTCCTAGCTCAATCACTAAGTAATTATTTTAAAGCAAGGCACATACTTACTGCCCGGCAGTTTCATTCGTTGCTGCTCCACCATGCTGGCCAACAGCGTCTCCATGGGTTTTATAATTTCGTTGTCCCCATGTAATTCAAAAGGCCCGTACTTTTGCACTTCTATTATGCCTTCCTTTTTCACGTTCCCCGCCACGATGCCACTGAAGGCGCGACGTAAATTGGCGGCCAATTTGTGAGACGGTTGCGAGCGTGACAAATCCAGTTTGGCCATGTTGTCATGATTAGGAATAAACGGCGTCTGGAATTCCTTGTCTATGGTTAACATCCAATTATAGAAAAAAGCGTCGTTATTTTTTTTACGAAACTTGGTGACCTTCTCTATGCCTTTTTTCATGTGAGTGGCCAGTGCGCTGGGGTCATCCACTATGATTTTGTATTTCTTTTGCGCTTCCTTGCCTAACGACTCTCCTATAAACGCATCGATTTGTGCAAAGTATTCCTTGGCCGATTTTGGCCCGGTAAATATAAAGGGAAAAGGAATTTTTTGATTACTAGGATGTAATAATATCCCTAGTAAATACAATATTTCTTCGGCGGTACCAGCGCCGCCGGGAAATACGATGATGCCATGGGTACTGCGTACAAACGCCTCCAGGCGTTTTTCAATGTCGGGCAGTATCACCAGCTCGTTTACTATGGGGTTGGGGGCCTCGGCGGCGATAATGCCGGGTTCGGTAATGCCCACATAGCGGCCATCTCTATTATGTTGTTTGGCGTGGCCTATGGTGGCGCCTTTCATGGGGCCCTTCATGGCACCCGGGCCACAACCTGTGCCCACATCCAGGCCTCTTAGGCCCAGTTGATACCCCACGCGCTTGCTGTATTCATATTCTTCACGGCTAATGCTGTGGCCGCCCCAACACACCACTAAGCCAGCTGGATATCCGTAGCGCAACATATTGGCATTTCTTAAAATATGAAACACCATGTTGGTAATTTGCTCGCCGTCCTGCGGGATAAATTTTGGGCTGTTTAAAATTTCATCATGGGTATAAATTATGTCACGTAATACCGAAAACAGGTGTTCACGAATACCAAAGATGACCTCGCCATCCACAAAGGCATCTTCCGGGGCGTTAAATAAATCCAGTACAATGCCCCGGTCCAGTTGCAGCACTTGAATGTCAAAGTCGTCGTAGCCGGATTCTTGAGAGACGTAGTCGTCCCCTTCATTGCCGCAGTTTAAAACCGCATAGGTACAGCGTTTGAATATTTCGTGTAAACCGCCGCCGCTTGCATCCTTGAGGCGATTCACTTCGTGACGGGAGAGTACTCTTAAAGCCTTGCGCGGGGTAATACGGGCGTGTGCTACTGCCATATGGATACATTCCTTTGCCGAGGAACCTGACTGAAAATAGGCTGAGCTAGTGTAAATGTGTCATCTTGGCGCTATTTTCAGTGCATGCTCGTTAAATAGAACCACTTGTTGCCTTACCTACCAAAATACCACTAAATCATTCAAATACTCAATATGCGGCTATCTCGATTGGGCTCCTAGTGTCCCATAAGTTTAGCAGTTAACGGGCATTTCCCCAGTTTTAAGGGCTATTGGCGCCAGCTGCCTGCCACTTTTTAAACTGTTGCCGTTCAAACTCACTGGCCTGTGCCCACCAAAATTTAAGTTGTTGCAGGCGCGGAAATTCAACCTGGTCGGGCTCTGAGCTAGTTTTAAATACTAATGGGTCTTCTTTTTTTATGTGACTGGCTAACACCGATTGCACGGAGCTTTGCAAATGTACCTGCGGATTTTTAATGAAATTTAGCGCTTGGGCGTGTTCTTTTAGTGGCGGTGCTTTCACTAAAAACACTTCTTTTTTTGCCATGATAATGTCAAATACTAACCTGCCACTGGTTAAGGCATCGTGATTTTCGTCGTCTATTTGCCAAATATCACTGTATTGCAATACCAGTATGTGTGGCCCGGCGGGCAGTTGAATGCTCAAGTCTGAATTGCGAAAGGTTTGGGCATTGGCGCTTACTTTTTGTCCATCCACCGACAGCAATTCAAATTCCATAGGTAGCATCAAGGTGGCTTCAAATTCGCTGCCCAAAGGTGGGCCCGAGTAGAGTCTTAGGGTTTTGTTATGGCTGCACCCTAAGAGGGCTGTGGATAACAACGCCATAAAAAACAAACTTAAAATGTTACCTGGCTGGATGGTCATACTCATTCTTAAAAATGTTGGCCGCTGGATTTTCATGGTATTGTGGCTCGCAGATATTTTAGTTACAAGCTGAGTTTTACCGTCACGATTAAAGAATGGCTGTCGGTCTAAATTCAGGAGGAAAAAAATGGAACGTACTTACAGATTAACTATTTCGTGCCCCGACCGAGTGGGCATAGTGGCCAAAGTGGGGCAGTTTGTCTCCAGTCACGGTGGCTGGATTGTAGAAGCCAATCATTACGCCGACCCCGTCAGCGGCTGGTTTTTCATGCGTCACTGCATCAAGGCCAGTTCATTGCCGTTTGGCATCGAAGCCTTCCGTGAGCAGTTTGAAGCCATCGCCCAGGAATTTGAGATGGATTGGGCCATCAGTGATTCTGAAGCGCCCAAGCAAGTAGTGGTGCTGGCCAGTAAAGAAAGCCATTGCCTAGTAGATTTACTGTACCGCTGGCACAGTGGTGAGATGAAGTGCGACATTCCCTGTGTGATCTCTAACCACGACGATTTACGCAGCCTGGTTGAATGGCACGGCATTCCATT
>MAAD01000264.1 GCA_002162985.1 Bermanella sp. 47_1433_sub80_T6 | reverse complement strand
TTAGCCTGCCCGCCAACGGCCGCTTCACACAGATGCCGGTGGCAGTGGAGATGCCGGACGGCACCATTAAGATTCAGGAGTACAGCGTGTTACCCGACAAACCCTAGCGCTGACAAATGTTTACCCCATAAAGGGCGTCCTAGGCTAAAAGGGGGGGCTAAAACGGGGGCTAAAATAAAAAGTGCTGCTAGTAAGAGAGCGCAAACTTAAAACGGAATGTGTGCATGAAGTTAACCCAATGGTTTTTTGCTCTATTCATTTCCCTGATAAGTGCCGAGGGATTCGCCGCTGCCTGCCCATCCTCCGCTACTCTGGCCACTATTACCTCCCCCTGCACCGTTACTGGCAGCCAATCCGTTTTTGAATTAAATTTTATTACCGGCTTCAGTGATGCCTCTGCCCTGACGCCTATCGATGGCAACCCGGGGAATACCATAGGGAAACAACGTCAATATGCGTTTATCAAGGCCGCCGAAATACTGGCCAACCAAATTAAAACGGTGGTCACTCTGGTAGTAGATGCTCGTTTTAGCACCCTGACCTGCGATGCCACCACCGCCGTTTTGGGCAGTGCAGGGGCCACCAATAATTTAAGTCACTCGGCCCCTCCTGCCGGGATCGTGGCCAATACCTTTTACCCGGTGGGGCTATATAGCGCCATTACCCAAACCGATGAAGACGTGGGGGTTAGCGATATTAGCGCCGACTTTAATAAAAACGTGGGCAATGTGGGTTGCCTGCAAGCCAGCGATGGCTGGTATTACGGCTTTGGCACTCCAGGCATCAACGACATTGGATTTACCACTGTGTTATTACACGAGCTTACCCATGGGTTGGGGTTTGCAAGCCTAGTAGACCCAAGCAATGGCACTAAACCGTCCGGCACAGATGACGTATTTTCCAATTTATTATTTGATGAGGTTTTGGGCGCCTGGCCTGCGTTAAGCAATGGCCAGCGAGCCAATTCGGCCAAGAGTGGCAACGGCTTATTGTGGAATGGTGCCTATGTAAATGCCAAAGCCGTTGGGCAAGTAACCGCTGGCTTCAAGGACAACGACAGCTCGGGCAACTTCAGTTCCGGCGACAAAGTGCAAATATATGCGCCAAATCCGGTGGAGGGCGGCAGCAGCATCAGTCATTTCGATACCAGTGTGGCCCCCAATGAACTCATGGAACCTGAATATACAGAAGGCCAGTATGTGCTGGGGTTAGCCTTGTATTTATTACAAGACCTGGGCTGGGGCATAGCGAATGCCAGCAACAGTGCCCCCACTATCACGGCGGTGGACCAAACCATGGATGAAGATGACACGCTGGTGGTGAATATGAACACTTGGGGCAATGACAGTGATGGCGACAGCCTAAGCTACTCGCTAATTAGTTGTGCCAATAATATTAGTTGCTCCATCAATGGCAGCTCCCTTACTCTCACCCCGGCAGCAGACCATAATGGTGCCACCCACAACATCACCATTGAGGTGACGGACACTAATGGTTCTAGCGCCCAAGACAGTTTTAACCTGACTGTCACACCGGTCAATGATGCGCCCAGCTGGAGCGCCATACCCAACCAGACCATTGAACAGGGTGACAGCTTTACCCTGGATCTAAGCCAGTTTAGTGAGGATGTGGATGGAGACACCCTCACCTATAGCGTGCTTACCTGTGGTGCTAATACCAGCTGTAGTATCAGTAACCTGACATTAACCGTTACCGCCAATGGTGGTGCTGGCACCGTGGTGGCCATGGAAGTATTGGCTCAAGATGCCAGCGGCGCCAACAGTGGGCAGACTTTTAATGTCAGCATCGCCGCCCCCACCGCAATACAGGTGGCCGGAACCGCCTTCGGCGACGGCGATACCGTTTCGTTGGTATTGGCAGATAGCCAGCTTGAGGTGAGTGGTGGTAGTGGTGATTTTGACTATGCGCTCATATATCAGGGGCAGGATGCAGGGTCCTTAATCACCCTTAATGCCGATGGCCTAATCATTGGATTACCCGGCTCCGGAGCCTTTGCCGGGCTCTATAGCTTAACCATTACGGACAATGACAGTGGCAAGGTGACCACCCTTACTATTCAGCGCCCTTTACGCCTTACTTGGTCTGCCACCTCACTATTGAATTCAGATGACAGCCAGACCTTGAGTATTGAAGGTGGTAATTCCGGTAGTCAGTACTCACTTAGCCAGTCGCCACTTAACCCCTTAATATTTGTGGATGCCAGCGATACCCCACAAACCCAATTCACCGCCAGCAATGACAGCCCGGCATTTAATGCAGCTGTTGTGGGCATACACAGCGAAACCGTCAGTGAAGTAAACCAGATAGCAGTGACGATAAGCACGCTCAATGAAAGCTACCCAGATGAAGTGCAGGAGCTGTTGCTTTACCCGGTGGTGCTGCATAATTTCTTGGTAACGGATGGCGATGGCCAAGCCATATCCGGGGTGAGCAGCACATTAAGCCCGGACCCGTTACTGAGTGCACTGAATATAGACCAGCTTTACCAAGGGGATGATGCGGGGCAATTTAGTTTGAATTTACCGGATATCACACAAAACTTTACCATCACACTGACGGCGCAAGACTTTAACTCTCAGGCCATTACCTTTAACAATTCTGTCACGGCGCACAGTGTGCAGATGGTTTCTATGGCCAACGCTATTACTCTGTCTGGTACCGTTCGGGCGCTGGGGGAGCAAGGTTTCTTAACAACCCCTCCGGTTCTTGAATTAATCTTCAGTGATGGAAGCCGGGAAGCCATGTTGGTCACGGTGGACAGTGACTCTCAGGCCTCCTTTGAGCACTCGGTGGATATTAATCTGCACCAGCTTAGCGCCATTGAAGTGAGCCAGAGTGACTCTGTTAACCTAACCCTGGATGTGAGTGAGACCAGCCAAGACAAAAGTTTTAACATCCTGTTAGAGGCTAACACCCCGACCGTGAGCTCTGCCCCTACCAGCCTGGGGTCATCCGGTGGTGGTCCAATTGCCCTGTATCTATTACTGCTAATAACATTGATTGCCCGAAAAACACGCCAAGCAGGCTGAAAGAAATCCCCATTGAGCCCGCACTAGCCCTATATTAGTATGGATCGCAAATAATAATGATTGGATCTGCACTTTGCTTTTGTTATCCGGCTTTGCGTTAGGTGTCATGGCAGTTTTGGCCTTAACAGTGGCCCGGGATTTTGGTCACCTAAAAGAGGGCAAAGTCTTTATTGCCTTAGTGATGGCGGGATCCGCTGTCATTTTACACCCTCTGGTTCCCCCCCTATGGCAAAACATAGTGGCGGACATTTATACAATGGCGCCGGCCTTATTCTGGCTGCTGTGCCTGGTAGCCTTTAGTTATCGCCCCAGATTATTATCCTTGTCGGGTGCCCTGGCCCTATATACTTTCATTGCCAAGGCCGTCTCACGCAACCTGGCCATTGACCAAAATCCAGATTCTCAGTGGCATTTTTTAGGTTGGGTACTGCCCACCTATGGCGAATATCTTATTATTGGCCTGGGTTTATGGGCTGTGATAGCCAATTGGTCTGATGACTTGGGGGAATCCAGGCGCCGATTACGTGGTGTCATGTTAATAGGTGTAGGCACCTGCGTATTTTTGGTGATCATCCCCATTACCACCGGCATCGTGGGCATGTGGCTGCCCTATTTATCTATCATTTTCATCACCCTGTTATGTGCCTACTCTTTGTTACGGGGCCGAAAGGGTGACTTGTTTGGGGTGATTTCTGGATTACAGAGCCAGCCACAGCAAACTAAGGCTGAGAGCACAGGCCCTAAACCCTGTGAAGAAAACCTTAAGGCTGAGGCATTAACCCTGAATAAACTCATGGATGAGGGCTTTTATCGCACCGAACACCTCACCTTAAAAACTCTGGCCGAGCAGCTGGGTATACCGGAATACCGAACCCGAGCCCTCATTAACCAAACCCTGGGTTATCGAAACTTTAACGATTACATTAACCATTTGCGCGTGAATGAAGCGACCCAACGCTTACTGGCAGACTTACAAACGCCAGTGTTAAACATCTCTTTGGATGTGGGATATCGCACTTTGAGTTCATTTAATCGTGCCTTTAAAGACATTCAAAACATGTCCCCCTCGCAATACCGTCAACAATCGCTGGCACCTGTGGCCTGACCCAATGCCGCCCGCGCTCAACAGCCTAGTCGCTATTGAGCCAATCAAGGCCTTACATTAAGATGGGGCACTAATAAAAATGATAGAGTCTGCATCTTGCTGTTGTTAACCGGTTTTTCGCTTGGGGTTATGGCCATCACCTTCTTGATTGTGGCCCGTGATTTTGGCCATTTAAACGTGGGCAGAGTGTTTCTGGCCATCTTGTTGGCCGGGGCCTGTTTTGTACTTGGCCCCCACTTGCCCTCCGATGTCAGGTCTGTGGCCTCAGACATATCTACCATGGTGCCTGCCTTGTTCTGGTTATTGTGCCGCGTGGCATTCTCCTACCGATCCAAGGTACTTTCCCCCTCTGGCGCCATCGCCCTTTATACCTTTACCGCCCCAGCCTTGGCGCGCTTTATGGGCGTTACAAGGGAGCATGAGTTTTGGCATCTAGTGGGCTGGGAAATCCCTACCTATGGTGAATACCTTATTATTGCCCTGGGGTTATGGACAGTTTGGTCTAACTGGGAAGATGATCTGGTGGAATCCCGCCGTCGCTTGCGTGGCGTGGTTTTAACCGGGGTAGGCGTGAGTGTGCTGCTGGTGGTGATCCCTCTAAACACAGGCCTAGTGGGCGTCTGGTTACCCTATTTATCCATCGCGGTGATTAACCTGGTGTGCACCTATTCATTATTACGCGGACGAACCGGGGTGTTGTTTGGCATTCCCACTCAGCCCCCTATTTTGCCCCAAGAAGTGATTGAAGCCCCCCAGAAAACCGAAGATAAGGATCAACAAACCCATGCTATCTTGCTTAAAGCGCTTATGGATCAAGGGTTTTACCGAACCGAGCACCTTACCCTTAAGATGTTAGCCGAGCAGTTAGGGCTTCCAGAGTATAAAACCCGCGCGTTAATTAACCAGACCCTGGGCTATCGTAACTTCAACGATTACATCAACCAGTTGCGTATTCATGAGGCCGCTTTGCACTTATTAAGGGAGCCGCAGACGCCGGTATTAAATATCTCTCTGGATGTGGGGTATCGTACCTTGAGTTCGTTTAATCGAGCCTTTAAGGAGATTCAAAATATGTCTCCTTCTGAATATCGCCAGCAAGACAAGTAACTAAATCCCCCTCCCTTCACCGCCTTAAAGGCGGTTGGAGTGAGCAAAACTTCAATTTTTAAGTTTTCGCACAGCTCACACATTAACCACTTACACACTGCCAAACCACGCTTCAAGCCCCATGATTACTGGGCTTTCATTTATTGCACAGTCAATCTTCGGTTTTGCAAAACGAATCAAGTCCCCTCATTACGTAAAGCTCAGTACATTAGCTCCATCAACGCCCAGCAGGGCAAACATAATAAAAACCATAACTTGATGAGTTGGACTGACTATGCAAACTGCCCAAATTAGCCAACGTTGGACCCTACAGACTCAATCCATCCAGAACCATTTAGTGGGTGAAATTAATCAAATTCTAACCACCTCTATTGGGGATTATCCTAATTTTGATATGGTGGCCAGCGCCTTTAAATTAAGTGGCCGCACGCTTCGTCGCCAATTGGCAGAGGCTGGCACTAGCTACCAAAAGCTGGTGGACACCAGTCGCAGCGAATATGCCTTGAACTGCCTCAAGGGCACAGATATGACCACAGACGATATTGCTGAATCGTTAGGGTTTAGTGATGTGGCCAACTTTCGTCATGCCTTTAAGAAATGGGTGGGCGTGTCTCCTGCGGCTTATAGAGCTCAGGGCCTAGCTTCATAATAAGTAATAGCCCTGACCGTTCGTCCTGAACACAAAAAAGGCAGCCAATGGCTGCCTTTTTTGTATCTCTACTACACCTTTAAAACTAAAGGATGTTTAGTAGCTCAACTTCAAATACTAGAGCGCTGTGAGGAGGAATCGCACCCTGGCTGCCCTGAGGACCGTAGGCTAGGTCACTAGGGATGAACAGACGCCATTTAGAACCTTCAGCCATTAGCTGTAGTGCTTCGGTCCAGCCAGCGATTACGCCGCCTACTGGGAATTCAGCTGGCTGACCACGGTCTACAGAGCTGTCGAATACCTTACCGTCGATGAAAGTACCGTGGTAGTGAGTACGTACAGTAGATTCTTTGCTTGGCTTGTCGCCCTTGCCTTCAACCATTACTTCGTACTGTAGGCCACTTTCTAGAGTGATGATGCCGTCTTTCTTAGCGTTTTCGGCTAGGAAGTCAGCGCCTTCTTTTTGGCCTTCAACAGCTGCTTTTTCCTGGATAACTTGCATTTGTTCCTGGATTACTTTGTAAGCACCTTCGATTTGCTCTTCAGACAAAGGCATTTCGGCATCTGCGAAAGTATCTTTAATGCCTTTGGCTACGCCATCGATATCAAAATCAGGGAACTGGTTAGTTTTAAGCTGATCGCCCACTTGACGGCCAATTAGGTAGCTTACGATTTGGGCAGGTGTTTCAAATGACATATTAAATTCACTTTTACGGGTTAAATATTCAGGGCGCGAATACTAGCATACTTAGGCCCTATCTAGGAATCCTGGGTTAAATAGGCAGGGTTAAAAAACTATTAAGGCGATTCGTGAAGGGCTAATTGGTACATAATTGACCGTGAAACCTGCCAACTCAGAAACAGGCTGGTTACTCTAGAGGACGCCGTGAACTCTTCCCTGAGGGCTTGATTCGGCATCCATGCCTCAAACACCTCAAAAGTAACCAGCCTATTCCTGATTTATTACGGTGTTACTGCAAATTTTAAAAACATAGAAATAGCAGATTCGAAAACTTAGATTAGAGCTTGGGTGATTCGGGTTGAGGATGTCTTTGGCATGGATGCCAAAGCCAAGCCCTCAGGGATGAGTCCACGGCGGCCTCAAGCTGAATCAGCCAAGACCTAAGCAGGCAGTAAAGGTTACCCTAATATAATAAAATACTCGGTAAATACACTTTTACCCCAGTATCAACTTAACACCCACTACTATAGTGACCAATTCATAAGCTCGTTTAATCCATTTTGAACCCATACTAATAGCCATATGAGCTCCCAAAAACCCACCCAGC
>MAAD01000025.1:3176-9785 GCA_002162985.1 Bermanella sp. 47_1433_sub80_T6 | reverse complement strand
TCATACAGTGCGCGCATCAAATAGGGGCGACTAGGGGTCATTCGCGCATTTCCTGCTCAGCTTCAGACAAGCTAACCTGGAAGGATTCACGCTCGAATAAACGCTCCATGTATTCGTGCAGGTCTTTGGTTTGCTTCTCTGGCAAATCAATACCCATCATAGGCAAACGCCACAACAAGGGGGCGGTATAACAATCCACTATGCTGTATTCGTCACTCATGAAATACGACTTCTCGGCGAAAATAGGCGAGGTACTGATTAGACTCTCACGCAATTCTTTACGAGCGGCAATCACAGCAGCCTCATCTTTTTTAGCCAAGATAATATCGGCTAATGTGCACCATTCACGCTGAATGCGATACAGATGAGAGCGGCTTTCAGCACGGGCCACTGGATATACTGGCAACAATGGAGGATGAGGAAAACGCTCATCCAAGTATTCCATCATAATGCCGGTTTCATACAAAACCAAATCACGGTCAACCAGAGTTGGTAATTGGTTGTATGGATTCAAAGACCTTAAGTCTTCGGGGATATTCTCAGGATCCACATCGTGGATCTCTACCGCAACACCTTTCTCGGCTAAAACAATACGCACACGATGGCAGTATAAGTCATTGCCATCGGAGTAAAAGGTCATGGAAGAGCGTTTGGCGACAACACCCATAAAGGTTTTCCTCACCTTAAAAAACAAAAAAATCGGTGGTCAATTATATATCAACCACCGAGTCTTGGGGGATTTTTATTCCCTTTTGCTTTAACACTTTAACTCAATACAATTAAGCCAAAGCATTTCACTGCAAATTAGTGTCTTCTATTAATGTATTTCACGCCAGAACTCGCGGTTCAGGTAATAAACCGGCACAAACAATAGCGCCAGGAATAACAATACCCAGAAACCCAGACGCTGACGCTCCAATGCCATGGGCTCAGCCATGTACACCAGGAAGTTGGTCAAATCAGCAACGACCTTATCGTAGGCCTTAACATTAAGAGAGCCTTCTTCTTCAAGGTACAAGACCTCAATTTGGTTGCCGTCATGATCGGTCTTGGCACAAGAGTCTTCTTTAATGTCTTGACCGGTTAGCGGATCAAAGCCCACTACCACCAAAGCACAACCCTTCACCTGCATACCCTGCAAACCTTCAAGCACATGAGGCATACCCACATCTTTAAAGACTGTGTTGTTCACACCATATGGACGGCTATCGTCCTGGTGGAAACTGCGCAGATAGGTATAGATCCAATCGGCACCACGCACACGAGCTACCAAGGTTAGATCTGGAGGCGTAGCACCAAACCACTTCTTGGAGTCTTCCGGACGCATGGCAATTTTCATCAAACTACCAATCTTGCTTTCACCAAAAATCAGGTTTTCCGCCATCATGTCCTCAGGAATCCCCAGGTCACGAGCCACTCGGTTGTAACGAGCAAACTTGGTGCTGTGACAACCCATGCAGTAGTTGGCAAAATATTTTGCGCCACGCTGCAAAGAAGCGTTGTCTTCCAGGTCTACTTTCATCTCATCAAGATGAACACCGCCACCGGCTGCCAGCGATAACGCTGGCAGAATGGCAAATACAAGTGCAATTAGAGTTTTCATTAGCCTGTCACCCTCTCTGGTACGGGTTTGGTTTTCTCTTTGGCTGAAATAAACGGCAAGGTAATAAACCAACCAAAATAAACAACCGTACCCACCATGCCCAATTTCGCATAAATACCAGTGGCAGGCTGAGTGCCCAACCAGGTCAACAATACGAAGAACAAGGCAAATACCACCAGGTTGATACGAGAAATCCAACCCTTATAGCGCCAGGACTTAACCGGACTACGATCCAACCAAGGCAATACAAACAGGATAGCGATAGCGGCACCCATTAAGATAACGCCAAACAACTTATCGGGAACCACACGCAAGATCGTGTAGTAAGCACCGAAATACCATACAGGCGCAATGTGTGCCGGCGTCTTCAAACCGTTGGCTTCTTCGAAGTTGGCATGCTCAAGGAAATAACCATTACCTTCAGGCCAGAAGAAAATAACAAAACAGAATACAAACAAGAACACCACAATGCCCACTAGGTCATGCACTGTGTAATAAGGGTGGAAAGGCACACCGTCCAATGGACGACCTTCTTCATCTTTATACTTTTTAATGTCTACGCCATCAGGGTTGTTAGAGCCCACTTCGTGCAGCGCTACGATGTGCAAGAACACCAAAGCCACAATCACGAGCGGCAAGGCAATCACGTGCAGAGCGAAGAATCGGTTCAGGGTAATGCCCGAGATTAAGAAGTCACCTTTAATCCAGGTCACCAAATCATCACCGACAATAGGAATCGCACTAAACAGGGAAATAATTACCTGAGCACCCCAGTAAGACATCTGACCCCAAGGCAATACATAACCCATGAAGGCTTCTGCCATCAGCATTAGGTAGATAGCCATGCCGAAGATCCAGATAAGCTCACGAGGCTTCTGGTATGAGCCGTACATCAAGCCACGGAACATATGCATGTAGATAACTATAAAGAAGAAGGACGCGCCGGTAGAGTGCATATAGCGAATCAGCCAACCCATTTCCACGTCACGCATGATGTATTCAACAGACGCAAAGGCTTCCTCTGCTGTAGGCGTGAACGACATGGTCAACCAAACACCGGTAAGGATCTGGTTGGCTAGCATTAAGAAGGCGAAGACGCCGAAGAAATACCAGAAGTTAAAGTTTTTAGGCGCATAGTACTTGGACATATGCTTTTCGAAGGTGGCGGTCAACGGAATACGATGATCTACCCAGCCCATAAAATCGGACATTTTGCTCATTATGCGTTCTCCTCGTCCACACCAATAATCAAGGTGTTCTCATCCACATAAGAATAAGGTGGAATGCGCAAGTTCTTACCCGCTGGAGAACCTTTCAGTACACGACCAGACAAATCAAAACGAGAACCGTGACAAGGGCAGTAGAATCCACCCTTCCAGTTTTCCTGGAAGGCCTGTGGCTTCACTTCAGGGAAGTACTTAGGTGCACAACCCAAGTGAGTACAAACACCCTCGATCACTACCAGGTCTTCTTTACGAGAACGGAATATATTGTTCGCGTAAGCAGGTTGCTGAGAGGTTACGGTATTGTTTGGATCTTTTAGCTCATCGGCTAAGCCTTCCAATAAACCAATCACTTCGTCGGTGCGACGAACCACATACACAGGTTTACCGCGCCATTCCACTACGATCATGGAGCCTGGCTCAACTTTGCCTATATCCGCTTTAGCAGGTGCGCCCGCCGCTTTTGCTTTTTCACTTGGATTCCAAGATTTAACAAAAGGTACTGCCACACCCACAGCACCAATACCACCACCTACCGCAGTTGTTGCGATAAGGAAGCGGCGTCGGCCTGTGTTTACGCCATCATTACTCATTCAGGCATTCTCCCATCCACTTTTTAGAATTCTTTAAAAACTTAGCCACTTTGTATAACACGCTATGCACAAATAACAAGAATATGCGCATAAAGGGCTCTTTATGACCAAAATCCAGCGATACCGCTAGATTATAGATCATCGAAAAATTTGGCACGAATAGTAATGAAATGTGGCCACATTAACAAGGCGCCAGATCAATTAACCTTACCTAAGTCGAGGTACAAGTAATTGTTTGAGGTAGCTTTAATAGACCGAGTGAGAAAAGGAAAGAATACAAACCCCAGAAACGCAAAAACGCCCAGATGCTGAGCATCTGAGCGTTTTTTTGAAGCAAGTTGCTCGCAGCGATTAACGCTTGGAGAACTGAGGCTTCTTACGAGCTTTACGTAGACCAACTTTCTTACGTTCAACTTCACGGCTATCACGAGTAACATAACCCGCAGCACGTAGAGAAGGACGTAAAGTCTCATCGTAGTCCATCAATGCACGAGTAATACCGTGACGGATAGCACCCGCTTGACCAGAAGCACCACCACCTTTAACAGTGATGTATAGGTCAAATTTCTCTAGGTTTTCAGTCAGCATTAACGGCTGACGTACTACCATGCGAGAAGTTTCACGACCGAAGTATTCTTCAATAGAACGCTTGTTGATCACGATGTTGCCTGTTCCAGGACGCATGAAAACGCGTGCTGTAGAAGACTTACGACGACCAGTACCGTAGTTTTGAGTTGTAGCCATGATAATCCCCTTAAACCTTCAATTCTTTTGGTTGTTGTGCAGCGTGTGGATGCTCAGTACCAGCATACACTTTCAACTTAGTGAACATTGCACGACCAAGAGGGTTCTTAGGAAGCATGCCCTTAACTGCTAGCTCAACTACACGACCAGGCTTACGCGCTTGAAGGTCGTCAAAGTTGATTTCACGGATACCACCTGGGTAACCTGTGTGGCGGTAGTACATCTTATCTGTTGCTTTCGCACCAGTTACCACAACTTTGTCCGCGTTGATGATGATGATGTTATCACCAGTATCAACGTGAGGAGTGTACTCAGGCTTATGCTTGCCACGTAAACGAAGAGCAACAGCAGACGCTAAACGACCAAGAGTCTGGCCTTCTGCATCTACGATCAACCAATCGCGTTTTACTGTTTCAGGTTTTGCTGTATATGTTTTCATAATCTTTCATTCCGCCTAATCAGGTAAATTACCAACTTATTTGTTCTAAATCGGTCGATAACTCCGTTTTAGGGCTTCGTCGGGGGAAACGAGGCGCGGATTATACGAGATAGCCACAGGGATTTCACCCCCTATTTAGCTAATTCGCACCGCTTTTGCGCTTTTAATAGCGCTCCCCTTCCTTGAAGTGCATCAAACCATAAGTTAACGCCGCCAGCGCCACCACCGCATTGAGCATAATCACCACGCCCAAGCTGTCGTGTTGCGCAGCATTTTGGGCGTACCCCAGCAATCCGCCCACATAGTAGGACAGGGCCGAGCCGAAGAAGGTAATAAGTAATACACAAACCAAATAGTAGCCGCGCCCATCATCCAGCTTTAGATTTAAGCTAAGGATTTGCTGACCAAAGAAGCGATAAGCCCCAAAACACAGACCCATAGTGCAGGCCAAGGTGATAATAAAGTACAGAATCATGGTTAAACCCCAGTGAAATCGCTTTTTATACTGCCATTAATATTCCATAAGCCTAATACAGATTTGCGCTTGCTCAAGTTGAGTTGTGATTAAAGTGCAGTCATTATCGTTTTACCCCTCATGGCGAGCCTGCAGGCTTTAATAGTCAAAATCCTCACTGAGATACACTTCCTCACCCGCCAGCAAGGTCTGCAATACCTGGGTATGCCCGATATCCTCCACTTCCATCTCAAACAGGTTTTGATCCAGCACCAGTAAATCGGCCTCCTTACCCACCTCCAAAGACCCCACTACCTGTTCCTGACGCATCACATAGGCCGAATTAATGGTGTAAGCCGCCAAGGCATCGGGCAAAGACAGGTTTTGCGGCGCGCGGGTGAGCGCATTTTGCAAACCAATAAAGGGGTTAAAGGCACTGACACTCCAGTCACTGCTTAAGGTGACGCGGGCACCCGCATCATTAAGGGACTTAATAGGCACCAGGTTATGGGCTTTTTTAGACCCTATGACTTTAGCCATCTCGGGCCAGTGAGATGGGTGAGTAAAATCCCCCGCCACCTGGCAATCGGCAGTGACGTTTAATTGAGCGAAGCGTCGTATATCCTTTTTATCCACAATCTCCAGATGTGTAAGCCGATGACGACCCTTGCTGCTGCCGCCCTGTTCAATGGCATTAAGCGCCTCATGAATGCCACGATCGCCAATGGCATGAATATGAAAATCGAAGCCGACCTCCTCCAGCACGTTAATATAGTTAGCCAATCGAGTCTGGGTGAAGTAGTTCAAGCCGTTATTGGTGGGCTGGCCCAACATATCAAAGACATATGAGCCGTTTAAGGCGGCGGTGGTATTCACCGGTATGCCATCGCTATACAGCTTAATTTGATTCATGCGCAGCAGGCTATTTGGGTCATTGCGATAAAGGGACTTTAATTTCTTAAATTGCGCATCATCGTCATCTTCGGGGTACGCCCACAAACCCACCACCGCTCGTACCGTGAGGGCATTGTCTTTTTCCAACTGCAGCCAGGTTTGTGGATGACCCCGGCGCCAGTAGGCACGGGCATCCACTATTGAGGTAATGCCATGTTCGGCAAAGGCCGGCAGCGTGTGGTTTACCATGCCATCGTAATCATTTTGGCGGCGCTGCGGGGTGGTCTTCATGGCCAAGTGCATGGCCATTTCTCCGGCGTTATCTATTAACAATCCATTGGGGTGGCCCGTGACTTCATCCTTCATGATGATTCCACCCACCGGGTTTGGGGTATTTTTGTTAAACCCTAACAACGCCAAGCCCTTGGAATTCACCCACATGGAATGAGAAGTTTGCTCCATGACAATCACCGCGCGATTGCTTACCGCCTCATCCAGAATATCCACCGGATTACGCTGGGCCTCCATTAGGGTATTGATGTCATGGCCGTAGCCCACCAGCCAGGGCTCACCAGGAAAGTCCCGAGCCGCCTGCTTAATAGCAGGTATATAGTTTTCAGGGTCCTCTTCCTCATAACCCAGAGCAAAATGATTATTAT
>MAAD01000025.1:0-3159 GCA_002162985.1 Bermanella sp. 47_1433_sub80_T6 | reverse complement strand
TCACCATCTTGCCCAAAAGGTTAATCACCTGTGCGCCCTTCTCAAATTTTTCAACCCCTTCATTACTGCCCACAAACTCAATCACCCCATCAACAATCACCAGAGCTTGCGCCCAAGGTTGTTTCGGGTTCACCGTGTAGATCGCGCCGTTTTTATAAACCAGGGTCCCTTGGCCATCGGGCGCTTTAGCCTGACCAGTAGCACTCATAGCAATGAAGACAAAGGCTAAAAAACCAAACTGTAAAAAACGAAAGGGAGAACAAAAAGAGGTTTTCATATTTCACCCACACAACCAATAAGAGGGACCCTATTGTTATAGTCCATAAGGGGGTGAAAGCAACACAGGGAAATTAAGGCATTCAGACTAAGCCTGAACACCTTCATAAGGAACGATTACAGGTCGCTGCTGCGGTAAACCTCTTCACCGGCTAACAGGGTTTGTAAAATCCTGGTGTCTTTGATTTTACTTTGATCTATTTTAAACAGATTTTGATCCAGCACCACTAAGTCAGCTTCTTTGCCCACTTCGATAGAACCCACCTTATCATCCTGGCGCATGGAATAAGCCGAGTTAATAGTATAAGCCGCCAGCGCTTCTTCCATGGAGATATTTTGTGGTGCGCGGCTCACCGCGTTAGACAAACCTAAAAAAGGATTAAACGGGCTAACGCTCCAGTCGCTGCTCAGGGTTAAACGAGCACCGGCTTTGGCCAAGTCTTTCAACGGAATTTGGTTATGGGTTTTATCTTCATCAATAAACTCCGCCAACTCACCCCAGTGCTCAGGATTAGACCACTCACCCGCCACCTGGCAATCGGCGGTGGCATTAATTTTCGCAAACCTTTTAGCATCCACCGGATCTAAAATCTCCACATGAGTAATACGGTGGCGGCCCTCTTTAGTGCCAGACTGTTCGATGGCATTGAGCGCCTCGTGAATTCCACGATCACCAATGGCATGAATTAAAAAATCGAACCCCGTGCCTTCCAGTTCGTTAATGTATTTTGCCATACGCGCTTCAGAAAAATAATTAAGCCCTTTGTTGCCCTCAATTCCTAACAAATCAAACTGGTAAGGGGTTTTAAACGCGGCAGTTGTATTTTGAATCAAGCCATCGCTGTACATCTTAATTTGGTTAAAACGCAACAGGCTGTTGGGGTCGTTGGAATACAGGGACTTAAACATGGCAATTTGCCTGTCGTCATCCTCAGAGGCGTAGGACCACAAGGCAGCGGTGACGCGCACGGTTAACTGATCTTCTTGCTCTAAACGGTTCCATACATTTTGGTGGCCACGCTTCCAATACACACGAGCATCCGAGATAGAAGTAATGCCGTTTTTAGCCAACTGCGGCAGTGTGTAATACACCATTCCTTCATAATCGATTTCTTCTTTTTTGGCGGTGGCTTCCAGAGCCATGTCAAACGCCATCTCACCTGCGTTATCAATCAATATGCCATTGGGTTTACCGTTTTTATCGTGCATGATCTTGCCACCCACGGGATCAGGGGTGTTTTCATCTATGCCCAGTTGTTCAAGCGCGCGAGAGTTGGCCCACACAGAGTGGGAGCTTTCCGACATGATCACCACCGGGCGGGAATCCACTGCGTCATCCAGTATATCCACCGGGCTGCGTTTGGCGTTTAACAAAGTGCCGACGTAATGGCCATAACCCACCAGCCATTTGGCGTGACGAAAATCTTTGCCGGCTTTTCTAATTTTATAAACGTAATCTTCGGCGTCGTCTTCCTGAGGGTTTAAACTAAATTGAGTATTTTCAGAGGCCGATTCAATGGGGTGGGTATGCACATCGTGAAAACCCGGCATCATCATGCGGCCCTGCAAATCAATCACGTTGGCGGCCGAGGCTTCAAAACCTTGTGCTTCAGTGTTACTGCCCACCATTTTAATGATGCCGTTTTCAATCACTATGGCCTGGGCCCAGGGCTGCGACTTATTCACTGTATAAATAGCGCCGTTTTTATACACTGCAACCGTTTCTTTGCTGGGGCCTTTGCCTGCACTGAAACCACTGCAACCGGCCAACATCAAACTTGCGGCACTGACCAGAACCAGTACACCTTTTTTAAAGGCGTGTGGGGCGTTTTTTTATGTTTATTCATCTTTATCGCTCACGAATTCAAGAGAAAGTGTAATAAAATAGAGTGAAAAATTAACACGGGGAAGGTGACACTCAGGTAACAGCGTTAGCTGCCACCCGGTGTCGGGAACATTACAGGTTTATAAGTTAAAACCACTGCTGCGGAATACTTCCTTGCCCTTCAACAGGGTTTGCAGAATTTTGGTTTGTTTGATTTTAGTGGGATCAATGGTCAGAATATTTTGATCCAACACTACCAGGTCTGCCTCTTTGCCCACTTCAATGGAACCCACCTTGTTTTCCTGGCGCATCACATAAGCCGAGTTAATGGTGTAGGCCGCTAAGGCATCTTCCATGGACAGGTTTTGCGGGGCGCGAGTCACCGCATTTTGCAAACCAATAAATGGGTTAAACGGGCTCACACTCCAGTCACTGCTTAGAGTTACACGAGCGCCAGATTCCTGCAGGCTCTTAATGGGCACCAGGTTGTCGGATTTTGCGGCGCCAATTAAATCAATCATCTCACCCCAGTGTGATGGGTCGGTGAAGTCACCAGCCACTTGTAAGTCGGCGGTCACGTTTAGCTGAGCAAAACGCGGGGTGTCGATGGGGTCGAGGATTTCAATGTGCGTTAAACGGTGACGACCTTGATCGCTGCCCGCATCTTCAATAGCGTTAAGCGCTTCGTGAATACCACGGTCGCCAATGGAATGGATATGAAAGTCAAACCCTGTGGCTTCCAGCTCGCTAATATAATTAGTTAAACGGGCTTGTGTGAAATAGTTTAAACCCTTGTTGCCTTCCAGACCCAGCAAATCAAATTCGTAAGGAGTTTTCATGGCGGCAGTGGTATTAGACGGGATGCCATCGCTGTACAGTTTAATTTGGTTAATGCGCAAAAAGCTGTTGGCATCGTCACGGTACAGGGACTTTAGTTTAGCCAATTGCTCGGCATCGTTATCTTCCGGGTAAGCCCATAGGCCCACAGAGGCACGCACGGTTAATTGATTGGCTTGTTCCAACTGATCCCACACATCCAGATGACCACGTTTCCAGTA
>MAAD01000200.1 GCA_002162985.1 Bermanella sp. 47_1433_sub80_T6 | reverse complement strand
TGAATGTCGGAAATAAAGGTCGCTAACACGGATCAGTTCACTATTTAGAATCGGTTAATTAATCAATTATAGAGTTTATAGAAAACTCATTACTGGACGATCATCACAGGACACCCAGCAGGCACCCAGTTAAATAACGTTAACACGTCACTATTACGCATGCGTATACAGCCATGGCTTCTTGCTTCACCCATGGGCTCGGTGTCTGGTGTGCCATGAATATAAATATAACGAGCCATGGAATCGACCTTACCCAAGCGGTTAAAACCCACCTCTTCACCACACAACCAGAGTATACGCGTAAGAATCCAATCTCTTGAAGGGTGCTGGGCAGCAAGCTTGGCATCATATATCTCACCGGTATTACGCCTGCCCACAAACACCGTATTGAGTTTCATGCCCTCGCCTATTTTAGCGCGAATATAGTGACGACCAAGTGGTGTTTGACCAGACCCCTCACTCTGACCAATGCCATTTAAGGCAGACGAGATAGAAAAGCGCTTAATCACTTGATCATCATCCAATAAAGACAGGGTTTGCTCGCTGATATTAATGTGCAAAGAACGCACAGCACTTCCTTAATGTAGCCCATTCAACAACGGACTACTTTATAAGGATAATATGCTCAAAGAAAGGAAATTTTATAAACCGGATTGAGCGCGAACACCTGCGCCCAGGAATGGCATTAACATCGCCACTACATCCTCTTCGGTACACTGGGTATCGAAGTCATGTTCGAAGATGGCTCGTAAATGCTCCATATTAGACAGCGTAAAAGCAGCCGCCCCTAACATGAAGTGTATGCGCCAAAATCGCTCTTCGTCTTTTAGCTCGGGGGTCGCCTTGGCAATTAAGTCCATCACTCGCCCGGATACCGCGCGATATTCATTTTGCAAAAACTTACGCAGGTGGCCTTGCCCCTGATTATAAGCCAAGCCCAATAAGCGCATGAAAATCGCCAAGCGACGACGATCCCCTTCACTCACTTTGGAGATGGAACGGGACACAAACCGCAGGATTTCTTCAACCGTAAGAATCACTTCTGGGTGGCGTTTTTCATGCATATCCAAGCTAGCTTCAACCATTTGATAAAACGGCGTAAAGAAACGTGCAAACACCGCCTGAATCAGGGATTTTTTAGAGCCAAAATGGTAATTAACGGCGGCAAGATTCACCTCCGCCTGGGCAGTAATACTGCGCAAGGAAGTCTCGGCAAAACCGCGCTCTGCAAAGAGGGATTCTGCGGAATCTAAAATTCGGGTAACTGTGTCACTATGTGCCATGAATGCAACTTAAATCAAACGTCTGTTTCAAACATACGTTTAAGTGAAAATCATGTCAAGATTTAGATAAGGAAACCGCCCAGAACCCCAACGAGTTCAAGGCTTTCCCTTAATTTCAGTCAATTATAGCTGATTTACTAAAGATAATAAGAAAGTGTGAGTTTTACGAAGTCTTCGTCGCGGAAAGCGATCTGAGGACTGTCATTGGCAGGGGCAAAGACACGGGCCTCCACCGCCAGAGATAACCCATCAAACAAGCGGGTATTACCCTCTATGCTCACGCTATAGTCTTCATACTCATAGTCGTAGACCACACCCGCTAACAAAGTAGAGTCAGCGTCATCATTGGCAGCCCAACGGGTAGCCAACAATACATCGTGCTCGAATGCTCCGGGGCTGGCTTTTTCCTGGCGGGAGTCGTAGATGTGCTCTACTACCCAACCAAGGTCAATACGGGTCTCCCAGATGCCTACCTGGGTGTACTCGAAGCCGGCGGCGGTGGCGAAGTAATTCTCGCCTTTTGAAATTTCCATTGTCTCTGGCACAGGCATTTTTTCACCCGTCAACTCCTCAATCACTTCAGATTGCAATATCCAAGTAAGAAGCTCCGTTGAGTTAACATAATAGCTTACAGGTACTCCATCCCTAACAATGCCTTCAAATTTCCAAGCCCAACCCTCATTTAAGTATTGAACCTCAACCCCAATTTGGGAAATAATTGGATAGTAAGACCTAAACTGATCAGCAACCAGAACACCATCTACAGCTTTGTAATCAAACCCTACAACAGCTTCACGGCTAGTGCCATGAAACGCAGACAGTGCATATTCAAAATCGTCTATATACGAATTAAAGCGCATCGCAAAATCAATGTTTTGCTCGGCACTACTTGATTCATAATCTGCAGCAGCATAATCAAGACCAGCACTTAACCGGGCCTGTGAACCTGCAAAGGTACGCTCCCGAAAGTAAGGCAATACAAACAGATCCAGATTACCCCACTCACGCTCAAGCAACACCTGCACCATGGGCTGACCCAGTTTTTGCTCACCGTCGATGCTTTCCACCGAATCGGTTTGGTTAATGATGTCTACTAGGTGAGCCGACTCCGTCACCCCCCAGAAAACCTTACCAACCCCCAATTTTAACTCATAGTCGTCACTGAGCTTGTTCCACATGAGCTCACGAATATCACCGTGGGTACGCTCGTCATCCATCTCGTCCTGACGGAAAAAAGGTTTAAAGGTAATAGTTTGATCATCGTTATCCCAGGCAGTGAATAGCTCTAATTCTAGACTCACTGAATTATTAATTCGCTGATCCACAATGCTGGAATTCAAAAAAGATGTAGCCCTGTCATTGAAATAAGCCGATATCTCATAATCCAGCTGGGCATCTATTGCTATTTCAGCGTGAGAGCTAACGGCGGTCATTAATGCAGCTGTTAGTGTTAAACCGGTGACTACAGGGGCGGTTAATTTACTCATCATTACTAGCGAGCTCGCTTCAAACTGTTTTTAGTAAATGCTTTTTCTTTTAGACCCACATTAAATGCATAATCTTCATACACTAAACGCGTGGATTTACCGGTTTGATGATTGGTCATCACCATTAAACTTGGACGCCAATACTTACCTAAGTATTGCTTATAGTCCTGACTAACCAGCGTCTTCAATAGGCTTTTTTTGCGATCGTAATACTCTATCTTTACCGCACGATATTCTGCCTTATCAATCCACACTACCTGCTTGGTGTAACCAGAATACTTATCGGTAGGAATATTTTCTACCACAAAACAATCCATGCCATTGACAGTTTCGTCTCGTAGGTACTTATAGGTGTATTTCTCAACCTCTTGAGAGCTAATATCTTCAAACGCAAACTCACTGCCTACGAATGGGCCCGACTTATTACGACTGGAAATCTTTTTAACACGCTTTAAGGCAGGTAAAAATAACCACTGATCGTCCGACTTCACCTTATGGGTAAAGGTCAGCATGGCAACACCCTTCTGATCTTTAGGAGTATCAAAAATCATTAAAGATTTATCCCCCTCACCACCCTTACCTTCAAGACCCTTCACCCGCATGTCACGAGATGACTGACGGCCTTTTTTGTCGATCAAAACCATCTTCAGTTTTACTTTTGAATCGCCGTAACCTTCGCTACGCTTGTCCCCTTCAATGGCTATTTCCAAACCCTTTTCTTCAGGGGTTTGTGCCCAGGAAGACACAGCCATGGCCACTAACAAGGCGCTGGTTAATATTTTTTTCATTTCTTCACCTTTTATTTAAGATATTTATTTTTGATTATTGTACGTTCGTCTTATCTTTATCTAACCACAGCAATAAGGGCGGCAAGAAGAAGAAATCAACCACTAAAGCCAAGCCTATGGTGATAGCACTCATGAGTCCCATTTCTGCATTCATGGAGAACGGAGATAAGGTTAACACCATAAACCCGGCACACAAAACCAGTGTTGTGGAACTTAACGCCACACCCACCGTTTTAAATGCGTATTCCACCGCCTCCTGCGAGCTTAAATTCAGCTCTCGCTTAGCACGATTGTATTTGCTTAAAAAGTGAATGGTATCATCCACCACAATACCCAGTGTCACCCCCATCACCACCGACAGGCTCAAACCCACTTGACCGTCAAAGATTGCCCACAAACCAAAACCCATGCCCGCTGGCACCAGGTTTGGTACTAGACTTATCAGTCCTAAGCGCACCGATTTCAAAGCAATTAGAATAATGAATGAGATTAAAAATAACGCGGCAACCACTCCACCAATCATACTGCTTATGTTCCGAGCCGTGATGTGGGAGAACATCATAGTGGTACTGGCCCCCTCGGTTAACATGTAATCGGGGGCATTATCTTTTAACCACTGCACCGCACGGTGATCCAGTGCAATCACTTCATTAGAAGTAATTTTGTCCATCTGCACCACCACTCGGGTGGCTGATTTATCGGTATTAACTTGATTAGTAATATCCAATCCATAAGGCAAAGACAACTCATATAAAAGCATATACTGAGACGCCAACTCACGATTATCTGGCACTCGATAATAAGCTTCATCATCTGCATTCATGTTTTTGTTTAATCGCTTCATAACATCGCTGAAGCTACTCACATGACGCACCTCTGGCTGAGAACGTATAAACTCGGCAAAGGCATCGACTGTATTTAAGTATTCAGGGTCTGCCACATTCATCTCACCACCGGCACTGAGTGAGTAGTTAACACTCATCACCCCGGTTAAATGCTCGGCAATGGCCTCGGTATCCGAACGAAACTTAATGCTCCAGTCAAAATACTCAATGGTATTGTCGTTTAAATCATTGAGCGGCACTAAGGCTAGCAAAACGATAATTAACCCGGACATACCCACTAACAATCGGGTACGAAAACGAATAACAAAATCTGACAGTTTCTGCATTTTGGTATTTTCACTAAATGCACTAGACACTTTTTTAGAGGGCAACAGCATCATAATGGCAGGCAAAAAGAAAACAGCTAAAACAAACGCCGCCAAAACACCAATACACACAATATTGCCTAGATCATGAAACGGAGGAGAATCTGAAAAGTTAAGGGTTAAAAAGCCAATGGCGGTAGTGACACTGGTAAGCAGCACGGGCTGAAAGTTAATACGAATACTCTCGATCATGGCCTTTTGCTTATGCAAACCTCGGCCTATGCCCTGGTAGTAGCTCATTAAAATATGAATACAATCGGCAATGGCCAGGGTCATAATCATGATAGGCGCCGACAACACATTAGGGGTGATAGCAGCGCCCGGCCAACCAAACAATCCCATGGCGATGGCACTTGAGAAAATAACCACTGTAAAGGTTGCCAACGTTCCCCACATGCCTTTCAAAGAGAAAAATAACAACACCAAGATTACCAGGATCATAACCGGATAAAGCGTACTCATATCGGCTTTACTGGCTTCAGGAAAGGCTGCATTGGTCATGGTGACGCCCGTTAGGTAGAAGCTAACGTCCGGGTTGGCTTTTTCATATTTTGCCACCATAGTGCGTACGTAACCCACTACCTCTGGCACTTCCTTGGCCTGCTCTATACCAGGCAAGTTTATGGTTAAGTTAATGCCGGCGGCCTTGCCATCAAATGCAATTAAGTTTCCAGCTAACACTGGATCTTTTAAAGCGATTGCTTTTTTATGCTCTATTTCTTCAGGGTTTAAACTGGCAGCGTCCTCAAACAAAGGCGCCACAATTAGGTCGTCTTCTTCAGAAAAGGTGTACTGAAAGTTGGTCATTGAGTCCACTCGACGACTGTAAGGCACCAGCCAAGACTCTTCCGACATGTTTTCTATTAGGGTCAGTATTCTTGGTGTAAACACCTGCCCATCATCAGGAACAATAGCAATTAGAATATTATCAACTTTATTATATTGGTCCTGCAGGTCTTCAAAGGCTTGCAAATGAGGATTGTCGTGACTAAAAAATGCGCGGTAATCCGCATTTAAACTAATGTTTTTAGCGCCGTAGCCGCTGACCGCCACGATGATTAACGTCATGAATATGACGAGCCAGGGGTGCCTAACCAGAAAGCCGGTTAATTTTTCACTCATGATTGGTCCTCATTATTAAGTTGAATATTTCTAATTATTTTTTGTGCTTGAGATTGCAGGCGTTGCCAGTCGTGACAGGTGGCGTCTGCAGGTAAACCCAAGCCATCCAGATAGATATGTAAACTTCGAAAATATCGCTGCTCTGGATCGGAAAAACCCAATTGATCCAAATCCCATTGATTTACCAGTATATCCAATACCCCCCACTGCATTGACCACCAACCAAAGGTGGCATCCAGTTTCTTTTGCTCATCAAATCCTGCCACACCATCAAATAGCAACAGCGCACTTTTCAACATTTGTGCATCAATCTGCGCTATTTGATTCTGGTAGGGGGTGCTTATTTTCGCTTTAAAATCCGCTGACTGTATATTGCCCACTAGGGGCGAGAGCACAGGCTCCATTTTTCTGTTCATGAAAAAAACAGAGCTCACCAGTACAATTTTTTCTCGAGAACTATGGCCCTTAGCCAGTGCTGCTTCGATGTACCTCACCAAATTTTGGCCACAACCAATTACCATTCGGGCCACCACATCTTCTTTGCAGCCATAGTGCTGATAGATAGTGCCTTTTGAATAGTCGGTGTGATCGGCAATGGCCTGCATGCTTAAGGCTTGCAGCCCACCCTCAGCAAGCATTTTCTGAGCAACCGATAAAATCAGTTGATCACGATTTTCACGCTCTAAAGCCTTGCGATCTTTTGTTTTTTTAAACCCTGTAATGAAGCATTTATCCTTCACAACCACCTCTTTGACGGCTTGTCATACTTTGACACTGCGTCAAATGTAGTTCAATTGGTTGCCATGGTCAAATAAAGCATACTTTACATATATACAGCACTGTATATAATTACAATTGTATATAAAAACAGATAAGCGAATATGATTAAATTAACTGCTCGCCAACAACAAGTTCTAGA
>MAAD01000119.1 GCA_002162985.1 Bermanella sp. 47_1433_sub80_T6 | reverse complement strand
GAAATCGTATACAAAGAAGAAGCGTTGCGTCACTACATGGCCACTGCCGTTAAAGTGTCTAACGACTCACCTGTGTTGCTGGATTACTTCCTTAACCGAGCGGTTGAAGTAGACATAGATGCCATCTGTGACGGCGAGCAGGTCGTAATTGGCGCCATCATGCAGCACATTGAACAAGCCGGTATTCACTCAGGTGACTCAGCCTGTGCATTACCGCCTTACAGCTTGCCTGATGACGTGCAAGATGAAATGCGTGCGCAAGTAAGTGCCATGGCCATGGAGCTGGGCGTAGTAGGTTTGATGAACACTCAGTTGGCTTGGCAAGATGGTGAGATTTACGTAATCGAGGTTAACCCTCGTGCCTCACGTACCGTACCGTTTGTATCCAAGTGTATTGGTACCTCTTTGGCGGCTATTGCTGCTAAGGTGATGATGGGCAAGTCGCTTAAAGAACTGGGTTTCACCAAAGAGATTATTCCTCCGTACTACTCGGTGAAAGAAGCGGTATTCCCGTTCAACAAGTTCCAGGGTGTTGACCCGATTCTTGGACCAGAAATGAAGTCCACCGGCGAAGTAATGGGTGCCGGTGAAACCTTCGGTGAAGCGTTCTTCAAGGCCCAGTTGGGTGCCGGAGAAGTATTGCCAACTGAAGGTACCGTGTTTGTATCGGTACGTGACGCCGATAAAGAAGGCATGATCGAAGTTGCCAAGGATCTTAAGACATTAGGCTTTAACCTTGTCTCTACTGCCGGTACGTTTGAAACTCTGAGCAAAGCCGGTGTTGAAGTGACCCGTGTCAATAAAGTTGGCGAAGGTCGTCCACACATTATTGATATGATGAAGAACGACGAGATCGCCATGAGCGTCAATACCACAGAAGGTCCTGTGGCCATTGCCGACTCTGCCGAGATACGTCGTTGTGCATTGCAGCACAAGGTTTACTGTACCACTACATTGGCCGGCGCCGTTGCGGTAGTAGAAGCTCTTGAGTCAGATGGCTTAAAAACCGTACGTCCATACAAGACTTGCACGCGTTGATTAAGTAACCTATAAATCAACTATGTGTTAAACGCGAAGGGCTGAAAGGCCCTTTGTGTGTATCTGGATATTAGAAAATTTACGCTTTAGCTAGGTTGTTAGCTGGGAAACACTCTGAGTGATCAAAGACTCAAAGGATTAAAATAAAATGCAAAAAGTACCTATGACAGTACAGGGCGAGCAGGCCCTACGAGACGAATTGGAATTCTTAAAAAAAGATTCACGTCCTAAAATTATCAAAGAGATCGCCATCGCTCGTGAGCACGGCGATTTAAAAGAAAATGCCGAGTACCATGCTGCGCGTGAACAGCAGGGTTTTATCGAAGGTCGTATTCAAGACATCGAAGGCAAGCTGTCTAACGTGCAAATTATCGATATATCTAAGATGCCGCAAAACGGCAAGATAATTTTTGGCACCACAGTGAAACTGATTAACGTAGAAACCGACGAAGAAAAGCAGTATCACATAGTGGGTGAAGACGAAGCTGATGTGCCAAAAGGTAAAATTAGTTCCGGTTCTCCTATCGCCCGTGCCTTGTTTGGTAAAGAAGAAGGTGATGTGGTGGCTGTTAAGGTACCCAGTGGTTTGATTGAATACGAGATTGATGCAGTGCTTTACGTGTAGATGTAGAGCCTTTTATTTAGTTCATAAAAAGGGAGCATATGCTCCCTTTTTTAATTTTTGTACGAGGCTGCTGGCAGGCGATCTTTTAAAACGCCCAAAAGAATGCAAGTTCGGGAGTGATGGCTTCAAAAGTGTTGT
>MAAD01000099.1:2522-9066 GCA_002162985.1 Bermanella sp. 47_1433_sub80_T6 | reverse complement strand
CCAGGCCTATGCCGCCACCATTAACCATGAAAGCATGGAGAGCGTTAGCCAAGCATACCCAGCTCAAAAAATGTTTTTTGCACCTCTGTTATTACCTAGCAATCCAGGGGTAACCACCGTCTTAATATTAAACGGCCAGGCCTGTGTGCGCCTGGGTGAATTTTCGGCGTTTGCCGTGCCGGTAGCGTTACTTGCGCTCACACTGGAAAGATATTTATCTGCAGACGATGCCAATAAATCAGTGGCTATTTGCTTTGCAGAAGAAGCCGATGAGCTTTTGCAGGTTCAACTGGAAAATCTTGGCCTGGATATCACCCTACAGGAATTCACTGAGGTCTATCAGCACCTGCTGGCACAGGCCAGGCAGAGTAAAACTAACTTATTGAGCGGCCCTTATCAGGTCAAAATTAAAAAAGAAAATGCAGCCAGTCAGAAGCTTAAAGCTTGTTTTACCTTGGCGGCCAGCTTATTTGTTATCGTGGTGGCCACCAACTGGATTGGTGCATCCCAACAAAACACCCTGGCCTCCTTAGTGCAAACCGCCTCCAAACAGTACTATCAAACACTTTTTCCCGATGAAACCGTTCGGCGTGGTTTAAAACGTATTTTTAACGACAAGTTAGAGACCGCTTCCCCTGATAGTCAGATGTCGGGCGGATTCACTCAAATACTGGCAAAAGCCAGTTCGCAGATCCGTAAAAATAAAGATGCCCAATTGCAATCGGTACGTTTTACCAGCAACAAAGGAATATTAGAAATTAGTTTATTAACCAACAACATTGCCCAATTAGACAGTATCAAACAGCAATTGGAAAAAAGCGGCATGCAGGTAGAAATTGCCTCGGCGAACAATGATGGCAAACGCATTAAAGGTTTAATAAAGGTATCTAACAATGGCTGAAACTATTGAACGACTAAAAGATCAAGTGGGCCAGCAGATACAAGCCTCAAGTTTGTATCAATCCGGTCACGCCTGGTTCAGCGCTTTAACGTCACGGGATCAATCCATGGTGAAGGCACTTTCCATACTGGTAGTGCTCGCCTTAATTATTAGCTGGACCTGGCAACCCAGTGATAAAGCAGTAAAAAATAGCCAAACACGCCTGGCCAGCGAGTTGAAATTTCATCAAAAGATGAAAGAAAATGCTCACCTATTTTCATCTGGAAATGCTGCCAGTGGAGCCGCGTTTAAGGGGTCTATACTAAGCGTGGTAAATAATACCGCCAAGGCCAAAAACATTGCTTTAAAGCGCTTTGAGCCGGAAGGTACAACAGGTTTACGCATCTGGCTTGATCAAGCGCATTTTAATTCGGTGATAGATTGGCTCGAAGTTTTAGAAGTTCAGAAAGGCATCACCATAGAGCAAATTTCAATCGACAAAGTGAGTCCTGGATTGGTGAATTTACGGGCCGTTCTTAAGGCATAGGCGAGGGTACATACATTGGAAAACTCCATGGATTTTGATTTATTTATTATTGGTGCCGGCTCGGCAGGTGTACGAGCAGGGCGCATGGCAGCAGCCATGGGCAAAAAAGTAGCGGTGGCAGAATCACGTTACCTGGGAGGCACCTGTGTCAACGTAGGCTGCGTCCCTAAAAAGCTGTTTGTTTATGCCAGTGAATTCCCTCATATGCTGCAAGAAGCAAAAGGCTTTGGCCTGGATTTACAATTGCAAAAATTTGACTGGGCCACCTTGCGCGATAACAAAACAAAAGAAATAGAGCGCCTCAATGGTATCTATAAAAAGCTACTGGATAACTCAGGAGTGCAAACCCTGTGGGGGCACGGCAAGGTCGTAGGCCCTAACCATGTAGAAGTAGATGGCACACGCTACAGCAGCCATAAAATACTATTAGCCACCGGCGGCTGGCCAACTAAACCAGATATACCTGGCAGCGAGCACATGATCACCAGCAATGAACTGTTTTACATGGAAACTTTTCCAAAATCGGCAGTGGTAGTGGGCAGCGGATATATAGCAGTGGAATTTGCGGGCATTTTGAACGGCCTGGGTTGTGACACTCACATAGCGTCCCGCTCGGGAAAACTACTGAGAGGCTTTGATGAATCTACTCGCCAGGTTGCACAGCGGGAAATATTAAAGAAAGGACTTTCACTTATTGCCGAGCAACCCAGTGCTATCATAAAAAAATCGGCCGGTTATCAGGTTGAATTTGCATCGGGTAAAACTGTTCAAGCCGATCTAGTAGTGTGCGCCACCGGGCGCAGCCCTAACCTGAACAATTTAGGGTTAGAAGAGCAGGGCGTCACCTTGGATGGCAAAGGTTTTGTACAAGTAGATGAGTCATTTAAAACCAATGTGCCTAGTATTTTTGCCATGGGGGATTTAATCAATACGGCACAATTAACGCCGGTAGCACTGGCGGAAGCCATGACATTTTTAGCTCAGCAATATGAAGATAAGGTTGAAGCCCTCAATTATGACAACATACCTACCGCAATCTTTTCCCAACCCTGTATGGCAACCGTGGGATTAAGCGAAGAGTCCGCTAAACAACAAGGTTTTGATGTAAGTATATTTGAGAGTGAATTCAAGGCACTTAAACACACACTGAGTGGCTCAGACGAGCGCACTTTTATGAAACTAGTGGTGGACAAAAAAACCGACAAGGTAATAGGGGCTCACATGCTAGGGGAGCACGCCAGTGAGATTTTGCAGGGGATTGCCATTGCCATAAAGGCTGGAGCTACCAAGGCTATCTTCGACAGCACCATAGGCATTCACCCCAGTTCAGCCGAAGAATTTGTCACCATGCGCAGCGTTACCCGTTAAACCCTCATTGCACCAATTGTTGACTGTTGCCACTGAATAGGCGCCAATCAAGCAATACACAAGGTGGCAGTTCAGAGTCGTTATTTTCTAAATAGCCTGAAAAGAAATTCAGGCTATTGAGTTGTGGGTTATCGTCCACCTCTGCTTGAGTGGTGTAGTCGGTATTCGCATAGGTCACAATGTCACTAATGGCGTTTAACCTGACGGCTATCATCTTCTTACCGGTATCAATATAAAGTAAAATAGGGCGGGTAATATTTTCCAAACGATCTTGGGCGGCGGCAAATAACGCCATCAGTTTGGCAAACGTTTTGGTTCGCTCAGCCTCTAAAACAACCAAAGACTCAGCCCGTTGATCGTTGTCGCGCATGGCCAATAATTCACTTGCCAGGGTATGAATTTTTTTATGGGGCGTTTCAAAATCCTCCAAGATATCGGCGAGAATTTCATCATCTGCTTCAAATTCAAGCAGCCACTTGCCAAATGCACATAGGTTAGGGTCTTTTGCCAGGGTGAAGTCACTGCCGTCTCTTAAACAAGACTCCAATGAATCCATCCAGCTTATATGTTCTTTTTCCCGATCCTTTAGTATCTGTAATACTTCAAGATTCGCCTCATACTCGGCTTCACAACCCATAAGGTTAGCCAAGTCATAGATGGGAACCGGTTTTCCCTGGTAACTGGTCACCTCAGCACCCACTTTTTTGTCCACTTCGATGCGAGTGGTATTGCGTTTATCTTGCTCTATGTACCGCACCTCGCTCACCGGAGTGGCATATTGGGTTTTGCCCACATAAAAGGTGATCACCTCCAGAGATGTATTGGAGTCGAACAGTGAGGTTAATTCCTGGGTTTCGATTGCAGTTTCCATAGAGATCTCAAATGTATATTTATACCCTAAGACTAGACAAGGAATTACCAATATCAATTTCCGATAATTGTTATTATCGGAATAATTGATTGCACGGCTTTTAACGGCATTATTTAGCAGCTCCAGCGGTCTTTTTGATACAATAAACATTCTACATATAAGGCATTTTTCATGGCACAGCAAATCACCATCACACGCCCAGACGACTGGCACCTGCATTTACGTGACGGCGCGGTATTAAAAGACACAGTTCCAGCCACCGCAAAAATTATGGGCCGAGCCATCATCATGCCCAACTTAGTGCCACCAGTTATGGATGCCCAGCAGGCGCTGGAATATCGCGCTCGCATATTGGCGCAAAGCCAAGCATACCCAACGTTTAACCCTTTAATGGTAATTTACCTCACCGACAATACCACCCCTGAGATTATCCGCGATGCTGCCCAATCGGGTCATGTGGTGGCCGCCAAACTGTACCCAGCCGGCGCTACGACAAATTCCGATTCTGGCGTCACTGATTTAACCAAACTAGCAGACATTGCCGCAGTGATGGCTGAGTACGACATGCCATTGCTGGTGCACGGTGAAGTGACCTCAAGCGAGGTGGACGTATTTGATCGCGAAAAGCGTTTCCTGGACGACGTACTAGATAACCTGGTGGCCAAGGTTCCTAATTTAAGATTGGTAGTTGAACACATCACCACTAAAGACGCCGCCCAGTTTGTATTGGCTCATGGTGACAACATCGGCGCCACCATTACGCCACAACACTTGGCTTACAACCGTAACCATATGTTAGTCGGCGGTATTAAGCCTCATTACTATTGTTTGCCCATATTAAAACGCAATACCCATCAGCAAGCATTACGCGATGTGGTTAGCCAGGGCGACACCAGTTTCTTTTTGGGCACCGATTCGGCTCCCCACGCCAAATCGGCCAAAGAAAATGCCTGTGGTTGCGCAGGTTGCTTCACCGCTTACGCCGCCATTGAATTATACGCCGAGATATTTGATGAGTTGGGTGCCCTAAATTACCTGGAATCATTTGCCAGCTTTAATGGTCCTGATTTCTATAAGATGGCCAGAAACACGGATACCATCACCTTGCAAAAAACCGACTGGGTAGCACCACAAACCATGCAACTGGGTGACGATGTGATCGTGCCTCTGCGTGCAGGTGAAACATTAAAGTGGCAGCTTGTGTAACCCATGCTGGCTACCCCGCTTGCCATATTAGATAACCTGGAGCATCTACCCGATGCGTTCAGGCTTAGCCCAGAAGAAGCGGCCGCTCATTTGGCTAAGCCTGCCCAGCAACAGGATTATTATTTTGCCCTGCGCTATCTCACTAGCTATAAAGGCAGCAGCGCTACGTTTAATGCCTATCGCCGTGAGGTGGAGCGTATCCTGCAATGGCTGTGGCTGGTGCATGAGGGGTCTTTACAAGAGGTGCGCCGTGAACACATAGAAGAATTTATGGAGTTTTGCATCTCACCGCCCCACCACTGGATTGGTACTAAAAATGTGGCGCGTTTTAAGTCTCGCCAAGGGATGCGCATGGCCAATACAGAATGGCGGCCTTTTGTCTGCCCATCTAACAAGGCCACAGGCACAAAGACGGCGGTGGCATCCTACCGCCCTTCCCAAAAAGCCATTCAATCGTCCTTTGCTATTTTAAGCTCCTTTTTTAACTTTCTAATACAAGAGGAATTCATCAGCGCCAATCCGGTGGCTCTGGTAAGGCAAAAAAGCCGTTTCATTCAAACTTCCCAAAATAGAGCGCCAGTGCGCAGAATCAGCAACTACCAGTGGGACGAGGTAATGCGGGTGGCACAAACCCTGGCCGAGCAAGACCCCGGGCAACATGAGCGCACCTTGTTTATCTTAAATTGCCTGCTAGGTATGTATTTGAGAATTTCTGAATTAGTCAGCGATGAACGTTCCACCCCAGTGATGGGGGATTTCCGTACCGACCAGGATCGCAACTGGTGGTTTCATGTAGTGGGCAAGGGCAACAAGAGCCGTATTATTACGGTTTCTAACGGCATGTTAGAGGCACTGCAGCGCTACCGTAGTTGGCTAAAATTACCGGCCATGCCCTACCCCGGTGAAACTACGCCACTCATTACCAAGATCCATGGCCATGGCGCCGTTACCAGTACTCGTCAAATACGCAATCTGGTGCAGATGTGTTTCGATGGCGCTTACGCAAATTTAGTAACCATGGGTCAGGCCGACGAAGCCAGTGAGCTTAAGGCAGCTACCGTTCACTGGCTGAGGCACACTGGTATCTCAGAGGATGTTAAAATCCGCCCAAGGGAGCACGTTAAAGAGGATGCAGGACACACCAGCATGGCCACTACTGATAAATACATCGACAGCGAGCTTCGCGAGCGTCACGCCAGTGCCATCCATAAAAAGATTGTACGGACACCCTAACCCTATAATGGCTCAGATCTTGAGCCATTATTATTAAAACTCCCCTGCCAAGTTTGATATAATCCACTTTTTACTTGGCTTTAGTACCCACCATGAAGTTCGTCATCAAGCTGTTCCCTGAAATCACCATTAAATCTCGTCCGGTACGTAAGCAGTTCATTGCCCAATTAAGACGCAATATTAAGAACACGCTCAAGTACTCAGATATCGCCTGCTCCGTACAGGGGCAGTGGGACAGCATTGAGGTGAGCATTGAAAATGATGAACAGGAGATGCCCACCCGCTCTTGTTTGCAGCGTATTCCCGGCATCGCCAAAATACTTACCGTAAAAGAGCACAGCTTTAAGACCTTTGACGACATTCTCGATGTGGCCGAACAGGCTTATAAAGAAGCCATACAAGGCAAGTCCTTTTGTGTGCGCGTAAAACGCAGCGGAGA
>MAAD01000099.1:0-2440 GCA_002162985.1 Bermanella sp. 47_1433_sub80_T6 | reverse complement strand
AAGAAACCCGATTACACAGTGAAGATGGAAATTCGCAAACAAAGGCTGCTAACCATTAGCACCATCGATCAAGGCATGGGTGGTTATCCCCTGGGCTGCATCGATGGTGTTTTATCCTTAATGTCTGGCGGCTTCGACTCCACCGTAGCCAGCCACCTTATGTCTCGTCGCGGCCTGTTAACCCACTACATATTCTTTAACCTGGGCGGCACCGCTCATGAAGTGGGGGTGAAACAAGTAGCCCATTACTTATGGAAGCAATATGCCAGCTCCCATGGGGTCAAGTTTGTAACCGTACCTTTTGAAGGAGTAGTTGCTGAAATCCTTAAGAACGTAGACAACTCTCAAATGGGGGTTATTCTAAAGCGCATGATGTTGCGAGCGGCCAGTGATGTGGCCCAAGAACTGGGCATCGAATCCCTGGTAACGGGTGAGTGTATTGCTCAGGTATCCAGCCAAACTTTGCGTAATCTAAACGTTATCGATGCCGTTACCGATACCCTGGTATTAAGACCCCTTATTTGCATGGATAAACCCGAAATCATCGACATCTCCAGAAAAATTGGCGCCTATGACTTTGCTGCCAGAATGCCGGAATACTGCGGTGTGATATCCGTAAAACCCACTACTCGTGCACGAATAGAAAAAGTAGAAGCCGAGGAAACCAAGTTTGACTTCAGTGTGCTGCAAGACGCCATACAAAATAAAAAGGTAGAGCGAATTGGGGCAGTACTGTCCAGCAGTGAGGGCATATTAGACGTGGAGCTGGTGCAGGTACCCGATGCCAGTGATGTAATTATTGATATTCGTGCGCCTCATGAAGAGGAACAAACACCGCTACACCTGACCAATAACCAGATCATTAAAATTCCATTTTATGAACTTATGGCCCGCCTGGAAGATTTGCCTGACGATAAAAATGTTTTACTGTATTGCGCAAAAGGCACCATGAGTCAGATGCACGCCCAGCAATTACAGCAATCGGGCCGAGAAAACGTAAAGGTATTTAAGCCTCTATAGCCAATTTTAAGACTCACCTCATTTAGATGTGCTACCGGCCAAGGAGGCCGGTATTAGCTTACTACTCTAAAATCAACCAGCCAAGGCCGGCAAGATAAACCCCCACCCTAAGTATATAGCCCCCTCCAGTGCCGGGCGCCCACCTTCATACACTTCCCCCTTGGGCAAAATAAAACGTACACATAATTCAGCCAGTGCCAAATAGGCCAACAAAAAAAGAATTGAGCTAAATAACCAGGCCAATACCGCTAACTCCAGTTGGTATTCAATGGCAGAAGCAAAATGGGCACTGCCGCTAATGGCAAGCGCTGCCCCTATATGTTGAGCACCCGCTTTAATGGCCATGGGACTGGCCTTTTTATCGATGGCGTTCACTAAACCCGAAGACCAGGATATGCGTAGCCGTGTCTCCAACGCCAATAAAAACTGAGAAATAATAAAGCCCATTAATAACGCGACTAGTCCAAGGTTGGCGTCTTGAGAAGTCCACTGCATGGCCGAACGTATCACAATGGCCGTTCCGATTAAATGGGCTCCCGTGATGAACGCCGCCGCCACATTACCCTGGGCGGTGGCATGATTTAGATCCAGAGCCGGCAAGACTATTTTATCCTGCAGCCAAACACCCAAGCGCAATAAAACCATGGCCAATAGACCATAGATGATCACCAACCACCATTCATCACTGAGGGTAAGACTAAAGGATCCAGAGGTCACTCCTGTTAGCGCCAGCATAAGTGCAATCACGGCTGCCGATGTTTCGATGTTGCTGGCTTCCGAATGTTGCGTTACTGGGCGCACCAGAAAACGACTTAACCAACGCATGGCAGCCACCAGGCAAAATATAGCTACCAGGTCGACCAGTAGAAAGCCAATATATGAAGGATCAGCAGAAAGCCATTCCATAAAACTACCCTTTTGGTTTGTTCTTTATGGCGTTTATAATGCCGTTATTAAAACTTATGTTCAATAACACATGTCACGGTCTAATCATGAAAATAGTTTCATTTAATGTAAACGGCATTCGCGCTCGCCAGCATCAGGTTGAAGAAATTAAAAATTCTTTGCAGGCCAACGTCATAGGAATGCAAGAAGTAAAAGCGATGCCCGATCAGTTTCCATTGGAATGGGCCAAGGAGCTGGGATACGACACCGAAGTACACAGCCAAAAAGCCCACTACGGCGTAGCCACTCTGGGTGATCTACCGTTAATCAGTGTTCAAAAAGGCTTCCCTTGGGATGACGAAGAAAGCCAGAAACGCTTTATTCATACCTGTTACCAGATGAAAGACGGCACCGCCCTGCACGTATTAAACGGATACTTTCCGCAAGGGGAAAATCGCAGCCATGAAACCAAGTTTCCCGCTAAACAAAAATACTACAGCGACCTACTCAAATATTTAACCGAAAACTTCAGCGC
>MAAD01000306.1 GCA_002162985.1 Bermanella sp. 47_1433_sub80_T6 | reverse complement strand
CACTTTTATTACTAGAGTTGCCGTTCTTGCCTAAATAATTAAGCGCAACGGAATACACTTCGTCGGCGGTATCTAGGAAGCTCACGCCACAACTGGCCAATTTCTTCATGTTTTCAGGCTTGAATACCAGGTCCCAGCTATCAAGTGGCACATCTTCTCCCAGCACTTTTTTAACCATATCTACGTTTATGCCAATACCGGTAGTGCCCCATAAGTAAGGCATAGCATGTTTGTTACCTGCATCCTGGGTAGCGGCGGTGCTCATGAAGGTTTGATGCATGTGTTTAATATTGGGCAGCTTTTGTTTATCAAGCGGCAAGTAAACACCAGCTTCAATGTGACGCTTTATTATGGTGGCTGGGGTAACCACTAGGTCATAACCTGAATTGCCCGCTAGTAACTTGGCTTCCAGTAATTCGCTGCTATCAAACACATCAAAGTTAACTTTAATGCCGGTTTCTTTTTCAAATTTGTTGATAGTGTCTTCGGCAATGTAGTCCGACCAGTTGTAAAAGTTTAACACTTGCTGGCTTTGGGCCAATACGGGTGCGCTGGCGACTAGACTGAGGGCCAGGGCGGCCGCTGTTTTTTTCGCAAAGGGGAGCATTGTTATTTTCATTTTTTTCTCTCAGGGGAGTTAGCTGCTGTATGTGCTTATTAAATTACCACACAGAATTTTAGAAACTACGAGAAAAGCGCCAAAAACGGTGAGCAATTTTCACGCTTCACATTAATAATTTTTATGGATGGCTAGGGTTCGCAGTAATTTATTTAATGTATAGCGGGTTTAAGTCCGCCAATCGTCCTGTTTTGGTCTATTTTTAAGAAGGATGATTTTGAGCAATCAGACTATAAATTAGCAGCCATGGGAGGTGTTTTGTTTGAGGATGTGTACAGCACTAGTGGGGGCGATAAGCAAAATAATGGGTCACTAGATAAACTTGTAATTGCGCCTAATTAGAAGTATCTTTCGGTTTAGTAATTGAACAATCTTTCGGTTTATAGTCTCGCTAAATGGCGAAGAGGTAAAGAAATGGCATTACAGGGTTACGAATCATCTTATTACGCGTCCACGGCTAACAACAAAGCCGACTTTGCCACCCTGCAGGGAGAGGTGCACAGTGATGTATGCATCATAGGGGCGGGCTACACTGGGTTGTCGGCGGCTTTGCACCTGGCCCAGAAAGGTTATAGCGTGAGCATAGTTGAGGCTAAGAAGGTGGGCTGGGGGGCGTCGGGGCGTAACGGCGGCCAGGTCTCCATGGATCACAACATGGATCACAGTGAACTGGTTAAGAAGGTGGGCGTTGATGGTGCCAATGCTCTGTGGGATATGTCGGTGGAGTCCGTAGACCTGGTTAAGGATTTAATTAAAGTGCACAACATCGACTGTGACCTAAAACCCGGTGTGCTGCATGTGGCGGCCAAACGCGGGCATAACCAGCACATGCTGGATTCGGTTAAGTACAAAAAGGAAGTGCTTAATTACGACGCGATCCGTCATGTGTCAGAAGAAGAAGTGCAGGCCATGTTGGGCACAGATAAATACTTTGCTGGCGAGTTGCTAACCGATGCCGCGCACTTACACCCGCTAAACTATGCCCTGGGTTTGGCGGCGGCCTGCGTGAAGGCGGGTGTCACTATTTATGAAGACAGCCGAGTCATCGATTACAACGGTGGCAGTGATGCAAAAGTTCAAACCCAGCTAGGTGTGGTGAAAGCCAAATACGTGTTGCTGGCCTGCAATGGTTACCTGGATAAACTTGAGCCCAAGATTGCCAAAAAGATCATGCCCATCAATTGCTTTGTGCTGGCCACCGAGCCGTTAAGCGAAGAGCTGTGCCGCAAGATAAACCGGGATGATGTGGCGGTGGCCGATTCAAGATCGGTTATCAACTATTTTAGGTTGTCCGCCGATAACCGGTTGTTGTGGGGGGGCGGTGAAAACTACTCCAATAAATTTCCCACTGATATAGGCGGTTTTGTTAAAAAATACCTGCTGCAATATTACCCTGAATTAAAAGAAGTAAAAATCGATCACGGCTGGGGTGGCACCCTGGCCATCACCATGAATCGCATGCCGTATTTTGATCGCCTGGAAGAAAACGTATTTGTGGCCCAGGGTTATTCCGGTCACGGTGTGGCATTGGCGACTTTGGGTGGCAAGCTCATGGCTGAGGCCCTAAGTGGCAGCGCCGAGAAGTTTGATATTTTCAGCTCCGTACCTACCCCTACTTTTCCCGGAGGCACCCTGTTACGTCGCCCTGGCATGGTGGCCGGCATGCTGTATTACGCATTACGCGATCGCTTGTTTTAATGGCTGTTTTAAAAAAGGTGCCTAAGAAGTCGGCCGATATCAGCCCCAGATCCATGCCCGTGCAGGGGCGTTCGCGTAAACGCGCCCAACAAATTCTGGATGTGACCGGACAGTTGTTAGAGCGTGTTGGTTTTGATGATTTAAATACAGTGGTGATTGCCAAAGAAGTGGGAATCTCGGTGGGGGCTTTGTATCACTACTTCCCCAATAAATACGCCATCATGCACGCCATGGGCATGCGTTGGCTGGACGAAATTGAAAAGGTATTAAGTGAATACCACAGCTGGGACATTGAAAACATGCCCTTGCAGGATGTGGTTAGCCAGATGATTAACCTCAACTTTAAAGTATACAAAAAACAAAAGGCAATCCTAACTCTGGTGCAGGCCATGTTTTCAGTTCCCGAGTTACGTGAGCTAGACCGGCAGCACGATGACATGGTCATAAGTGCCATAGCTCAAATATTTAAACGCTTAGGCATTAACAAACAATTGAAAGAGCGTGTGCGCCTGGCGGAGCTTTATCATGAGTTAACCCATGCGCTGTTTTTGGTGATGAACTGCACTAAGGGTGAGCCATTAAAGCGCTCCGAACATGATTTAAATGTCATGGTATGTAGTTTATTACGCCCCTATTTAAAATCATAAATATAAAAAGGTAGAGATAATTATGTCCAGTGTAAAATTATTACGTGTAAGTGCTAATACCGAATCTGTTGCCTCTTCGGCCATCGATCAAGATCGAGTGCTGGCAGGCAGCCCCATTCAGAAAGTAAAAAATGTCTTTACCAATACTAAAGAGAATTTTTTCTGCGGTGTGTGGGAATCCACCACGGGTAAGTGGAATATCAGTTATACCGAAGATGAGTTTTGTTACCTAATAGAAGGTAAGGCCATCCTGACTGACAGCGAAGGGCACAGTGAAGAGATTGTACCGGGTGTAGCATTTGTGATTCCAGCAGGGTACCAGGGAACTTGGGAAACCATAGGGACGGCTAAGAAGTTTTATTCCATGTATGAGGAGGGGTGATTATTCCTTTCTAAATAAATTTACTTCCTGCCAATATAGCAGTAGGAGTAGCCTGTTTAAGGTCGCTGTGAACCCATCCCTGGGAGCTTGCTTCGGCATCCATGCCTCAAACACCTTAACAGGCTACCCCTACTCCTAAATTTAAATGTTGAGGCTGTTAATACTTTTAAATCAGACGGATCAACAGGATCAACAGGATTTAGCATGGAATGGTGGTGATGCAGTTTGAGGTTTTTGAAACATGGATGTTTCAAGGAAGCGCCCAGGGATGGGTTTACAGCGTCCTCAAACTGTTTCGCCGCTATTCTAGGCTTGCAGTTCAAGTATTTAATATAGGCTTTGGTTAGCTGGGCAACGCCGCTCTTTGCCATCCCTGGCACCGCGTCATACCGTACATCCTGTACATAAAAAAAGAGCAAGTCCCTTTCTAATATAGAGAGGGGCTTGCTCTTTTAATTTAAAGAGAGGTGTTAATTAAATATTAACGACCTGTCTTCATGTCGCTCCAAAAACGAGTCAACATTTTGTTGATTTTGTTGGTGCGCATTTCACCCGCAGTTAAAAGCTTCATAACTTCAGGTGTTGGGTAGATAGATGGGTTGCTAGAGATTTCAGCATCCTGAATCTTGGTCGCTGCCGTGTTGGCGTTGGCGTACCATACGTAGTTGGTCACATCAGCAATAACGTCAGGACGCATTAAGTAGTTAACAAACTTGTGAGCAGCAGATGAGTTTTTAGCATCGGCAGGGATCGCCAGCATATCAAACCAAACTGTGGTGCCTTCTTTAGGGATAGTGTAAGCAATATCAACACCGTTTTCAGCTTCAGCCGCACGATCTTGCGCTTGTAAAATATCACCAGACCAACCAACCGCTACACAGATATCGCCATTAGCCAGGCTGTTGATGTAAGAAGAGGAATGGTACTGAGTCACGTAAGGACGAATACTTTTTAGAACCATTGCCGCTTCGCTGTCTTTCTTGTAGTCAGCCGCATCTTTAGAGTTGCTGCTTTTTCCTACATACTTAAGGGCCAGTGGATAAATCTCATCGGCCGTATCTAGGAAGCTTACGCCACAGCTGGCCAGCTTTTTCATGTTTTCAGGTTTAAATACTAAATCCCAGCTATCAACCGGCGCATCTTCGCCTAGCGCTTTTTTAACCATTTCAACGTTGTAACCAATGCCGGTTGTGCCCCATAGGTAAGGTACGCCGTGAGCATTGCCTTTATCTAATGGCTCAATGGATTTCATTAAATCAGAATCCATGTGTTTAATGTTAGGCAGTTTCTTTTTATCAAGTGGCTGGAAAACGCCAGCAATGATTTGGCGACCCATAAAGGTAGAAGAAGGAACAACTAGATCGTAACCAGAACTACCGGCTAGCAGTTTGGCTTCCAGTACTTCGTTGCTGTCGAACACATCGTTGATAACTTTAATGCCGGTTTCTTTTTCAAAGTTGGCAACTGTATTTTCGGCGATGTAATCAGACCAGTTGAAGAATTTTAGTACTTCCTGGCTTTGTGCTTGCGCAGCAGGAATGGCTGCCGTTAGCGTCAGTGCCAATACGGCCGCTGACTTTTTAAAGTTTGCTGGTAATTTCATTTCTCACCCTTCATTTATATTTATTATGTGTAATCTCCGTTACCCCATTAACGTACCACATTGCTCAGTAATAACTACTAGTTAAGGCCACAAAAAGGCAAAAAAAAAGCTCTAAAAAGTGAATTTTTATTCACCTTCTAGAGCTTTGTTTAGTAATTATACCCAGGGGGGTATTTACTTTTAATATGCAATTTGCATTGCCTGGTAATTATCGGCCAGTTTTAAGATTGGTCCAGCTGCGTGTTAATACTTTTTCGATCTTACGAGCACGAACCGTGGCGGCAAAAAGGCGCTTTTTAACCTCTGAAGATGGATAGATTCCTGGGTTATTTGACAGTTCCTGGTCCTGAATTTCAGTGGCGCCAGTATTCGGGTTGGCGTAGTAAACGTAGTTAGAAATATCAGCAATGATATCCGGGCGCAACAGGAAGTTAATAAACTTGTGGGCGTTTTCAACATTTTTTGCATCCGCCGGAACCACCAACATATCAAACCAGATGGAGGTGCCTTCTTTAGGAATAATATATTCAATTTCAACACCGTTTTCGGCTTCGCTTGCACGATCTTGTGCTTGTAAAACATCACCGGACCAACCTATGGCCACACACGCATCGCCGTTTGCCAGGCTGTTGATGTATTGTGAAGAATGGAACTGATTGATGTAAGGGCGAATGCCAGACAGCATCTTGGCGGCGTCACCACTGGTCTTGTAATCACCTTTCTTGGTGGAGTTTGGATCCTGGCCTACGTAGTTTAGCGCCAGTGGGAAAATTTCATCGGCTGAGTCCAAAAAGATCACGCCACACTCGGCCAGTTTTTTCATATTTTCAGGCTTAAAAACCAGGTCCCAGCTATCAAGCGGAGCATCTGTGCCCAAAGCTTTTTTAACTTGTTCAACATTGTAGCCAATGCCGGTAGTGCCCCACAGGTAAGGCACGCCGTAACGGTTGCCTGGGTCATTTTTTTGTAGAAACGTGAGTAATTCTTTATCCAGGTGCTTCATGTTAGGAAGCTGGGATTTATCTAATGGCTGAAAGGCCCCTGCAATAATTTGGCGAGCCATAAAGGTGCTGGAAGGTACCACCAAATCGTAACCCGAGCGGCCGGCCAATAGCTTGGCTTCTAGCACTTCGTTGCTATCAAAAACATCGGCGATTACTTTGATGCCAGTCTCGGCCTCAAATTTTTCGATAGTGTCTTCGGCCATGTAATCAGACCAGTTAAAAAACCTTAACTCTTCTTGCGCTTGGACCCCGACACTCATTAGGCCAATGGCCATGATGGCGGCCAGTTTTTTAAACTTTAGCAACTTTGTTATGTTCATTTTAGTACTACCACGTTTGGTTGGATTTAAAGCCGTCCTGGCTGTGAGCGATTTAGCGCCCGTTCAAAGACGAATATATTTTTGTTTGTATTCGTCAAAGTTTGCTGCATGTCTTGGCCGTTGGTGTCTTGTATTTTTTGGCCGTGACACGAGGTTTTATTCGGCTTAGAGGTTAAGTAAAAGCGCGCCAAAAAGCAATGTATAAACCCGTTAAATTGCACAAAATGTCCAAATTACTTTTCCTATTAATAGAATATACCTTCGGGTTATGCCCCGTATTAATGCATGTAAATATCGCTAATTGTGGAAAGAATGCCGTCTTTAATGGTTATCGACCAGTGTGTCGTCAATACGCAGGGGAATGGTCTGAAATGGCAGGTGATATCATGATAATTGCACGATTTAAGGGCAGGGCGGCAATTGTGGTGCGTGTCAGTGGTTGGTACATTATGGGCGTAGGGTAGATGTTTAATTGTTGAACGGCTTTAACTGGCTAATGCCTTAAATGACTGAAACGCCCGGCAGGTGATGAATTCGTTTTCAAGGGCCAAAAGGGTTGTTAATATGTGGTCAATAATAAGTACCTGTGGGTACTGACAACAATTGAGTTGCCAAAAAGATAATTAAGCTATGACTTCAGTTAAAGAAAAGCCAAAAAGCGCTGCCGCTACTGATAACGGTAAGG
>MAAD01000151.1:7052-7514 GCA_002162985.1 Bermanella sp. 47_1433_sub80_T6 | reverse complement strand
TCGGTGCGGGCATGACAGTCACCAATGGAGGCTACGTCTACACCCATTAATTTAAGTTTGGTGCTCATGTCGGCGCCTTCGAAGCTGGCATCTCCGCTTTGAGTAAGGTGTTGTGCCGCTACCTTCGCCATGTTGTAACCGGGCGCTACCAGACCGTAGATCATGCCGCCCCATAGAGCACATTCGCCGATGGCGTAGATGTTTTCATCAGACGTTTGACAGTGGTTGTTAATCTGAATGCCGCCACGTGGGCCTAACTCAATTTCGCTTGAACGAGCCAAGGCGTCTTGCGGGCGAATACCGGCAGAAAATAATATTACGTCGGTCTCTAGTACTTCACCGTCGGCAAATTCCATCTTGTGGAAACATTCATCGCCATCTGTGATGTTTTGGGTGTTTTTGCTGGTGTGAACCTTCACGCCTAATTCTTCAATCTTGCTCTTAAGCAAGGCGCCGCCGCCG
>MAAD01000151.1:0-7039 GCA_002162985.1 Bermanella sp. 47_1433_sub80_T6 | reverse complement strand
GCCGTCATCTACCTGCACCGCCATTAGGCGTGGGGCAAATTCAACCACGTGAGTTTCTAAACCTAAATCGTGTAATGCTTTGGCAGCTTCAAGGCCTAATAGACCGCCACCTACAACTACACCAACTTTGCCTTTAGCGGCGCTGGCTTTAATGGCTTCTAAATCTTCGATGGTGCGGTATACCAAGCAATTTTCACGTTCGTGGCCGGGTACCGGTGGTACAAACGGAAAAGAACCGGTGGCCAGGATAACCTTGTCGTAGCTAAGTTTTTCACCGGTATTGGTGGTAATTACCTGGTTGACACGATCCAGCTCGGTGGCTTGGCAATTCAGTTTAAGATCAATGTTATTTGTTTCGAAGAAGCCTTCACTTACCAGGCTTAAGTCTTGTGCGGTTTTACCCGAGAAGTAAGAGGTTAGATATACACGGTCGTAGGCGGCGCGGGGTTCTTCACACAGAACGGTGATCTCATAGTTCTGAGCCTGATCCATGTCTACCAGGCTTTCTAAAAACTTATGGCCAACCATGCCGTTACCGATAACGATGAGCTTTTCTTTATTCGCCATAACATTCTCTCCAATCCAGCACAGTGGGTAGATTTATAATAATTTCCTTTAACTTAGCAATGCTTGTGCCATGTCTGTAACTTGTTGTTTTATAAGGCTTTAACCACAAAATACTGAAAAATTAGAGTGGTGTTATGCGCTAAAGAAGGGGCCGTACTCATGGTGTGCGCAGCTATGGTGCAGGCTGGATTCATGGGGGTGGCGTATATTGGTGCAGGTGAAAATAGCCATGTATTACCTGGCCTGCAGCTCTAATCACAGGCTAGGGTCGCGCCGGGTGACGGGAATCTGAATTAGAGCTGGCTAGCGTGCGCTTAGTAAAATAATGAAATGCAAAGTGCGCCAAATAATATCCCGGAGGTGACTTGCCAAAACAAAACCGGGTTTTTATCCATCAGCACCGCATGGTGCTCTCGTTTATATTTGGGGTTGGGGTGTTGCAGTTCATGTAAAAACTCAGCCACCTCGTCATAACGTCGTTCGGGTTTAAAGCGTAGACCTTTTTTAACGGCACCATCCATCCAAATGGGCACCAGCGGGTTTTGTTCAAAGCAGGGAATGTACTTGGTATTTAAATAGGCCTTGGTGGTGCGACACTCATTGAGTTTTCCGCCAAAGGGTTGGGTGCCGGTTAACATTTCATACACAATCACCGCCAACGAAAATACTTCCGACTGTACGGTGCTGCGGGCAGCCAATACCACTTCCGGAGCCGAGTAGCTGGCGGTGCCCAAGTTACCATCACGCTCGAACGGGGTGGCAATCTCGGAGATGCTTTTTATATGGCAGGAACCAAAATCGATAATTTTCACTTCGCCGTTTTTATCAATCATGATATTGCCGGGTTTAATATCCTGATGCAGGGTCTCACGTCGATGCAGAGAGGTTAGGCCCTTCACCATCTGTTGTACCAGATACACCACGTCTTGAATGGCAGGCTTTGGATTTTCTTTTATCCATTGCTCAAGAGTAAGGCCGTCTATATATTCGGTGAGGTAATACAGGCAGGTTTTACGTTTGTTGGTTTCCACCACCTTCACCACATGGGGGTTGTTGATGCGGCTGCCAATCCAGCTTTCCATTATGAATCTATCTATATAAGCCAGATCATCATCAAAATTCACCGAAGGGGTTTTCATGCAATAACGTTTGTCGGTTTCCACATCCACCACCAAATAAATTTGGCTGCGGTTGCTGTCGTGTAACTTTCTAACCACCCGGTAGCCATCTAGCACCATGCCTTTGGTTAAATCTGGTGGGAAGGGCAGTTCAGACAGTTTGCGACTGGCGTCACCCTTGCTTTGATTGGGCAGGTTATCGATGCGTAAAATTTGACAGCTGAGGTTATCGCCACTGTTATTGGACAGTGCCATTTCGATGAGCGAGTCGCAGGCGTCTTCAAACTTACTCTCATCTTCTTGCGTACTTAAGCTTCTTAATGTTTGGCGTATGTGAGTATCTTTAATGAAGTCATGTATGCCATCGGTACTTAAAAAGAAAATATCGCCGTTATCTAAATCCAGCAGGCGGTAGTCCATGTCCAGCTTTACATCCAAACCCATGGCGCGTGACAGGTAGGACTGCTCATTATTAATGTAGGTGGTGTGGTCGCGGGTAACCTGTTCCAGATCCCCATTGCGCAAGCGATAGATGCGCGAATCTCCCACATGAAAAATGTGAGCGGTTTGTGATTTAAAAATAATGGCGCTGAAGGTACTTACGTAGCCTTTCTTGGCATCGCTGTATTGGCGACCCTGGCTAAACAGCCAGCGATTAAGGGCGGTTAATACTTGTGAGGTGGATTTTTTTACCCCCCAGCTGTCTGGTGTGGAGTAGTAATCGTTTAAGAAATTATGAACGCAGGTCTCGCTGGCTTCTTTGCCTGCTTCTGCGGCACTGACGCCGTCGGCGATGACCGCTACCGCACCCTTGTTACTTAGCAGAGTAGACTTGGGAATGCGAATGCCAATGGCGTCTTCGTTGTCGGGTTTAACGCCGGCAATGGAGCGTTGTGCCAAGGTGAAAGTTAATTCTGCTGCCAGATGTTCTGCCATGTTCTGAGCTCCAATACCGCGCCAAAAAATAAGCTGATATGTCAGCCAGAAAAAATAAACCCCGAGAAAACATCATATTTAGCTCGGGGTTAGGGTTAACTATTTAACGGTAAATTAGTGTACATCAATAAATTGCACGGTGCCGTCTGGCATCACTTCGGCCATGGTGCTCTTGGGTTCGTCCAGGAACATGGCACAGGCAGCGGCGAAGGCGATACCAATGGCAATGGTTAAAAAGAATACTGACGGGCTTACAAAAGAAAATATGGTTAAGAATAATACCGCACCAATGTTTCCGTAAGCGCCTACCATGCCGGCAATTTGTCCGGTTAAGCGACGTTTAATAAGTGGCACCACCGCGAAGACACAACCGGCAGCCGAGCCTAAAAAGAAAGAAGCTATCATCATAGTGGCTACAGCCAGGGCGATGGGCCATTCGGCGGTGATTTGTGACATGGCAAAAAAGCCAATGGCGGCGCCGCTTAACAAGATGACCAATGAACTCTTGCGACCAAACTTGTCGCTGATGAAACCGCCCGATGGGCAAGAGAATACATCCACCACCGCGAAGCAGGCGCCAAACAGGCCAGCCAGGGCTACGGGAATTAAAAACACATCTTTAAAGAATAACGGCAGCATGGACACCACAGATAACTCGGCACCAAAGGTCACCGCGTAAGCGATGCTTAAGATAGCCACCTGCTTAAAGTTGTACTGCAATATTTCATCCACAGGTTTTTCGAAAAGCTCTTTGTTTACTTTAAATAACTGGCTTGCTTGAAACAAATACAGGCCAATTAACACGGCGTAGATAATATATGCGGCGGTGTCGTTTAATAGGCCCAGTCCGGTGACTTTCCAGGTGAGTACCGCCAGTGCTGCATACATAGGAATGTTCATTAATAGACAGAAGTAGAAGTCACGTTTACTGGTGAGCTCAAGGCCGCCCGATTTATTAGGCTTAAAATAGGTAGAGCCCACTGGTGTGTCGCTCACATTTTTGTAATACACAAAAGCGAAGGCCAGGGCGATAACACCGGTAATAGCAGTGGCATAGCGCCAGCCGTCATCGCCACCAAACATCAAGGCAAGAGTTGGTAAAGTAACCGCGGCTACGGCAGAACCCACATTACCCATGCCTTTGTACAGGCCTTCGGCTAAACCAAGCTGCTTGGCTGGGTACCATTCGCTAATCATGCGAATACCAATTACAAAACCCGCACCCACAAAACCCATTAAGAAACGGGCCAAGGCCAGCATTTCAAAGGTGGTGGAAAGGGCGAATAAGAAACACAGGCCTGCTGTGGCTAACAGCATGGCGGAATAGGTTTTTCTGGGGCCGTATACGTCGACCAGCATGCCGGTGATGATACGTGCCGGGATGGTGAGGGCCACGTTTAGGATCAACAGGGTTTTAATTTCCTGATCGGTCAGCCCCATGGACTCTTGAATCACCACCAATAAAGGGGCGTGGCTGAACCACACTAGAAAGGTGACAAAAAAAGCCATCCAGGTTAAATGGAGTATTTTTGCTCTGCCCGTAAAGGAAAGGAAATTACTCCTTAATGTGGATTCACTCATGGGACTGCCTCTAGGTTTATATTATCTAGGCAGCCTTTAAGCAATTATGGGGCCATATTGTAGGTTGTTGTTTTTAAAGGGGTTTAACGGCTGTTGTGGATATTTATGGGTAGAGGTGCACCATAATGAGTATACAAGCGCACCAAGCTTGCATCATCTGCTAGCATAAAGGGTGGCGGGATAGATCTATGTTTTGCACTTCATTGGTGCGCTATAGCCGGTATTCATTGTGAGCCAGGTGCAGCTATTTTTATATTTGGACCCAGTATTTCAGAAAAACCCCAATATATTCAATGGCTTAGGGTTTTGGCATGAGGTTTGCTCAATCATGTGAATCAATTATTAACCCTTAAACACATTTAATCCTAGGAAACACATAATGACTGAACCCGGTTTTAATGTTTTCAATTTCAAAGATCAAAAAATCCGTACCCTGCATTTGGGCTGGATAGCGTTTTTTATTACCTTTTTCATGTGGTTCTGCCACGCCTCCTTGATGCCGCTCATTCAAGAGTACTTCCAGTTAACTTCGGCTCAGGCCAAGGCACTACTGGTGTTGAACGTGGCGCTCACCATACCCGCGAGAACCATAGTGGGCATGATGGTGGATAAATACGGTCCAAAGGTCATGTTTACTGCCATCCTAATTATTAGTGGCATTTTGTGTTTGGGTTTTGCCATGTCACAAAATTACAACCAGTTGGCTTTGATGCGCTTCTTGCTGGGTTTCTCGGGTGCGGGTTTTGTTATCGGTATTCGCCTCATGACCGAATGGTTCCCGGTGAAACAAGCGGGTACCGCGCAAGGCATCTATGGTGGTTGGGGTAATTTTGGTGCTGCCGCTGCCGGTTTTATTCTGCCTGCCTTGGCGGGTATGTATGGTGGTGAAGAAGGGTGGCGTTATGCGGTGGCCAGCGGTGGCATCGTGGCCATCATTTATGCTTTTGTGTTTTATCGTCTGGTGCATAACACCCCTAAGGGTAGCACTTACTTTAGCCCCAAAAAAATGGGCGCTATGGAAGTGACCAGCAAAGGCGATTTTTTCTTATATATTCTCATGACGGCCCCCATGTTTATCGCCCTGGCGATTTTGGCTTGGCGTTTGTCCCCAGTTGGCATTGGTCTATTGAGCGAAGGTTTTACCCTGGGTATTTATGCATTCCTGTTGGCCTACTTTTGTCAGCAGGTTTATAAAATCTATTCGGTGAACAAAGATAATTTAAATGCTGATATTCCCGAGTTGCACAGGTATAAGTTCAAGCAAGTTGCCCTGTTAAACCTGGCTTACATGGTGACCTTTGGATCGGAGGTGGCGGTGGTGTCCATGCTGGCCCTGCAATTTACCAGCATCTTTCCTGAATGGTCGCTGGCCAAGTGTGCCGCCATAGCTGCTAGCTTCATGGCCATGAATCTGTTTGCCCGCCCGTTAGGGGGCTACTTCAGCGATAAGCTGGGTCGTCGTTTGGCCTTGTTAGTGATGCTTACCGGTTCCAGCCTAGGATATTATTTCATGAGTTTAATGGATGGTACTTGGAGCACTGCACTGGTATTGGCGGTAGTGATTCCTTGTTCGTTCGCAGTACAAGCGGGGGCTGGTGCGGTGTTTGCTGTGGTGCCACTGATTAAGCGCCGTTTAACCGGGCAGATTGCCGGTATGACAGGTGCCTATGGCAACGTGGGCGCGGCCGCTTTTCTGTTGGTGTTTTCGTTAAGCGATGCGCAAACCTTCTTTACCGTGATTTCGCTAAGCTCGGTGGTGGTGTTCACCCTGATCGCTATTTTCCTGGATGAGCCCAGAGGGCATATTGCTGAAATTAACGAAGACGGTACCGTGGAATTGATTGAAATTTCGTAACTGTATTTCTTCTAATTTAGAGCGAACTTTTGAGTTGTGATGTCTGCCAACTCAGGAGTGGGCTTACTCCTCTTGAGGCCGTCGTGAACCCTTCCGTGGGGACTTGCATCGGCATCCATGCCTCAAACACCTCAAGAGGAGCAAGCCACTCCTAAGTTTAGTCTTTGATGACGCTAATTCATTACCTGATTATGAGTGACCAAATACATTGCCCCTGTAATTCTGGTATAGAGCCTAATAGCAGTTGATTTTTTGTATTTGATCCCGCCCAATGTGTAACCAATACTAAATATTACAATCCATTTAAAAAGGGGAGCTTTTTGTATCTAGATGCGCAGCTAAAAGTGACCGTGGGTCAATGCACCGAAACCGGTAAAAAAGAGCAGAACGAAGATTGCATCGGAATGCGCATTCCCGATCAACCCGCGTTAACTGTTAAAGGTATAGTGGCCGTTATTGCCGATGGGGTAAGCGCCGCCGAGGCGGGCAAAGAAGCCAGCGAAACCTGCGTGCGCAATTTCATCTCTGATTACTACGGCACGCCGGATGCCTGGTCGGTAAAGACTGCCGGGCAAAAAATCTTATCGGCCTTGAATCGCTGGCTGGTGGGTCAGAGTCAAATTAAGGGCCATGTTAGCACCTTAAGCACGATCATCTTAAAATCCCAGCAAGGTTATATTTTTCATGTTGGGGATTCCCGCATCTATCGTCTGCGTGACAACCAGTTTGAATGTTTAACCCAGGATCATTGCACCATTATTAACAAGGACACTGTGTACTTGTCGCGTGCCATGGGCATGGACAGTCGTCTGGAAATGGATTATCGAGAAGTGGAGTTGGAAACCGGCGATATTTTCTTTTTAAGCACGGACGGTGTTCACGATTTTATTAACGACAAAACCATAGCGGATGTGATTCGCGAACCGGGTGATGACTTTGAAGAAAAAACCCAGAAATTAGTGGGTTTGGCGTTGGCGGCGGG
>MAAD01000136.1 GCA_002162985.1 Bermanella sp. 47_1433_sub80_T6 | reverse complement strand
TGAATTTAATCAATGATTTAGCTGTAATTTAACGATAGACTGAAAGGCTGGAATTGAACATGGTAGATCATTGATGATGAGTAGTCAGGCTAAATGAATCAAGCTTCAAACATAGGCATGTCCATTAGCTTAGTTCGTAAAGAGCTCGAAGCAACCTTGCAGAAGGCTGAGGGCTATTTCTCACACTTTGCCGAAAGCCAGGATCAACAGCAATTAAAATCATTTGCCGATGAGTTAAACCTGGCCCGAGGCATCTTTAAGCTATTGGAGCTATTGGGGCCAGAGGCTTTAACCACTGAAATGCTGTCTTTGGTGGGAGATGGCACCACAAGCATTGAAGCCAAACTTGAAGCTTTGGGGCGAGGACTGCTGAGCCTGTCTCACTATATAGGGATTCTGTTAGAGCACGAGAAAGACCATCCAATACTGCTAATCCCAGCCATTAACCTGATCAGAAAGACAGGTAACCACAAGGCATTATCCGAATCCCACTTCTTCACTGTTAATTTAAGACCCAAACTCCCTCAGGTTGAAAAGTCTCAACTAAATATCAAGCCACATCTAGCTCGATTACGTCTGATGTATCAATTGGGCCTGTTGCGAGTTTTAAATGGCCCTGATCCTGTTATTGGACTCAAATTAATTCAACGTTCATTGGTGTTATTAGAACGGGGCTTTAGAGGCACCATTGCCTGGCCTTTCTGGTGGTGCTGCAAGGCCGCGGTCGATGCCGTGGTTGACGAAGAGTTCGAGCTAACACAGGCCCGTCGGGTGTTATTTGGGCGTATTGATCTGGTCATGCGCACTATGATCAAACAAGGTGCAGCAGTATTTACTGCTCAACTGGCCAATGAGGTGCATAAAGACTTATTGCATATTATTTCACTGTCCGCCTGTGAATCTGGCGATATTAAGCGCATTAAGCAAAGTTACCTGCTACAGACTGCTATTTTAGAAAGCGACCTAAAGAAGGAACGCAGACTCCTGAGTGGTCCGGATGTGGGCGCTTACGAGAGCCTATCTAAAGCCTTCCATGAAGAAATTCACAGCGTGAAAGAGTCGCTGGATAGTGCGGCCAGAAATGCATTAAGTGACGATGGATTTAATGCCTTAAGCACAAGGCTGTCGGCCCTTGCCGATGTGTTACAAGTTATTAACCAAGTGCCTTTATCGAAACGTTTAAAAGAGCAGCACAGTAATGTTTTAGCCTTGCCTCAACTAGATGATCACCAAAAAATTACCGCACTGGCTCAAATCGCCGACGCCATGCTGCAGGTGGAGCTGGCCAGTTCCCAGTTTTCAACGGGCAGCGTCAAATCCGCTAACGAAGAGATAATAGGTGCCGGTCATTACTTTGAAGCACGAATTATCTTGTTTGATGAAATAGTCTCTGGGATCGGCATGGCAAAGCGCGCCATCGCGTCCTATATGGAAATGGCCGACAAATTACACCTCAACAACGTGGCACCGGCTCTGCAAGGTGTTAAAGGAGGGCTGATATTTCTGAATGAAACAAAAGCCTCTGCGGTAATTGCGGTGGCCATTGAGTATCTATCTGCAAAAGTACTAGATGCCGATAGTGGCGTTGATGAAGCTCGTTTGGAAGTGTTGGCGGATGCCTTAACCAGTATCGAATACCATATTGAAGCGCTTTCCCATTCGGATTCGGGAGATCAGGCCATTCTCGATCTTGCTGTTAAAAGCATGGCTCAATTAGGATACAGGGTAAGCTAATGGCCGTTCAAATTTTTGCCTCCATAGTAATTGCCGCGGGTATCTGCCTGGCTGCATTAGCCATCAAAACCTTATTAGTAAGGGGTTGGTTCGTAAAGTGGCTAAGGGGTACTTCGGGCTTCGCCGCTCTGGTAGTCACCGTTTTGGGGGGGATTTTAGCCCTGGACCTGTTGAGCTATTACAAGTCACAAGAGGGGGAGGTACTGGCAACCCTAAAGTTTAGCCAGCTAGCAGAGCAGCAGTTCGATGTGGAGTTGGTAGGAGCGCAAGGCCGGCCGAGAAGTTATCAGTTGTGGGGAGATCAATGGCAATTGGATGTACGACTCATACGCTTGCAAGGTTTATTTGAAAATGACCTGCCATCTTACAAACTGGACCGTCTAAGCGGTCGATATCTCTCTTTAGAGCAAGAAAAAAACGCCCAAAGAAGTGTGTTTGGCTTCATTGATGATGCCCTAGTGGATACCTGGCCATGGATGTTGCAGCAGAAGTGGCTATCTATTATTCAAGCAAAAAACGGTTCGGCTGCTTTTATGCCCATGGCCGATGGTGCAATCTATGAGGTTAGGCTCTATAAAAGAGGGCTGTTGGCGACCCCTGTTAACGAGCAGGCTAAGTTAGCCGTTGAGGCATGGTAAACAATATTTAAGGCAATAAAAAAGGGAGCATATGCTCCCTTTTTTATTGCCTTGTAAGGCTAGATCAAGCGATTACTGAGGGAAAAGCTCACCCAGTTTAGTCGCTAACATCATGTCGCCTTCGGCGCGTAGCTGGCCAGCCATGAACGCTTGCATGCCGTCAGTTTCGCCAGTCATAACACCCACTAGAGTTTCAGTGTTCATGATTAGAGTTACTGAAGGATCATCGTTTTCGCCAGTAGCGATTTCGAAGGTACCGTCTTTGATTACAAGGTAAAAATCATCACCGTCTTCGATGCTGAACTGGAAAATATTTTCCATTCCGGCTGCCGCATCGGCATCAAAAGAGCTTTTCATTTTTTCGATAATATCTGTTACTGCAGTCATATTGCTGTCCTTCTTATAATAAATGGAGAGGTCTTGAAACATGTACAAAAAACGTACTGACCTCATATTCTGGTTACCCAGCCCTAGCAGATTAAGCAAGCTGGCTTGGGCTGTCAACAGGAATTAAAACGATTGTTTGAATTGATCAAATGATTAGGTCGTTTAGGCCACTTCGGCTTGGGTGGGTACTGGCAGATACTCAACGCAGGCGGTACACTGGCCAGCAAATAATATAAGGATTGATTGTGGAATTTTTAACAGAATATGGGCTTTTCTTGGCGAAGGCAGTGACTTTTTTGGTGGTGGTAGCCGTAATTTTGGGGTTGATTGCCAGTGCAGGGCAAAAGTCAAAACCGCAAAAAATCAAAATAGAGCATCTGAATGAAAAGCTTGATCATTTAAAAAAGCATTTACAGCATGCTGTAATGTCAAAGAAACAGCTCAAGCAGCTAAAAAAAGCTGAAAAAAAGCATTCCAAGCAAGAAAGTGACGATGAAAAAGACAAAGTATACGTTCTAAATTTTAACGGAGACATTAAAGCAGCCCAAAGCGAGCAAATGAAAGATGAAATATCTGCGTTATTAAGCCTGGGGGGCGGGATTGCCGAGATCGTGGTAAAAGTAGAGAGTGGCGGTGGCATGGTGCACCAATACGGCTTTGCAGCATCTCAGCTGGAACGTATTAAACAAAGTGGCATCCCTTTAACTGTATGTGTCGATAAAGTAGCCGCCAGCGGTGGCTACATGATGGCGGTGGTGGCTGACAAAATAATTGCCGCCCCTTTTGCGATACTGGGCTCTATTGGCGTCATCGCTCAGCTGCCAAACTTCAATCGACTGCTGAAGAAAAACGATATTGATTTTGAAGTGCATACAGCTGGTGAGTACAAGCGTACCTTGACGTTATTTGGTGAAAACACCGATAAAGCCCGAGATAAATTTCGTGATGATTTGGCAGATGTACATACCCTGTTCAAAGACTTTGTCAGTGAGCGCCGCTCCGTCGTTGACGTGACCAAGGTGGCTAATGGTGATGTTTGGTATGGCCAGAAGGCTCTGGAAGTAAACTTGGTAGATGAAATCCAAACCAGTGACGAATATTTGCAAAAGCGATGTGAGTCAGCCGATGTATACCTGCTAAGCAGTGAAAAGAAGAAGAACGTCATGGAGCGATTGGGCTTGGCAGCTCAAGCTGGAGTAGGTAAGGGTATTGAGGCTGCTTTGCAAAAAATGGCTTTCCAGAAATGGTTTGTATAAACATGGAATATAAAGCATTTGTAGTATCAGAAGATGATTCAGGCTCCTATCTTGGAGGCATCAAAACCCTAAATATCCAGGATTTACCAGCAGGCGATGTACTTATCAAGGTTGAGTGCTCCTCCTTAAACTTCAAAGACGCTTTATCGTTCAGTGGCAATAAAGGTGTGACCCGGAAGTTTCCACATACTCCGGGCATAGATGCGGCAGGGGAAGTGGTATCTTGCGCAACAGATGATTTTAAAGCAGGCCAAAAAGTCCTGGTAGTAGGCTATGACCTGGGCATGAACACCAGCGGTGGCTTTGGTGAATACATTAGCGTGCCAGCCAAGTGGGTCATGCCAATGCCAGTCGCCATGTCTGCGCACCAGAGTATGGCTTGGGGAACGGCTGGTTTCACCGCGGCCTTGTGTATAGATAAATTACTCATGGCCGGGGCCAAAAAAGAACAGGGGCCGGTATTGGTGTCCGGTGCCAGTGGCGGAGTGGGCAGTATTGCCATTATGTTGCTAGTTAAACTTGGTTTTGAGGTACACGCTTTAACCTCGAAAACTGCTGATAAAGAATATTTTAAGCAGTTAGGTGTTAGCGAAATCGTATCCAGGGCTGAGTTTTTGAAATCCTCTGCCAAGCCCATGTTAAAACCCATCTATGGTTCGGCCATCGATGTGGCCGGAGGTGATGTGTTGGCCACTATGCTTAAGATGATTAAACCAGGTGGCTCTGTTGCTTGTTGCGGTTTGGTGGCCTCCATTGAGCTGCAAACCACTGTGTTGCCATTTATATTGCGTGGTATTAACTTATTAGGGGTTGATTCGGTAGAGTTGCCACTGAATGTTAAACAAGATATGTGGCTTAAGATGGCCAGCGACTGGAGTTTGCCTGCGTTACTGGATCAGTGTCAGCTAATCGCCAAGCAGCAACTGGCCGACACACTGCAATCCATGCTCAATGGTAATATCAAGGGGCGTTACGTGCTGGATCACAATCTAGCGGGTTAACACCCTAATCTCGCCTCAGCCTATCCGCTGGGGCGATAGGGTTGGGGTAGTTAAATATTACTATATAGGTAGAGATAATAAAGGTAAGCACCGCCGTAGCTTGAATAACATGGGCAGCTTGCTCACCGATTAAATTTGATGACAGTGCCAGGTACACAATTAATAGCGAAAACTCACTGATCTGACCCAACCTGAACCCCACATCCCATGCCAGACCACTCCTTTCCAATTGCTGTGATAACAAAACTTTAAACGTAATGGGCTTGATGGCAATAACCACGACACTCAAGATCAAAGCGTAAAGCCAAATGTCAGCTAGTACATGGATTTTGAAGTTAGCCCCTAGCGCAAAGAAAAACAAAACCAGAAAAAAGTCCCGTATGGGCTTGAGTTTGTCGGTCATAAACTGAGCCACAGGGTGAGTGGCCAAGGTTATTCCCGCAATAAATGCTCCTATTTCTTTGGATAGGCCTAGAAACTCAGCCAGAACTGCCAAGCCCAGACACCATCCAATGGCCATTAAAAACAGGTATTCATGGAATAGGTCAAACTTCTCAAGCAGTGGCAGTATTATCCACTTAACAACCAGGTAGGCACCCAGTATGAGGCAGGGCAGGGCCAGTGCTGTCAGCAAAAAAGAAACTTGGCTGGTATTTTGATTGCCCGAGCTGCCTATAACCAGCAGCACCACTATGGCCAGCATATCTTGAATTAACAGTAGGCCAATCATCAGTTCACCCATGTGTTTGTGGTGCAACACAGTGGTGGGCAACAGTTTAATACCAATAATAGTGCTTGAGAACATCATGGCGGCGCCCATGATGAGGCTCTCGTTGGCCGTAAAGTGGAAGGCCTGGCCGGCAAAATATCCAATGGCAAAGAAAAAGACAGAACTTATGAGTGCCACTAGGCTGGCTTTCTTGAGTACGTGAATCAGGCTGCTGGGCTGCATGTCGAGCCCCAGTAAAAAGAGCAGGAAAACGATGCCGATGTGGGATATTTCATTTAGCAGATCAGGGTCACTCACCCACTGAAATCCGGACGGTCCGGCAATCAGGCCCAGCAATACGTAAGCCACGATAATAGGCTGATGAGTGTAAAGAGAGAAGGTTGCCAGAATGGCGGCGCCACTAAATATTACAAAAAACGAAAAAAACAGGCCATGTTCCATCAATCACTCTCCCTATGTCGCTTAACACTGATGCATTATAGCTTGGGAGTAAAGAGGGATGAGAGATTGTCATGCTGACAACCCCTTCGTAGCAGGGTTGTCAGTGACTAATATCAGCTAGTGACTTATCTTTTTTTGAAGGGGGCGGTACCGTCGCCAAAATGTGCTTGGCTTGGCTTGGCTGGCGAGCGACGCTGTTTATTTGCGGGTTTCTTGCCAGCAGATTTCTTTGCAACCGCCTTCTTAACATCCTTTTTCTTTTTGCCCACGGGTTTACCATTGGATTTTACTTTTTTGGGGCCCTTATACTTGCCCAGCAGGGCCTTAACTTTGCGCACTTCCAATTCTATTTTCAAGTAACGCTCTATAGACGCCTTTAGGTTCCATTCACTATGGTCAACCAGGGAAACCGCCAAACCTTGTTCTCCGGCCCGGCCGGTACGGCCAATGCGATGCACGTAATCATCGCCACTGCGCGGAAGATCAAAGTTAACGACTAGGTCAATATTCTTCACATCAAGGCCACGAGAGGCCACGTCGGTCGCCACTAGCACACTCACGTGCCCTTGCTGCATACGACTCATGATGTGATTGCGCTCATCCTGAGTCATGTCTCCGTGCAACACACCCACTTTATGTTTGTGGTATCGCAGGAAGTGATAAAGCTCGTCTGTCTTGGCTTTAGTATTGCTGAAGATGATGCATTGACGATAAGTCTCGTTGGCCAACATCCAGGTAAGCAAACGATCCTTGTGCTGATCATCATCGGCCAGCATTATCTGCTGCTTGATATTGCCGTGACTGCCCTTGATAGCATCAACTGTAATGGTGGTGGGGTCATTTAAAACCTGTTTAATCACATGGCGAATGCCTTTTTGATTCATGGTGGCAGAAAACAGCATGGTTTGCTTTTGTTCATCACAATGGTTTGCGATGGCCATCACGTCCTCGGCAAAGCCCATATCCAGCATGCGATCGGCCTCATCCAGTACCAATACCTCAACATCATTCATGAGGTTGGGCTTTCTGCCCAAGTGATCTATCAGGCGCCCTGGCGTAGATACAATGATCTCCGGGTTCTTGCGGAAGGTGGCAGCCTGAAATTTAAAGGATTCTCCTCCGGTAATGAGGCCTGCCTCAATTCCAGTAAATTTAGCCAATGCTTCACACTGTTTAAACAATTGGCGCGCCAGTTCCCGTGTGGGAGCCAGTATCAAAACTCGTGTGGCACTGTTTGGGGCTTTTTTGTTGATGAGTTTGTGCAGGGTAGGCAAAACAAATGCCGCTGTTTTACCACTGCCTGTTTCGGCGCACACCATAATGTCATCGCCCGCCAAGGCGGCAGGTATGGCTTGCAGCTGTACTGGGGTGGGGGCGCTGTAATCTAACGCCTCGATGGCCTTCATCAGCTGAGGGTCAAGATTGAATTGAGTAAACAAGCTAATTACCTAGTGTATATTTTGGGCGGATATTACCAGAAAGCGACAAGCGGGTAGAGTTGTAATTGTAGCGGAGTTAAATATTCGTGCAGTTAATGACAGATTTAGCAAAGGGAGCACCCTAACAGCCTTAAATTAACAAGGTTGCCAGGGTTACAGGGTTATACCGCAGTATGTTTGCGCCTGAATAACGGGTCGGTCAGGTCATTGGCCAGCTGATACGGGTCAGAGAAAGTGGCAAAGAAGTCCAAGGCCTTTTGTTCCGACAAGCCGTCTTTAAGCAAGTAAGTATCAAACCCACAGCGCTTCATGAAGAACAACTGATCCAGTAATACGTCGCCAAAGGCTCTTAATTCACCTTTAAAGTCACTGCGCTCTTTAACCAGGCGGGCCAGGCTGTAGCCGCGCCCATTGGCGAATGCCGGAAAGTTAATGGCGATTACGGGCAGCTCAGATATCAGCCCTAGGAAAGGTGCTAGTTCGATATCGCTGGTTAGCCATATGCCCACATTACCTCGTTTGGTCAGAGCTTCTCGATTTTCCAGCCAGTAGGGTGCTGGTACCAGAATATTGCCGCTAGGCAGTTCAGTCTGGATTTCTTCTACGAGCGTCCAGTTGTTTTCCAGAACGCCAGTATGATTAATTAGCTTTTGCATAAACACGTTCCTTAAATGGAGATTGACCGATGCGACCATAGGTGTCGATGAAGCGTTCACCTTCTATGCGCAACTCAACAAATACAGCCAGTATCTTGCCAATAATATTGGGCATTTCGTCTCGGGCAAATGATGGCCCTAAGATTTTACCGATACTCGCTTCAGGACCAGACTGACCACCCAGGGATATCTGGTAGAATTCTGCGCCTTTTTTATCTACGCCTAAAATACCTATGTGGCCAATATGGTGATGGCCACAGGCGTTCATGCAGCCCGAGATGTTTAGGTCAATTTCACCCAGGTCGTACAGGTAATCCAGGTTGTCGAATTTTTCTTGCAGGGCCTCGGCAACCGGCAACGATTTGGCATTGGCCAATGCACAGAAGTCACCGCCGGGGCAGCAAATCATATCGGTGATCATGCCCAGGTTAGGTGTGGCAAAACCGGCGGCTTTGGCTTCCTGCCAAAGATCAAACAGTTCAGATTTTTTTACATCCGCCAAAACCAGATTCTGCTCGTGAGTGCTGCGCACTTCACCCAGGCTATAGCGATCAGCCAGATCAGCAACAATATCCAATTGCTTGTCGGTAAGGTCGCCTGGAGGGGTGCCTATTTTTTTCAGGGTAAGCGTCACGATGGCGTAACCGCTAACCTTGTGTTGGTTTATATTGCGCTGATACCAGTTCGAAAAAGCCTTATTGTCGGCCATTTGTGCCTGCAAGGCACTGTCGTCCCCGCTAAGGTTTTCATAAGCTGGTGCAGTAAAGTGGGATTTGATGCGCTCTAGCTCTTCACTGGTGAGGGTACCAGGGCCATCTTTAAGATGTTGCCACTCTTCGTCAACTAAGTTAGCAAAGGCTTCAACGCCCAGCGCCTTAACCAAAATTTTAATTCGGGCCTTGTATTTGTTATCGCGACGACCGTTCAGGTTGTAAACGCGTAATACGGCATCTAAATAAGTAAGCAGGTCTTTTTCAGCTAAAAACTCTTTGACCAAGCTAGCAACGATTGGAGTACGGCCCAGGCCGCCGCCCACGTATACCTGAAAGCCTAATTCACCTTCTTGGTTGTGAACGATCTTGAGGCCTATGTCATGCAGCAGGGTAGCTACGCGATCTTCTTTAGTATGGCTATTTACTGCAATTTTGAATTTACGCGGTAAAAAAGCAAATTCAGGGTGGAATGTTGACCACTGGCGAATGATTTCACAATAAGGACGCGGATCCACTAGCTCATCAGGTACGACGCCGGCAAACTGATCAGTGGTGGTATTGCGAATACAGTTGCCACTGGTTTGAATGGCGTGCATCTGAACTTCAGCCAGTTCGGCCAAAATAGCCGGCACATCAGCCAGTTCAGGCCAGTTAAATTGCACATTAGTACGAGTACTGATGTGGGCATAACCTTTATCATAGGTGCGGGCAATGTGGGCAAGTTTGCGCACCTGCTGACTGGACATGAGTCCGTAAGGTACTGCTACTCGCAGCATGGGCGCATAGCGTTGAACATATAGGCCATTTTGCAGGCGCAAAGGAAGAAATTGCTCTTCGCTTAGCTCCCCCGCCAGGTAGCGTTCGGTCTGGCCTTTAAACTGAGCGACGCGCTCATCTACGATACGTTGATCGTAGTCATCATATTTATACATACAGGTATCCATTCAATCGTTGCGTCACACAAAAACAGGCGCAACTTTGAGATATTTCACTTGGGCGAACAATAGCAAAAGTTGCATATCGAGAAAATGGTTAATTTCTTATAATGCTTATTGGTTTTTCATGTAATGAATTGGCACTCATTGAGAATGAGCTCGCTTGCTCAGAATGCTAAAATAGGAATACCCGAGTAATAAACTAGGGATTGGTTTTCTGCCCAAAAATCAGTAAAATTGCGCAAAATTTGTTGGAGTTATTGCATGTTGGATATTACCGATTCAGCTAAAGATTATTTGGTTGGGCTATTAGCAAAACAAAGCTCGCCCGGCATGTCAGTTAGGGTGTTTATCACTCAGCCTGGCACCCCTTATGCGGAAACCTGTTTGGCTTATTGCCGCCCGGATGAAGTGAATGAAAATGACGAGATAATGGATCTTGATGATTTACGGGTTTATCTGGACAAACAAAGCATTCTTTATATGGAGGATGCCAAGATTGATTTCGCCAAAGATAAAATGGGCGGACAGCTAACGATAAAAGCGCCCAATGCCAAAATGCCTAAGGTAACCAATGACAGTCCCCTCGAAGAGCAAATCACCTACATTCTTTACAATGAAATAAACCCGGGACTGGCATCTCATGGTGGTGAAGTGAAACTGGTAGAAGTAACCGAAGACGGCTTAGCCATTTTGGAGTTTGGTGGTGGCTGCCAAGGCTGTAGCGCGGTTGATGTCACCCTTAAGGAAGGCATCGAAAAGACTTTGTTGGCGAAACTGCCTCAGCTGGCCGGTGTGCGGGACGTAACAGACCATACAAATTCTGATAATGCCTACATGTAGGAAATAGGGTGCCAGGAATGTGTACATGCCATGGATGGCGGGAAGTAACGAATTATCAGCTTAGGTGTGAGATTGCCTTTACTGACTGCAGATACTTACATCCTTGTAAGTATCTTTTGGTTTAACTAAGCGATGATGCTTAACCGCACTCACTAATAAAGTCGGCTAATTGTTCCAGGCTGGCATCCACTTCCAATTCGCTATTACCAAAGACATTAATATGCCCCAGCTTGCGATTGGCTCGCTCTGATTTTCCATACATGTGCAGGTGGGCATTGGCATTGCTCAATACACAGTCTCGATCTCCATTTTTACCAATGATATTAATCATGGCAGATGCGGCTTGTTTGGCTTGAGGGTTACCCAAAGGCATGCCACATATGGCTCGAACATGATTTTCAAACTGACTGCAGTAACTGCCTTCAATACTCCAATGGCCTGAGTTGTGAACTCTAGGGGCCATCTCGTTAGCCACTAGACCGTCTTCACAGTCAAAGAGCTCAAGGGTCAGTACACCCACATGATCAAGGTGATTCAGTAGCAGCGTGATGAATTCTTTTGCTTGCTGTTCTTTTTCAGGGCATAGATTTTTAACTGGCACCCTGGAAACTCGTAGTATACCGTCGTGATGGTCATTTTCTGCAATAGGGTAAACCTGAATATTGCCTTTAACATCTCTAGCTGCAATAACAGATAATTCGCGACTAAAATTAACAAATGACTCAGCAATTAGCTCATTACCAGCTAAGGCAGCCCAGGCGACATCAACGTCATCCTTGGTTTTTATGACGGCTTGTCCCTTGCCGTCATAACCCATAGTGGTTGTTTTCACCACTATGGGTAGGCCAAGTTTGTTACAGGCATGTACCAATTCATCTTTACTGGTTACCCGCAAAAACTTGGCGGTATCTATGCCTAGGTCATTAAACTCAGTCTTTTCTGTAAGCCTGTGCTGACTCTTACCCAAAGAGAGCTCTCCGGGATAGACCGGTTTCTGCAAATTTATCTGCCGTATTAGCTCAAGGTCGGTGTTTTCGCTTTCGTAAGTCACTACATCTACCGAAGCTATAAATTGCTCTAGGGCATTGCCCGAACTTGGCTGAATGCTAGTGCCAAGATTGCTGCAGGGAGATTGCTGGGCTTCGTCATAAAATACAAAGTCAACATCCAGGGGGATGCCAGCCAATGCCATCATTCGGCCAAGTTGACCTGCGCCAATTACACCTACGCGTTTTGAAGTCATTTATGCATCTCTTGGATCGGGTATGGACAGAACTTTTTCAGTTTGCTGGCGGCGAAACTCTATCAGTTTAGCATGTACGTCAGCGTCATTTAGAGCGATGATTTGAGCTGCCAGTATGCCTGCATTGGCCGCACCAGCTGGACCGATGGCCAGAGTGCCTACTGCAATGCCCGCCGGCATTTGGGCGATAGACAGTAATGAGTCTATGCCATTAAGGGTCTTGCTTTTAACGGGTACGCCCAGCACGGGAATATGGGTCTTGGCAGATACCATTCCAGGGAGGTGGGCAGCGCCACCGGCACCGGCAATGATGACCTGAATGCCGCGATCACCGGCAGTTTCAGCGTATTCGAATAATAAATCCGGAGTTCGGTGGGCAGAGACCACCTTTACCTCATAACTAACGCCTAATTTGGTTAGCATTTCTTCAGCTTTTTCCATGGTGGGCCAATCAGAGGTGGAACCCATGATAATGCCAACTTGTGGACGACTCATCGTTAACTACTCAATATTGAAGGGGGCGGATTCTAACATAAAAAATGACCGGGGTTGCACTGCAACCCCGGTTTTGAATTAACGCTTAGGCAGGATGTCTTTTAGCTTGGCATGCATCTTAAATATGGCTTCTTCGGTTTGTGCCCAAGAAATACAGCCATCTGTAACAGATTGCCCGTAAACCAAGTCATCCAGATTTTTAGGGATGCTTTGATTGCCAAACTCCAGGTGGGATTCCACCATCAGGCCCACAATAGACTTATTGCCTTCAATGATTTGGTTGGTGGCATTATCCATAACCAAAGGCTGTAAAGCCGGGTTCTTGTTGGAGTTGGCGTGACTACAGTCAATCATAATGTTGTTAGGGATGCCGGCTTTCTCAATTTCCTGCTCACACAGGGCTATGCTAACCGAGTCGTAATTTGGCTTGCCACCGCCGCCACGCAAGACAATGTGGCCATTGGGGTTGCCCTGGGTTTCAACCACAGAGACCTGCCCATCTCCATTAATACCTAGAAAGCGGTGAGGGTTGGCGACCGACTGCAGGGCATTGATAGCCACCGTTAGATTACCATCGGTGCCATTTTTAAAGCCAACAGCAGAGGACAGGCCACTGGCCATTTCTCTGTGTGTCTGGCTTTCTGTAGTGCGGGCGCCAATGGCTGACCAGCTGATCAAATCTTGCAGGTATTGCGGGGAGATTGGATCAAGCGCTTCGGTACTTAATGGCAATCCCAACTCAGCAAGGTCAATAAGAAGTTTGCGAGAAATGGTTAAACCATCTTCTATTTTGAAGGTGTCATTTAGGTAAGGGTCGTTAATAAGTCCTTTCCAGCCTACCGTAGTGCGAGGTTTTTCAAAATAAACGCGCATCACTAGCAATAAGGTATCGCCCACCTTCTCACTTAATACTTTCAATCGCTCGGCGTATTCTTTGGCAGCTTTAACGTCATGAATAGAACAAGGGCCTATGACCACAAATAAACGGTGATCCTTGCGTTCCAATATGTCACGAATGGCATTGCGACCACTTTCTATGGAGGTTATGGCACTGTCACTGGCAGGAAGCTGGGCCTTCAGTTTTTCGGGCGTGATCAGAGGGGTGGAGCTCTTAATGTTTAAATCTTCAAGGCGGGTGTTGGTCATGGTGCTTAAAATCCGAAACGGAAAAGTTAATTTTATATTTAAAGTGAATAATAAAGCAGTTACAGGGACAGCTGAAGGGCTTTGTTGCTGCAATCGATGACATTTATCAAGTTTTAAAGGCAAGGCCTGCAAGAAATGCAAGCCTTGGCGATTATTTGCTCAATCTGTCGTTTATTTCTTTGTATTTTAAGACATCGGGTTCCGGAAACATGATTTCAGAGCCGCTCTTGACGCTTTTTAATAAATGTTCTCTTGCCCATCTTTTTACAGTGATTTCACTCACATTTAGTATCGCGCAAGTTTCCGTAATATTTAACAATTTGTCGTCCATACTCGCCTCCTAATAAGCATGAATTTAGTATAGACAGTTATTTCTCCTGCTATGCTTAATTTATATTTGGCAGAAAGCAGTCGCCGTGATTAAGCATATTTTATTCGCCACCGATTTAGGGTTGTACGGGCCATATCTCATGAAGCAACTGGCATCTGTGGTGCAAAGCACAGGGGCGACAGTTGATATTCTGCATGCCATTGAACCCATGGGCTTGTTTGCTGAATCTATAATCGATACCTATATGCCCGACAAAGAACGTGAATACCTGCGCAACAAGGGCCTTAACGAGGTCATTGAGCGCATTCGCTTACAGGTGATCGATACTCTTAATTCGGAATATGCCGATTCATTGAAATTAATTAATCTACGTGAGGTACTGGTAAAAGTAGGGGTGCCTGCCGAGGTGATCATTGAGCAGGCTAAGGTAACCGGTAGTGACTTGATTGTACTGGGCAGTCATGGCCAGCAAGCTTACTGCGGCGGTGTGTTAGGCTCTGTCGTGAGTAAGGTACTACAGACCGCGCCTGTCGCCGTGCACATGATCCCCATGCTGACTCTTAATGATTTGGCGCGCAGCTAATCTTAGAAGAATACGTATTTAGCGCCTAACCCCATCAACAGACTGGCCAGAACTGCCCTTAATACGCTTTCCGGTAGTTTTGTACCAAGCTTGCTGCCCAAATGAATAGCCGGGATAGAGCCTATTAGCAATGCTCCCAGCAATGAGAAGTCCACATTACCCAATGACAGGTGAATTAGGCCGCCAATCATGGTTAATGGTACTGCGTGTGCCAGATCGGTACCTATAATATTGATGGATTTCAGGTGAGGGTAGAGCACTAATAATATGGCAGTGCCAATGGCACCGGCCCCCACCGATGACAAGGTGACAAAGACCCCCAGCAGAACACCCATGGCCACCGTTAGTGCCGCTTTATTTTTTTGTAACCAGCTGGTTTGCTTAAGGTCAACTTGGCGCTGAGAGAACATTTGCAGCTTCTTTCTGAAAATAAGCATGCTGGCGGTAAGTATGAGCATAACCCCGAGGCTTGTGGTGATAACCCCAGTGTATTGCTTGAAATCGCTGAAATATGAGTATAAAACAAGCCCGGTAATAAGGGCTGCTGGGATGCTGCCAAGAGCCAAGAGCCAGGTAATTTCCCAGCGAATACTTTTATGCTTGTGATGGGACACAACTCCACTAGCCTTGGTAATAGAGGCGTAAAGCAGATCGGTTCCCACCGCCACATGGGGTGGAATGCCAAACATGAGCAGCAGGGGCGTCATGAGGGATCCGCCACCAATGCCAGTTAGGCCAATTACTAGGCCAACAAGTGCCCCTGAAACGATATATAACAGAAAATCCATGGATATAGTCTAAGCTTATAAAATGTGATCTAAGAGATTGATGGTAAATCTAACGATTTCCTTCTATTCTTGAAAAGAATATTTACTTCTATTTTTATAACCTTTTGTTGGGTGTGAAAGTAAAGTTGGCCTGGAGGGCTTATGAAGTTACAGCAATTGCGCTACATCTGGGAGGTGGCGCATCACGACCTAAACGTGTCTGCTACAGCGCAGGTGCTTTATACTTCGCAACCTGGCATCAGTAAGCAAATACGCTTGCTGGAAGATGAATTAGGCGTCGAAATATTTGCCCGTAGTGGCAAGCATTTAACCCGTGTCACTCCGGCCGGAGAGGCTATTTTAAAGGTCTCGGGTGAAATTCTGCGCAAGGTAGAAAGTATCAAGCAGGTGGCCCAGGAGTTCAGCAATGAGAATAAAGGCAGTTTATCCATTGCTACCACTCATACCCAGGCCAGGTACGCACTTCCGGGTATTATTCAGGATTTCATCAAGCAATATCCTGATGTTTCACTGCACATGCACCAGGGCACACCCTTGCAAATTGCAGAGATGGCTGCAGATGGTACCGTGGATTTTGCCATCGCCACAGAGGCCATGGATCACTTTAATGATTTGATTATGATGCCTTGCTACCGTTGGAATCGCAGCATTCTGGTCCCCAAGACTCATCCCCTGGCGCAGCGCGCTCGGCCCACCCTCGAAGAGGTAGCGACCTTTCCATTGGTGACCTATGTGTTTGGCTTTACCGGCCGCTCTAAACTCGACGAGGCGTTCAAAAACAAAGGACTAACCCCCAAGGTGGTATTTACCGCTGCAGATGCCGACGTCATTAAAACGTATGTGCGACTGGGCTTAGGAGTTGGGATCGTGGCAACCATGTCCATCGACCCTGAGAAAGACAGTGACTTGGTGGCCATTAATGCAGACCATCTATTTAAAGATAGCATCACCAAAATTGGCTTTAGGAAGGGCACCTTCCTGCGAGGATTTATGTATGACTTTGTGGCTCGTTTTGCCGCACATCTAGATAAAGGTGTTTTGGATAAGGCGTCGCAGTGCCACAGCAAGGCCGAGCTAGAAGAAATGTTTTCTAGCTTAGAGTTGCCCAGCCGCTAGGCCGGGCAGTTTTATTATTATGACTTACTAATAATGTTCGATGCATGAAGGCCGCACTCTTTGCCGCCTTCATTTTCCCACCACCAACGCCCCTCACGCTCATGTTGATTTGGTAATACCGCCCGAGTGCAGGGCTCACACCCTATGCTAATAAAGCCTTTTTGGTGCAATGGATTAAAAGGCACATCAAACATCTTGATGTAATTCCATACATCTTCCGAAGACCAGTTAGCCAGTGGGTTAAATTTGTACAGCTGCTCGTCAATACCTGTGAAACCAGAGTCCAGTTCAAACACATCGATAGATTGACGGGTGCCTGGGCTCTGGTCTTTTCTTTGTCCTGTGATCCAGGCTTGAGCGGTGGTTAGCCTGCGCCTAAGAGGTTTAATCTTGCGTACACCACAGCATTGCTGGTGGCCGTCTTCATAAAAACTAAATAAGCCTTTTTCCTTTACAAAGGGCTCAAGATCTTCTGTTTTAGGGCTGATGAGCTCTATGTCGATATTGTAGTGTTTTCGCACAGTTTCTATGAATGCATACGTTTCCGGATGTAGGCGACCGGTATCCAAGCTGAATACCTGAATATTCTTGCCGGCCTTCAATGCCAAATCTATAAGCACTACATCCTCGGCACCACTGAATGAGATGGCGATGTTGTCAAACTTTTCCAGAGCGTACTTAATGATTTGCTTGGGTTGCTTGCTGGCCAAATCATCATTTATGGTCGAAATTTCTTCTGTTGAGATAATCATTTTATATCCTTTCTCCATCTTTGCCTGACCATACCAGATCTTGCATATGCGAAAAAATAATTATTACGCATAATTTAATAGCCATAGCTTATAATAAAAATCGCTTAACACATTGAAGCAAGCCAGTATAAACGATAAAGTAGCCCACTTTTTTACCCTGTCTAGGAGTATTACCTTGGAGCTAGCCTGTCTTGATTTGGAAGGTGTGTTAATCCCTGAAATTTGGATTGAATTCGCCAATAAAACTGGTATTGAAGAATTAAAAGCCACCACTCGCGATATCCCTGATTATGACGTGCTTATGAAGCAGCGTCTTAAAATACTGAAAGACAATGGTTTAAAGCTGGATGATATCCAGGAAGTTATAGCAACCTTGAAGCCCTTGGATGGTGCTGTTGAATTTGTTGATTGGCTGCGTGAGCGTTTTCAGGTAGTGATTCTGTCGGATACTTTTTACGATTTTGCTCAACCATTGATGCGTCAGCTGGGATTCCCGACGTTACTGTGTCACAAACTTGAAGTTAATGACGAAGGTTTTATTACCGATTACAAGCTAAGACAAGTGGATCCTAAGCGTCAGTCTATTAAGGCGTTCCATAGCTTAAAGTATCGATGCATCGCAGCAGGTGATTCCTACAATGACACGACCATGCTAGGCGAAGCAGAGGCGGGAATATTATTTAAGTCTCCTGAAAACGTCATCGCCGAATTCCCTCAATATCCTGCCGTACACGAATATGAAGATTTAAAGCGTGAATTCATTAAAGCCAGTGTTCGCAACCTAAGCCTTTAGGCTATCCATAAGCCTGGATATCTTATCCAGGCTTTCTTGATACTCCATTTCCCATTTTGAATCGGCAATAATCCCTCCACCAGACCAGGTCAG
>MAAD01000220.1 GCA_002162985.1 Bermanella sp. 47_1433_sub80_T6 | reverse complement strand
GCCGCTACGCGAGTTAGGGCCGCTGTTAGGGTAGTTTTACCGTGGTCAACGTGGCCGATGGTGCCAACGTTTACGTGGGGTTTGGTACGGTCAAATGTCTCTTTAGCCATGATAACGCCTCTACTTTTTTAGTAAGATCCAACACATCTTTTCAGATACGAAAAAAGGCAATTCACTGCTACCAAGCATTGAACCACCTTCAAAATTTTAACTATATGTAAAAACTGTAACGTATAATTTACTTGAATCAAGTTTTCTATAAATTGAAACAAATAAATGGTGCTGATACCAAGAGTCGAACTTGGGACCTCATCCTTACCAAGGATGCGCTCTACCACCTGAGCTATATCAGCGAAAATGGAGCGGGTAGCGAGAATCGAACTCGCATCATCAGCTTGGAAGGCTGAGGTTCTACCATTGTACCATACCCGCAAAATCCTAAAGGCTAACTCGTACTGCTTTAAGACTTGCCTTGAAATCATGGTGGTGGGGGCTGGATTCGAACCAGCGAAGCTTTCGCGTCAGATTTACAGTCTGATCCCTTTGGCCACTCGGGAACCCCACCAAATTGTCGCGCAGATTTTGCCGTTACCAGCCTTGCTTGTCAAGTAATTCCCTTAGAAATTACATACTTACAAGATTCTACACTCACTCTTCTTGCCATAGAACTTGTCGAAGAGGGCGCGCACTATACCCAATTTTTTGGCTTATGCAAACCCTTATGAGCGGTTTTATTTGAAAAATTAACAGCGCACCTGACGCCACTGCAAATCCTTCCCTTCTAACAAGCTTTGGCGGGTTTTTTCATCAATGGGAGCGCGCTTATTAACCGGTGCCATCAACCAAATATGGTCACGTTTACGCTCTAAAGGCTTAACCTGGGCTACAATTTTTTTCTTAGCCAGTTTTTCCAGCAGCCGATCAACTGACTCCTGCTGGCTAAATAAGCCAAGAGAGATACCATTGGCTAATTCACCCTCGGTAATCACAAAGCTGTCTATCTTGCGTTTTTGCAATTCCTTTAGCTTACGTAGCGCCATTTTTTTGCTGGCCAAGGGCGGCAAATATACCCAGGATTCGGTTTTCACTACTACCGATCTTTTGTCCTGGTAAGCAGGGATATCCAAGGCCAGCATGCGTGCCTGCATATTCTTGGCATCCAACCCAAGCAAATACGGCCCCACCGCCCAACACAAGGACTGTTTAGTCGCCTTCTGCTGGGGCAAAGCCTGCTTGGCCTTTATTTCTGACAATAAACGAATGGGCTGGGCATCATTCACCGCCACCATCACAGAGTCACTTTGCACCAACACCGGCGGCAGGGAAAATTGATAACCAAGGTAAGCCAGGTTAATAACCACTAAAGAAATGAAAATCCAACGCATAATGTCTAATTGTTTCTATCTTAAGAAAAATAAATTTTTAAGCCGTCCAGCACTAAGTCAGCTTCGTACACCACAGGGGACGACAACAAGGACACCAGTCGCTCGCCATCGCCACCGGTTACCCATATTTTGGCATTGGGCTGTAAGGCACGATGATGCTCCAACCAGCAGGCCACCATATCTTGTATGCCATGATCCACGCAGGACTGGGTATTATTACCCAATGCGCGACCTAACTGCCAATTATCTTCGGCCAGTACGCGCTTGGTGCCGCCTAGCAGGCTCGTCTTCATCATCCTGAAGCCGGGGCAAATGTAGCCGCCCACATGACGACCAAATTCATCCACAACATCAAGAGTAATAGCCGTGCCCGCATCAATCACAATATGAGCGCGATTTGGCTCTTGCTGCCACACCGACAACATCACCAACCACCTGTCTACGCCCATCTTGTGAGCGTCCTGGTAGCTATTGCTCAACCCCTTGTGACTCACCTGACTGCTGGCAAACTGTGCCTGAGGGAATACCGATAGAACTTGCTTGTCCAGTTCACGGTGTACCGAGCTCACCCAAACCACCTCCACCATCGCAACCCACGAGGGCTCCATGGCAAGCTCGCCCATTAAATCCAGACCGGACTCAAGCACACTATAGTCGTCACACAGGCGCCATTTAGTTCTGGTATTGCCCACATCCAATTCTAATCGCATGAACTAACCTTCACCCTCAGTCACCACACGCAAACTCACTTCGCCGGCATTAAAGGCCTTTAATCCCTCGTCGGTCTGCAATTGCAATTCTCCCTTTTCATTCACCCCGGCACAGATACCCTGAATTTCACTGGAGGGCAAAATCAGTTTTACCTTTTTACCCCGAAAAGCATCATTGTCATTCCACTCTTGCTGAAGAGGCGCAAATCCCTGAGCACTAAATTGCTCCAATACCTCACACAAGTGATTGACGATATTGGCCGCCATAGCATTACGGGAAATATTACCTCCCAACTGCTTAACGCCCACCGCCTGCTGATCAATTTGAGTAAGGTCCTTAGCCTGGATATCCAGATTTAAGCCCACCCCTATGACCACCTGACAGGCATCACTCATGTCACCGGTTAACTCGATGAGAATTCCGCCCAGCTTGGCGCCATTGGCAACCCCTCCATTAACCAAGATGTCATTAGGCCACTTTAAACCCACTCCCTGCACACCCTGCTCTTTCAGGCTGCGCTGAATGGCCAGGCCCACCGCCAGGCTCAGACCTTGGATGGCGGCTATGCCCTGGGAAAAAGGCCATAACACAGAGAAATACAGATTGCGGGCAAACGGGCTTAGCCATTGACGACCACGGCGACCACGGCCAGCGGTTTGCATCTCTGCCAACACAATATGACGATCACTTACATTGGTTTCCGCCACCGACATCATGCGGTTATTGGTGGAGTCGATACTTAGTTCAATTTTACTGGAGGCAAACTTGCCACTAGGAAAACCTGCTTTTTGCAGGCTTTCCAGCTTCAATAGCTCCACCGCCTCAGGCAGGCGATAACCCTTACCCTTCACCGAGTGCAGCGGAATGTTCATGGCCTCCAGTTTTTGCAGCTGCTTCCAGATAGCCGCCCGACTAATGCCCAGACCCGCCCCCATGTCTTCACCGGAATGAAATTGACCATCGGCAAGAATTTCAATAAGCGCGTGATTCATGGTTTTCCAGCTTAAAAAATAGGATAGGACGCAAGGTAACGTATTCGCACCCGGCATCCAATATTTCTTTTGTGTAGAGGCTCACCTTGTAGGCGATCTTTTAGAATCGACAGGGGTTTGTCGAGTATACCCACATGGATGTGGGTATTAGAGATGCATTAAGCAATTGCCAAAAGGCTGCCCTCCTACAGCTTAGTCTTCCCAGGCATCCAGGATTTCTTTGGCCGCTCTGAAGGCATCCTGTGCCGCCGGAGCGCCACAATAAACCGCAGAGTGTAAAAAGACTGCCGCAATCTCATGCTTAGTAGCGCCATTACGTAACGCACCTCTAGTATGACCCTTGATTTCAGTGGGGCATTTTAAAGCCGCCAACATACCCAGAGTCACCAGGCTGCGGGTTTTTAAGTCCAGGTCTTCACGCACCCAGCTGGCACCCCAGGAATGCTCGTTTATATATTCTTGCAAAGGCTGGGTTAATTCATCGGCATTGTTTAGCGCGCGATCTACAAACTCATCACCCATCACCTGACGTCGAATCTGCTCACCGGTTTTATTAGCCATTTTATTTTCCTTTTTGATTAATTAATTTTATTTATATTTAAAAGCCCAAAACGCAAAAAGCCGACACTAGGCCGGCTTTTTTTACGATTTAGCTTTTATTAAAACTCAAAGCTGTGACGCAATACGATGGTCTGCACACGATCAGGGCCCGTCGAAATAATATCGATGGGCGCACCGATGGCATTTTCTACGAAGCGAATATAAGCACGAGCATTTTCTGGCAAGTCTTCCAGCTTCTGAGCACCTACTGTGTTTTCGCTCCAACCTGCTAACTCTTCGTAAACAGGGGTGATTTTATCAAACTGATCGGCACTGGCCGGTACATTTACCGCGTTACCATCTTTATCCTGGTAACCCACACATACTTTAACCACATCCAAACCGTCTAATACATCTAACTTAGTTAGACAGATAGTGTTTACCGAGTTAACACGAATAGCATGTTTAACCAGTGCCGCATCAAACCAACCACAACGACGTGAACGGCCAGTAGTGGTGCCTTTTTCGTGGCCCACGGTAGACAAGTGCTCGCCTACCTCATCAAACAATTCAGTTGGGAAAGGACCCGAACCCACACGAGTGGTGTAAGCCTTGGTAATACCCAGAATTTGATCCAGGTATAAAGGACCCACACCAGAACCACAAGCAACACCACCGGCAGTAGTGTTAGACGAAGTTACAAACGGGTAAGTACCGTGGTCGATATCAAGAAGTGTACCCTGGGCACCTTCAAACATAATATCGCCGCCAGCTTCACGAATGCTATGCACTAGATCAACCGCATCTAAAACGATGTCTTTAATCTGAGCCGCCCAATCCATGCAAGAAGCCAGAGTTTCCTCGTAGCTTACTTCATCTACCTTGTAGTAGTTCTTCAAAGAGAAGTTATGGAATTCCATAACTTCTTTTAATTTTTCAGCAAACTCTGGCTGATACATATCACCTACACGTAATCCGCGACGCGCTACCTTATCTTCATAAGCTGGACCAATACCGCGGCCGGTCGTACCAATTTTGGCATTACCACGTTTAATTTCACGGGCCTGATCAAGAGCCACATGATAAGGCAAGATAAGTGGGCAAGCGTGAGACAAACGCAAACGCTCCATCACAGGAATGCCGCGTGCTTCAAGCGCGCGAGCTTCTTTCAATAATGCGTCTGGTGCCACTACAACACCGTTACCTATGATGCACTGTACGCCTTCGCGTAAAATACCCGATGGAATCAGGTGCAGCGCGGTTTTAACACCGTCTATTACCAGTGTATGACCGGCATTGTGACCGCCCTGAAAACGCACTACTGCGGTGGCTTTTTCAGTTAGCAAATCTACAATCTTGCCTTTGCCTTCATCACCCCATTGGGTGCCTAATACAACTACGTTCTTGCCCATGACTTTCTTTGCGCTCAATTTATTGCTCAACACCCACTAATTAAATTAGCGGCTTTAAAGAACTTTCACGATCCACTGGCTGTTTTCACACACCAACGACGAAGTGCAACCAGAGGCTGCCGGAGTATCATTGCTTGATAGCCCACTAATGACTCGCTTACCCTGTGAGCGTAGCTCACAAACGGCAGACCAGTCGGCATCATGGGGAGCAAAAATAGCCTCCACGGGTGATGCGTTATTATCAATTACTTGAATCCATTGCTTAAGGTCGGCACTGAAGCCGGTGGCCGCACGAGAACGCCCAAATACCGCACCGGTATCATCATAACGCCCACCTTGCGCCACTGCCTGACCGTGACCGGCCACATAGGCGGCAAATACCACACCCGTGTGGTAGTCAAAACCGCGCAACTCGGCTAAATCTAAAAAGATGTTAACCTCAGGGAAGCGCGCCTTAATAGCACAGCAAATTTCTTTTAAATTATCCAATGATGCGGCTATATCAGCCACATCCTTTAAGTCTTGGGCGCGGTCCAGCACTTCGGTGCCGCCATTCATCTCTAGCAAACACAGGAAGGCTGCCTGCAATTTAGCATCCTGAATATGCTCTTTAACCAGAATACGGTATTCGGTCACCGACTTGGTATTCAGGGTATTGAATATTTGTTCGCTGGCATTCTTGGTTAAATCCGCAGCTTCAACCAGGGCTTTATATACACCCACATGGCCCAGATCCAGGTGAATTGTTTTTACACCGGCCGCGCTCATGGATTCAACCAACAGAGATAATATTTCAATATCGGCACAAGAGGCCGACTCGCCAAATAACTCGGCACCAATTTGCATGGGTGCGCGCGAGCTTAATAAAGACTTGGCTTTGGTATGCAACACAGGGCCGCAGTAACTGAGGCGATTCACACCTTCTTTGGGCCAGCTGTGGGCATCGATACGGGCAACCTGAGGGGTAATATCGGCACTAACGCCCATTAACTTACCGCTTAATTGGTCGGTTACCTTAAAGGTATGCAAATTCAAGTCACTGCCCACACCGGTAAGCAATGACTCTAGATGTTCTAGTTGGGGAGGCATGACAAGCTCGTACCCCCAGCATGCAAAGGTATCTAATAATGTACGACGCATGCTTTCAAGCTGCTTTGCCTGGGGAGGCAACAGCTCTTCAATTCCGTCCGGAAGTAACCAGCGATCGGCTTGGCTCATTCGACTCGTTCTCTTAAGACACTAAAAATAGAAGACCAACACCAGACAGCATGCTTATCAGGCCAATCAGTCGCATGGTTTTATCGTCTATGGTGGCCATTTGGGCTACCAGACGACGCCATCTGCGCGGGTATAAAAAGGGTAATATGCCCTCAATCACCAGCACTAGGCTTATTGCGATCATTAATTGTTGCCAGAAAGAACTGTCCATACTTAGCTTCACTACACAAAAAAACCGGGATTAAGCCCGGTTGCGCGAATTCTACACTTTTTTGGCCTTAGCGCCAAGGGAAAGGGGTTTGCCTTGGTGGGAGCGAAGCCGCTGCTGGTAAGACAGGTCGGTCACGGGGTGACCTCCTACGATCGAGCCATGGATGGCTCTTATGAGGGCAATGCAGGATACAGGCTATCCCTAGCCATAAAAAAACCGCACTCAAAGGTGCGGTTTTTTTAGAGCAACTCAAAAGCTATTGAGTTACTTACCCTTGGAGCTCTTCATGTATTTGAAGAAGTCACTGTCAGGCTTAAGCAATAACACGTCTTCGGCGCCGTTGAAGGTTTCTTCGTAGGCTTTTAAAGAACGGGTAAAGGCATAAAACTCTGGGTCACGGTTATAGGCCTTGGCATAGGTACGGGCTGAAACCGCATCTCCTGCACCTCGGGTCATTTCCGATTCCTTATAGGCGTTGGCTACCAATACGGTCTTCTGACGATCGGCATCGGCTTTAATACCTTCGGCCAGTTCGCGACCTTGTGAACGTAGTTCACGCGCTTCACGTTCACGTTCCGCCGACATTCTGCGGTAAACGTTATTCATCAACTCATCAGGTAAGTCGATGCCTTTTACGCGAGTATCCACAATCTCGATACCGTATTGAGTTTGTGCTTGGGTGTTTAAGGTTTCGGTTAGATGCGCCATCAATTCATCACGCTCGCCCGATACCACTTCTTGCACGGTACGGTTGGCAAACTCGGCACGCAAGCCGTCGTTTACCAGGCTTGATAACAGGGCAGCACCACGATAACGATCACCCGAGGTGGCCTTGTAGAAGGCGCGCACGTTGATGATGCGCCATTTAACAAAGCTGTCGACGATTAAAAACTTTTTACCGGCCGTTAAGAAACGCTCTGGACGAGCATCCAGAGTTAACAAGCGGGCATCGAATTTTTTAACCTTCTGCACAAATGGCATCTTAAAGTGAATGCCGGGTTTAATGTCATCTTCGACGATGGAACCAAACTGCAGCTTAATGGCTCGTTCGGTTTCGTTCACCACGTACAGGCTAGACAAGCCAATCATGATAACGATAAGGGAAATAATACCCAGTACTAACGCTTTTGGATTCATTATCGATTCCCTCCACTACGCTCAGACTGACGCTTGCGTAATTCGTCATATACCTGATCGGCGATGCCGCTGATGTCGCCGCCAGTCGACCGTGAAGAAGAGGTACGGCTTTG
>MAAD01000057.1:7246-7906 GCA_002162985.1 Bermanella sp. 47_1433_sub80_T6 | reverse complement strand
AATTTCTAATGGCTGTTCTTTATTCTTTTTAGACAAAGATTGCAGCGCCACGGCGCCATCGTTACCCATGCCACTGAAAATAATGACCCCGGAATTTTGGTAGGCACGCTGTACGTTTAAAATTAATTGGTCCACGGAAGGACCGTAAGGCCCTGGCCATTCGTGACTGCAAATTCGTACTGAGCCTGCGATAATTTCCACCTCTTTATCGGCGGGCACAATCATCACCTCGCCATTGTGCAAACTCATACCATCGGTGGCCATCATGAGTTTAAAGTGTGAATGTCGCGCTAATACACGGGCCAGTACGGGTACCGATTGGGCATCTATGTGTTGCCCGTATATGAATGCGACAGGTAAACCCTCAGGCAAGGCATCAAGGAACTCTTTAACTGCCTCAGGGCCACCAAGGGAGCTTCCCAAGGTCCAAACGTACTTGGCTTTAGCACCACGATTAACAGGTACATTCTGCGGCAAGGTTAAACTGGGGGAAGCGGTAATATTTTTAGCAATTAGGTTTAGACTGGCGGCGTTCTTGACATGAATTAAATCTGTGCCCAACAACTGCTTAAGCTTGCCATAAAGGCGCTTTTCCCATTTTGGGTAATCACTGTGTTGCTTGCTGGGGGCGGCTTCAAAACCCAATAAAACCGGTTGCTC
>MAAD01000057.1:0-7147 GCA_002162985.1 Bermanella sp. 47_1433_sub80_T6 | reverse complement strand
AGGGCTGAGACACACCACTTCACAGCCAAAGTCTTCCATGGCGCTGCGTAATCTGTGTTGTTGTAATGAGTCCTCTGCAACCACGGCCAACTTCATGATAGCGCCGTGTGTCACCGCCCCTTACCCACAATGTTATTGATAGAGCCGAGCAGTTTCTCTTCCTGGAAGGGTTTACCCATGTAGTCGGTAACGCCGATGGCCATGGCCCGCTCTTTGTGTTTATCACCGGTACGGGAAGTAATCATGATGATAGGCACGTCTTTTAGCTTTGAATCGTGACGCATTTGCGTGGCCACTTCAAAGCCATCCATGCGCGGCATTTCAATATCCAGCAACATTACGTCCGGACGGTATTCCTGCAGAATTTCCATGGCGTCTACACCATCTTTAGCAGTACGCACTTCCATACCATGGCGCTCCAGTAGACGAGTGGTAACCTTACGTACCGTTACCGAATCATCCACCACTAATACCGAAGTAACTCTGTCTTCCAACAGGTTTTGCAAATGGGCTTCTTCTTCATGTTCAAGGGCAATGTGCTGCTGATATTCAAGGCTATGCACATGACGCATCATGTTTGGTAAATCAAGAATGACAACCACGCTACCATCACCCAGGATAGTACCGCCCGAGACACCCACCACCGCACTAAACTGTGGACCCAAGGCTTTTACCACGATTTCTCGAGAGCCCATCAAAGTATCCACCTGCACTGCAGCTGGCTGTGCACCACGCACTAATACCACAGGCATGGATTGATTGCCTTCCGGCAGCCTTACCTGGCTGTCATCACGTAATAGATGGCCCAAGTATTCCAGCGGGTAGTCGCGCCCGGCATATTGATACACTGGGTTTTCTTGTTTATAGAGTTCCTGCAAGCTATCGACACTGATGCGCACGATACCTTCGATACTGTTCAATGGAATGGCAAACAACGCCTCCCCTACCTTGGTCATCAACGCGCGGTTAACCGACACCGTAAACGGTAAACGAATGACAAATTCAGAGCCTTTGCCTTCAACCGAGTTGATAACAATGCTGCCACCCACCTGCTTAATTTCACTGTTTACCACATCCATGCCCACACCGCGGCCGGATATTTGAGTGACTTTTTGCGCGGTGCTAAAGCCCGCCTGCAAGATGAATTGCAATAAATCCTGATCGTTAATTTTTTCCGATGGCAATAGTAGCCCACGCTCGATGGCTTTATTTCGCACCGCCGACAGGTTAATCCCGGCACCATCATCGCTAAGCTTTAAGACCACGTCTCCGCCATCGCGAAATAGGCTCAATGAAACACTACCCACTTCCGGCTTGCCTGCCATACGTCGATCTTCGGCTGTTTCCAGGCCGTGATCCACTGCATTTCTTAACATGTGTTCCAGAGGTGAAATTAGGCGCTCTAACACGCTTCTGTCCATTTCACCTTCGGCGTTGTTTACCTGCAGTTCAACTTGTTTGCCCAGTTCCTGGCTCACCTGACGCACGATACGACGCAGTCGCGGTACCAAGCGACTAAACGGTACCATGCGGGTTTTCATTAGGCCTTCTTGCAGCTCAGTATTAACACGCGATTGCTGTAACAACAGAGTTTCTGCATCACGGGTTTTATCCAGCAAGGTGCCTTTTAAATCCATTAGATCCGAAGCCGACTCCACCAGTGAACGGGACAACTGCTGCAACTGGCTATAACGGTCCATTTCCAATGGATCAAAGTCTTCATAGTTCGGGCCGTGACGCTCTTGACGAAACAACACCTGAGCTTCGGTTTCTATATCCAGACGTCGCAGCTGATCTTTTAGTCGATCCAGCGTGGCATCCATTTCTTCTAGGGTGAAAGCAAAATCGGTGACCTGGTTTTCAAGGCGACCACGAGATATGGACGTTTCACCGGCCAGGTTAACCAAGCCATCGAGCAACTCGGCAGGCACCTTGATCATTTCTTGGGGCTGAACCCGACGACTGGCTTCCTCTTGTAACGCCGCTTTTTGCGCGTCACTGTTAGCACGTAGTGGCACCACATTACTGGTGGCAGCAGGAGCATCAGGGTCGTTAGATTGCTGCTGCGCAGGGCGTTCATCTGTGGCGGTTGAAGCGACGTTAGCTTCCGTTATTGAGCCAGGTTGCGCACCTTGTTTTAACCACAACACCACACTGTCGATGCGATTGGCAATTAAGTCATATTGGGAATGAAGTGAAGTAAACAATGGCTCGTCGGCACTTTGCTTGGCTACCAGGCGCGACTGCAACTCACTTTCCATGTTATGAGCCAGGTCACCAATTTCTTTGAGTCCGGCAATAAAGGCACCGCCTTTAAGCGTATGCAGTACCCTTTGAATCGCCTCATTGTGAACGCTGTTATCGGGCTCGGCTTGCCATAATTGAATGCAAGTATCCAACTCTGCCATGAGCTCTTCGGCTTCATCCATAAAGATTTCAGCCACTTCGGCGTCGGCTTCTTCCGCCATGTCAGCCACAGCAATGGAGACAGGCTGATCCGGAGCGGGTTCAAGGGCACTGTTTTCGATAACAGGCTGAGCCATATTTACGTCAACATCAGGTAGGTCCAGTGACTCACCCGCTAGAAACAGCTGTACCGCGGTAATGAGTTCCGGAGCCGGTTTGGCCCCTTTACCCGCCACTAAATTTACCACCATGTCTTCCAAGCGATCATGGCATAACAACAGCAAATCAAATAGTTGATCGGTGACCGATAGCCGTCCCAGGCTTAAGCCTTCGTACAACTCTTCCAGTTCGTGGGTGAGGTCGCCGATGGCATTAATCTCAGCCATGCGGGCACCACCTTTAAAGGTGTGCAGATCCCGTTGTAACTCAGCCACTTGCAATAGATTGTTTTGATCTTTTTTCCATTCGCTTAAGGAAGTGCTTATGGATTCGATGAGTTCCTGGGCTTCTTCTAAGAATATTTCCAATAACTCAGGGTCTATATCGCTTTGAACGATTTCTTCTTCAATATCAAACTCAGGCAACTCCAGTTCAATTTCGGCCAGAGGTTCCATTTCTACCGCGTCAACAGTCCCTTCAACACTCTCATCGATCGATATCTGTCCATACTCGGCCAGCTGATCGATTAGGGCGTTATCTTGAACGATGGCCTGACTGGCGGCCACCATGTCCATCATATTAAGTAAGCCTTCCAGGCCATCTTTTATGACGTCAATGAAGCCATCGTCGGCCGCTATATTTTGCTCGATTATCGCCTGGTAAGCCCCTTTAAGCGCCTCACAAAGAGTAACAATAGGCAATAGATCTGCCATTGCTGCCCCTTTTTCCAGGGTTTGAATTTCATCAATTATTGAAACTAATAAGGCTGTATCGTCAGGCTGACCCTGCCAACGCTCAAGAATATTTTCAACGTCCAGCAGAATATCCATGCCTTCGGATAAAAATATGGTCAATACTTGCGGGTCAACACTGTTGTTGCCACTGGTGCCTAAGCGCTGATGAAAATCGGTGATGAGCTGCTGGGAAAGTCTTTGTACGTCAGCGGTTAAATCTTCACTGCCTGCAATTTTGGCAAAAGGTGTGGTACTTAGCTGATTAAAGCCTTCGTCGATAAGTTCTTTACCACGAATATAAAGATGAACAATTTCGGCAGACATCTCCACATGATAAGCACATAAATCTTTGGAGAAATTTTCAAGGGATGCGGCTATTTCGGCAATGGGTTCGATGTGCGCCATATGCGCACTGCCTTTCAGAGTGTGCAAGGCACGCTGTAAGGTATCCCCTATGGGCGTGTTGTAATCTTCCCGTTGTGCCGTTTCAATAAAGTCTTGTACGACTTTAATGTGACCTTCTACTTCCGAACTAAACACCTCCAGTAGAGCGGATTCCATCAGCTCATCATTAGTGTCATCCTGCTCAGGCAGTTCCAGCACCAATTCTGGAGCGTCTTGCTGTTCGGTTACTTGCCAAGGTTCAACAGGATTACCTTTGGCGATGTTTTCGGCATATTCCTGAATGGATAGGATATCCACATCACTGGCGCGGCGATGTTCAAAGGCGCTGATCAAAGCTGGTATTTGCTCAACCATAAAGTCGACGATATCAACAAATGACGGGGTCATATCGATACTGTTATCCAGTAATCGATTGAACATATTCTCAATGGCCCATGCGGTTTCACCAATCTCTTGGGCACCCACCATGCGGCCACTGCCCTTTAAGGTATGGAAAGCACGACGGGTATTAGCGAGGGCATCGTCATCTTGATTATTGGACTTAAAGACAGGCCAAAACTCTTCAATGGTTTCCAGTACTTCTTGTGCTTCTTCTAAAAATATTTCGATGATTTCGTCGTCGATTAAATCATCGTCGTCATCTAAATCTTCAGTCACGACAGGGGCAGTAATTTGAGGCTCAGGCGGAAGCTCCAACTCCATTGGGCTTTCGTCCATGGCCTCCACAATAGCTTCGGCCAGCACTTCATCTTCCACTTCTAATTCAGGAAGCTCACTAAGCCCTTCCAAGGAGACGCTAAGTTCGGCATTTAACTGCTGTGCGGATGCTTGTTCCTGACTGACAGCTGGCACATCCTCGTGACCAGGATAATTTTCGTCATCGAGGGCAGTGGTCACTATGTCCACTTCTACCAGGTCATCTTCTAGTACCTCGTCTCCCAAAATGCCATCTTTCTCAGCCACATCCACTGCCGGAATGAAGGGCAAGATCGCTGTTCTTGCCTTACTCAATATGCCTTGGTTATCGTCGGCATTATTTTCTTCCAGGCGCTCTATAAAATACTCTATGCCACTTAGCGCTTCCGCCAGTGCATCCAGTAATACATCTTTGGGGCGTTCCTGACGATGTACGTGATTTTGTAAAATGTTGGAACAAATACGCGATATGTCGGCCGCCTCAATTTGCGGAACCATAATCAATGTGCCACGCAAATTCATCATTAGCTCGGCAGCTTCACCCAATAACGACAACTCGCCTTTTTTGGTGACGTACTCCACCACTAAATCTTTTACTTGTTCGATCAGTTGCTTGGATTCGCGCAGAACCACATGCTGGGCTTCACCCAACTGTAAATTAGCTGGCGATTGAATCTGGCCACTGCCAAATTTATCACTCAAGCCTAACAGAGACGCCTCTACATACAGCAGGCCACCGGCAATATCCATGAGCTGAGTATTATTAGCGCTGTGATTATCCAGTACAAAACGATTTAAAATTTCATACTGGTCTTGAATCACTTTACGGGGTGTACCTAAACCCAACATCCCCATAGTGTCGCTGATTTGTTTAAAGCCAGGCAACAGCAGAGCCAGTTTTTCCGGCTGAGCCACCTTATCCTGAACCAATACATCCAGCTGATCTTTAAGGGAGGTGATCTCTTCTATTAACGCGCTGGCTACCGAGCCCATAGTGGCTTTATCAGGCCCTTCCAAGGCTTTACGTTCTTGATCCACATCCGAACTGGAAGGCAGGGCGTCATAGAGATTAAATTCATTTTTAATAATGCTAACCAGAGGCGTTTCCAGTTCGCACTTGGCTACGTAGAACAATAAGTTCTTTAACAAATCCACAGGAACCTGGTCCAACGAAGCTGCACCGTGGGTAACAAAGGATTTGAGTTCAGCATCCAGCTGCTTCAACAATTCTTTAATGGCACTGTTGACCGCAATGCCTTTGCTACCAATACCTTCAAGTACAGCCGCGGCCACCGACCACAAAGATTGTGCAGCGGCACCATTAAGCAATTTGGCTAATCGACTGGTGACCTTTTGCAAATATTCAACATTGCGATCCAGGTCTTTGCCCTTAAGAATGCCCAGTAGCGCAACCTGATACATTTGGCGCAACTTACGCACCAAATCTATGATTTGTTTGTCGGAAAAACGATTTATTTGAGCCGCGTCGAGGGGAGCCGTTGCTTTAATGCTAGGTTGGAATAGCGAGGTTTCAGACAGTAAACTTTCACCGCGAGCGCCTCGTAAGTCATTAAGTACTGGCAGCAATACCACGGGTAAATCGCGGCGACCCAGCTTTATGTGATCGAGGTAATTGGGGAGTTGCAAGATAGCTTGCATTAGGACTTCGCGGGCCTCGGCGGCATGGCTAACCTGGTCGTCCAGCATGGCTTGAACAACGGCTTCCATTTCTTCTGCCAACATGGCGGCGCCGTAAAACTCCACCATCTGCAAGGTGCCACGCACCTGATGCAAATAAGTAAGGCAGAATTTCATGCGCGCAGTATCGTCCGGGGACTCAGCAAAAGCCTCCAGTTCGTACTGAGCCTGTTTTAAGACTTCTTCAATTTCGCCTTTGACCCAGTCAAGGGCCACGTAATCATGGCGATCGGCCATATTGGCTCCGCATCCTAGTTATTCTTATGACCCGCACGCTTTATGAACGCCGTTACCTGATGACCTTTAACCTGCTCGAGTTGCGGGTGATGCCAATCCACCATTTCACCCATGCCGATTAAAAGTAATCCACCAGGAGATAATCTTTCCACTAGATGGTCCAATATCTCTTGTCGACGCCAGCGGCGAAAATAAATTAACAAGTTTTGACAATAAATAATGTGACGTTGTGTTTTTGCCACTTTATCCAACTGCAAAACATTGACCTGCGCAAAGCAGGTTTTATATTTAATTCCAGCCACCAACTCGGCTTGATCCGAGTCGATTTTAGAAAAATAATTCGCAATGTAATGCTCGCTAAGGTTTGTTAATCGACGCTGCGAATACAAACCAAGGCGGGCTTTATTCAGTACCGGCACACTAATATCAGTGCCCGTTACCATGTAATGGTCTGCTTTATTAAAGGGCTTCAAAACCTCTTGAGAAAGCATGGCCAAACTATAAACTTCTTCTCCGCTTGAACAGCCGACACTCCAGATATCCAAGGGGTTTTTTTTATTAAACTGTTGGTGCCGCTCATTTATGAACTTTGCAACATACTTAAAAGCCGACGCATCCCGAAAGAAACGTGTTTCCTGTACAGTTAACCGATCTACCAATTTTAACCATTCAATTTTGCCCAAGGGCGAATTAATAATATGGTCGTAAAAGGCTTGATAATCATCAAAATCCAGCTCACGCATGCGCTGCATTAAACTGGACTGCAAATATGATTTTCGCTGTTCGGTAACAAAAATTCCGGTGCGGTTTTC
>MAAD01000061.1 GCA_002162985.1 Bermanella sp. 47_1433_sub80_T6 | reverse complement strand
CCGGCATGTTCCCACTGCTTATCTTTATGGGTGTGGGCGCCATGACCGATTTTGGTCCACTACTGGCTAACCCTAAAACCTTGCTTTTAGGTGCGGCGGCGCAGTTTGGTATTTTTGGTACCGTGATTGGTGCGGTGGTGATGAACCACTACGGCATTATGGACTTCTCGCTAAATGAAGCGGCGGCCATTGGTATTATTGGTGGTGCCGACGGCCCCACCTCTATCTTTGTAGCGTCTCGCTTAGCCCCTGAACTTCTTGGTGCCATCGCAGTAGCGGCTTATTCATACATGGCCCTAGTGCCTATGATTCAGCCACCTATCATGCGTGCATTAACCAACGATACCGAACGTAAGATTAAAATGGTGCAGACACGTCACGTGAGCCAAACCGAAAAAATCTTGTTCCCAATTGTGGTGTTGGTATTGGTGGCGTTGGCGCTTCCATCGGCAGCCCCGCTTCTGGGTATGTTCTGTTTTGGTAACATCATGAAAGAGTGTGGTGTGGTGGATCGCTTAAGCGACACCGTGCAAAACTCTTTGATCAACATCGTAACCATCATGTTGGGTTTAGGTGTGGGCTCCAAGCTTTCAGCGGAAGAGTTCCTGAACCTTAAGACTCTGGGCATCTTGCTATTAGGCCTTGCAGCCTTCTGTGTAGGTACTGCCTGTGGTGTATTGATGGCCAAGTTGATGAACGTGTTCCTAAAGGTCAAGATCAATCCATTGATTGGTTCGGCCGGGGTATCGGCGGTACCCATGGCGGCGCGAGTATCTAACAAAGTTGGTTTGGAATACAACCCACACAACTTCTTGTTGATGCATGCCATGGGCCCTAACGTGGCCGGTGTAATTGGTTCTGCAGTGGCAGCCGGTGTAATGCTAAGCTACCTAGGCTAAGCAGTACCAGCGACACACGCTCAGTAAAAAAGAAAACCGCGTATTCTTCGATACGCGGTTTTTTTGTGCCCGCAATAAAGAGAGTTAGGACCGAATATTTCCGCAGCAAACTGGTGTGATGGTATTTGCCTGCCCTGGTATTTGTAATGTGTGGCCTAGCGCTCAGTAGTTCTTAAATGCACTGACCATTTGGTCAGGTTTTTCTGTTACCATCCCGCCCAATTAAATTGTAAGCGGATGTAACATGAAATTAATCCTCCCTATTTGTTTGTTCTTGCTCTCGTTCACAGTCACGGCTGAACCCTTAAGAGTGGCTTTTGTTTATGTGGGCCCGGTGGGAGACGCAGGCTGGAGCTACAGTCACGACCTGGGGCGCCAGCATCTGGAGCAACAATTTGGCGATGATGTGGTGACCTCTTATGTAGAGTCGGTACCCGAGGGCAGAAAGGCTAGAAAGGTTCTGGCTGAGCTGGCCGAAGAAAACGACATCATCTTTGCCACCTCCTGGGGATATATGGTGCCCATGCAACGGGTGGCCGCGCAGTTTCCCGGCGTAAAATTTGAACATGCCACCGGCATGCGCCGTGGTGACAACCTCTCTACTTACGCCACTCGTGCCTACGAGGCCAGATATCTGTCTGGCATGGTGGCGGCGGCCATGAGCAAGACCGGAAAGATTGGCTACGTGGCGGCGTTTCCCATCAGCGAAGTCATTCGTGGCCTAAATGCGTTTACCCTGGGGGCGCAAGCGGTGAAGCCCCATGTGAAGGTGGTGGTGGAGTGGACCCAAGCCTGGTACGCGCCTCAAAAAGCCAAGCGTCTCAGCCACAAATTAATCGATCAAGGGGCCGATGTGTTGGCTCAGCATACCGATACCCCGGCACCCATAGAAGTGGCGCAGGCGCGAGGCGTATATGCCATTGGTTATCACAGTGATATGAGCGGCTTTGGAGCCAAATCCCATTTGGCCTCTGTGGTGCATGATTGGGCCAATGTGTATGAGCGCAGAATTCAGGCCCTTACCGATCAAAATTGGTCTGCTAAGGACGTATGGTCGGGCCTTAAGGACAGTTCCTCGAAATTAACCGCCATCAGCGCCAGTGTGCCCGGGCACGTTGTACAGCGAGTGGAGGTGGCGAAACAGAAGATTATAGACGGCAGGCTGGCCATTTTTTCCGGGCCCATCAAAAACCATAAAGGGCGAGTGCGAGTGAAAGCCGGTCGTGAATTAACGGATGATGACCTGCAACGCATGAACTGGTATGTGCAGGGAGTGGAAGGGGACCTGAAGTTCTTTTAGAGGCATTTTTTAGTGCTTCTTTTTAGTGCCTTTTTAAAGAGCCCGATTTAATTAGCCTCACCTGGTTGTGTCTTTACAGGGATGTAAGCGCACCAGATTAAATAAGTCTAGCAAAGCGATTGAGTCAAATGCCTAGCTGCCAAGTATTACAAGCCCTTACACACCGCCACCCAGTTACTACATTTATCCCACCCAGCTTAACTGTGTATCTTTCATTCCTTGACTAAATTAACACTAACGATGTGATTTGTGTCACACAGGAGGTTGTCATGGTAGCAGTTAAACAATTTAAAAATCAGCAGGGCCAGGCTCTCGCCAGTATTTACCGTGAAAGTAATCAGGGCATGATCATGAATGTTTGGAGTGGCGACTATGTGGCCCCCAAATATATTGAATCAGTAATGGATTACAGCTTCGATGAAATCCGTCGTAAAAAATTACGTTGCTGGATATGCGACATCAGCCTCATAGAGGGGGCGTTAGAGAAAGCGTCTAAAACGGCGTTGCGCAATTTTGATAAAAAATTAAGTAATCGGTTTTTACAGAAATTTGCTTTCATAAGTCGCCGCTCCAACAGCGAGGGCCGTGTCATGTTGGAGCAAGTGATCAGCAACCACGGCGTGCAGGTGAAAACCTTCACCACCTTTAATAAAGCCATACAATGGTTGCTGGTGCCGGATATAGATGAAGATATTTGGGACCAGGCACCGGTGTTAACATTTTGAGCGGGCAGGTCTAGACCATACTCGCCCCATTAGATTCCATCACTGTGCAATTGGGGGCGGTGGTCTAAGCTCTAAAGGTCAGCAACTGTTATTTCAAAATACGTATAAAAATAGCGGTGCCCTAACGCGGTCATGGGTTGTTTGCCTGGCTTTGGCCTTACGGATGCATGGATATGTCCTTTATCAGCGCACAATTTTCACCCTGGACCCTGGGATTGATCGTGATCATCCTGGTATTAACCGTGTATTTTCAAGTATTCCGCTACAACGCTCGCACCGCCGAAGCGGCTCCCACCATACTTACTAGCATTGGCATATTTGGTACCTTTTTAGGGGTAGCACTGGGATTAAGTGACTTTGATACCCTGCACCTGCAAGACAGCGTGCCGCAATTATTAAGCGGCTTAAAAACGGCTTTCTGGTCTTCCATCGCGGGTTTGTTGGGCGCGCTAACCATTAAGTTTCGCGCGGTGATGGACATCACTCATGCCGACGATAATCAGGCGCACACCGCCAGCATAGATGACCTAAATAATGAATTGGTAAAAATTCATTCCGCCTTGTCTGGTGAAGATAATCAAACCTTATTACAAGAATTTGCCCTCATGCGCTTGGAGCAAAAGCGTCAAAGCGAGGATTTAATTATTGCCATGCAGCATTACCAAAAAGAAATGGTAGAAGCCAATACTCAGGCATTAATCGATGCGTTGGCGGTGGTGATGCGAGACTTTAATACCAAGATAGATGAGCAGTATGGCGATAACTTTAAACGCCTCAATGAAAGTGTGGGGCAGATGTTGCAATGGCAGCAACAATACAAACAACAATTGGTGGAACTGGCAGATAACCAGCAAAGCATCGGCTCGGCCATGCAGGATGCCAGCAGTGCTTTTGAAAATATGGTGGTCCATGCCCAGTCGTTTAATGGTATTAGCGAGAGCCTGGGGAATATGCTGCAAGGTTTAAATACCCAGCGTGATGTATTGGATCAACACTTATCCGGGTTAGCCAAATTAGTAAATGATGCAGGGGAGGGGTTGCCTAAACTGGAAGAGCGCATGCTGTTTTTAACCTCCGGCCTGGCAGATAGTCTGCAATCTTACTCGCAGCGCATGGAAGACATGTTAAATAAAACCACTCATAGTATGAGCGAAACTACTGTTAATTTAACCTCTCAATTGCAAACGGCCTACAGTGGTGCGTTTGACCAGTTGGATGAAAAAATACTAAAAACCCTCACTCAAACCGACAAACAAATTGCCAAGCTGGACGCCGCTTTGGAGCACGAACTAAATAAATCTTTAAAAACCATGGGTGAGCAATTGGGGGCGTTAAGTGAAAAATTTGTACAGGACTACAGCCCGCTAACCGAGCGTTTGCATGACCTGGTAAACCTGGCCGAAAAAAGAGTAAATTAATTGGCTAGCAGATCATGAAGGTGTCAGTGGCAATATGGGGGCAGGCCAATAATGTTAACAGATGAGCAACAACTGGGGGGCATAAAGGAGCAGGAAGGGCACTGGGTGGCGGTCACGGATTTAATGGCCGGATTGATGATGGTATTTTTATTGATTTCTGTGGTGTTCATGATCAACGTGGAATTGCAGCGTAAAAAAATTACCGACGTGGCCATTCTTTATGATCACTTACGCACCCAGTTATATGAAGACTTGCTCAAGGAATTTTCACCCGACCTGGAGCGTTGGGGGGCCGAGGTGAAACCGGACCTGACCTTTCGTTTCAATAAAACCGAACTCATGTTTGCCAAGGCCGAATCCAGCCTTAACTCAGAGTTTAAAACCATCCTGGCCGATTTTTTTCCCCGCTACTTAAAAATCATCACCGCGCAAAAATACCGTGAAGACATATTAGAGGTTCGCATCGAAGGCCATACCTCCAGTGGCTGGATGGGGGCCAGCAGCGAAGACAGCGCCTACATATACAATATGGCGTTAAGTCAGGCCAGAACCCGTTCTACGCTGGCTTACGTGTTGTTTTTACCCGATGTAGCGGGCGACAAAAAATGGCTGAGGAAATACTTAACTGCCAATGGCTTATCGTCCAGTAAAGTAATCATGGACAAAAACAATCACGAAAACAGCGAACGTTCACGAAGGGTTGAATTTAAAATTCGCACGGATGCCGAAGGCAAGATAGCCACCATTTTAGAAGATGTACTTCCTTGAGGTGCCTTTAATATGGAGCTCATTGACTTTAAACAAGACGAAACTTTTAACCGCTTACGTTCGCTTATTGGCAGCCAAGAGTATGGCCATTTCGAATTGTTTGATCCGCTGCGACATCTTAGTTGGCAGGAGCGTAAATCCCTCAGTGGTCACTGGGTGGTGATTCCCACCGGGGTATTGCACGCCTACCATGACCAAACCTTGGCCTATAAAAATAGCCATGTGTTCAGCATTACCGAAGAGCACTTTCATTTTTCAATGTGTGACAAATTAAAAAACCGCATAAGCCAGGGGCGATTGGCCGAAATAGAGATCACCCTGAATGCCAGGTTACTGGAAGAAAAATCGGTCTGTGAGTATTGCCTGCATGCGGTGAGTTACCAGGGGTTTGATGCTTATCGGCGCCGGCATGCGGAATATAATCAACAAATCATCAAGACGTTTAGCTTTCGTCACTATTTACAGGAGAAGTATAAGGCTTAATTTTTAGGGCCGCTTGTGGTCTTAAATGCCCCTGTCCTTGTCATTTGGCGCTAATATTAGGTTCGATTTGGCCATTAACGGCTGACTGTTACAGAAGGTCAACTGCTTGTGACAACTTGTATCGTGTGGGTTTTTTGATCTAACTTAATCTGCGCCCATGAAAATTCAAAACAACCAAGACATGCATAAGGCGCCTGCCATCACGGGTATTCAGTTCCCTGCTGACCATCGTGGGGTGCGCAGTACCACTGGGGCTGGCCAATCAATTTTTGCAGATTCCTACCGTGCCATCGACCCGGCCTTTAGCATGGCCCTTAAGCAGGAAAAAAACTGGCGAAAAAATTACGCCTCATTCATGCCTGCCATGACCCACACGGCGGCCAAGAGCCCAAAGCTTGCCCAAAGCATCGCCCAGCAAGGCCTGGCCAGTTGTTATGAACAGTTTGAATTTATCCGTAACGACAAGGCCTATAAATTACACCAGGCCATGGCACTGTTCACTCAGCCACATTTTCGTACTGCTTGCATCGAAGGACAGAGCCCTTTTTCCAAACAGGGTGTCACGGTGGAGCACAAGGGGCGCACCCTTTGTGGGGACAGCTTAAAGAAGCAAATCGCCTATTGGTTAGAAGAAGATATTATCGAAGAGAGCCATGCTCAGGATCTGTTTTGCATGCTCAACGATGCCAAGCTACAGGATTTGAGCGGGCAGAATTTTGTATTGCTGGGCGCCAGTTCAGAAATTGGCCCCTTGTCGTTGTTGCTGGCCTTGGGAGCCAGCGTCATTGCCATTGGTCGTGAAAACCCGGCTAACTGGCAACGCCTTATTAATATGGCGCGCCGCTCACCAGGCAAACTTTATGTGCCCTGTAAACGGGACCCAAGTGACATGAGCGATTTTCAGATTGCCAACCTGGCCGGCGCCGACTTGTTAACTCAAACCCCGGAAATTGCCAGCTGGATCAATGGTTTTGATGCGCCATTAACTCTGGGCAATTACGCCTATCTGGATGGGGCCAATCATGTGCGGTTAGTGATGGCCATGGATGCCATTGTCACTCGTTTAACGCAAAAGCGTGATGATATTAGCCTGGCGTATTTGTTAACCCCCAGTGATGTTTACGCCGTGCCTGAAGCGGTAACCCAAAACGCCAAGGCCCGTTGTTCGGCCAATAACGTAAGCGGATTAGCTAAAAAACTGCTGAATAAAATAACTCAAGGGTATTTATTTACCAGTTGTATTCATTCTCAGGTGCAAGATGATCAGGGTCGTGATTTTGGTATTCTGGATAACCTGGTGCCGCAACAGGGTCCTAACTACGTGCTGGCCAAACGCATACAACGCTGGCGCGCCATAGACAGTGTTAATAAAGGCATACGGGTGAGCTGTAATGTGGCTCCCGCCACCGCCACTAAATCGGTCATGAGCAACAAGTTTTTTGCCGCCGCTACCATGGGCTCGGAAAGTTTTGGGGTGGAAGTATTCACGCCGGATACCGCCAATGCTCTCATGACCTTGCAGTTAATTTTTGATATTCGAAGTGAGCAAGCTCTGGAGCCCAGTGAAATGTTATTCATTCACGGGGCGAATCATGGAGGCTCCTGGCAG
>MAAD01000349.1 GCA_002162985.1 Bermanella sp. 47_1433_sub80_T6 | reverse complement strand
AAAAAAGAGCCTAAGCCGGGCCAGGGTTTCTTCCCATTAACGGTTAACTATCAAGAAAAATACTACGCCGCCGGTAAAATCCCGGGTGGTTACATCAAGCGTGAAAGCCGTCCAAGCGAAAATGAAACCTTGGTAAGTCGTTTGATTGACCGTCCAATTCGTCCGCTTTTTCCTGCCGGTTACATGAACGAAGTTCAGCTAGTCACTACTGTGGTTTCTGCTGACGTTGAGAACAATCCAGACATTGCCGCCATGATTGGTGCGTCTGCTTGTTTGTCTATCTCTGGTATTCCTTTCGACGGCCCAATTGGTGCAGCTCGTGTGGGTTACACCCGTGAAGACGGTTACTTCATCAACCCTAAGTTTGAAAAACTAAAAACGTCTTTGTTAGACATGACCGTTGCCGGTACTGACGAAGCCGTATTGATGGTTGAATCTGAAGCCAAAGAGCTAAGCGAAGACGAAATGCTAGGTGCGGTGTTATTTGCTCACCAGGAACTTCAGTGTGCTGTAACCGCCATTAAAGAATTTGCTGCCGAAGTGGCCACGCCACGTTGGGAATGGATTGCACCAGCCTTTAACGATGCCTTGTACTCAGACATTAAAGCGGCTGTTGGTGGAGATGTAGCCACTGCTTACCAGACCAGCGACAAGATGGATCGTTACAACCAAATCGATGCCATCAACGCTAAAGTAAAAGAGCAGTTTGTTTCTGAAGAAGCCGGCAACGGCGAAGAAGTTTCAAACATGTTCAAGAAGCTTCAGAAAGAAGTGGTTCGTACTCGCATCGTAAATGGCGAGCCGCGTATCGATGGCCGTGATGGCAAGACCGTACGTGACTTGAACATCCAGGTTGACGTATTGAAAGGGCCACACGGTTCTGCCTTGTTCACCCGTGGTGAAACTCAGTCTATCGGTACCGTAACACTGGGTTCTACCCGTGACGCGCAAACCGTTGAATTTTTACACGAAGTAATCAAAGACAACTTCATGTTCCACTACAACTTCCCTCCTTACTCTGTAGGTGAGTGTGGTCGTATGGGCGCTCCTGGCCGTCGTGAAATTGGTCACGGTCGTTTAGCTCGTCGTGGTATTCAAGCCATGATGCCTTCTGTTGAAGATTTCCCTTACACAGTTCGTATGGTGTCTGAGATTACAGAATCTAACGGTTCTTCTTCTATGGCCTCTGTATGTACTGCGTCTTTGGCCATGATGGACG
>MAAD01000139.1 GCA_002162985.1 Bermanella sp. 47_1433_sub80_T6 | reverse complement strand
GGTGCATTTGCGGCCTTGGCCCATGGTATTGGGACGTCTGAAGTGGAGCATGTGATGGCCACTCAATGCTTGATTCAGCGCAAGATGAAAAACCTGTTGATTAAGGTTGATGGGCAGTTGGGTGAGTTTATTACCGGTAAAGATGTGGTATTGCATGTGATTGGCATCATAGGCACGGCCGGCGGTAATGGTTTTGCTATGGAATTTGGCGGCAGTGCCATTCGCAGCATGAGCATGGAAGGTCGCATGACCATGTGTAACATGGCCATTGAAGCCGGCGCTCGTGTGGGCATGGTAGCGTACGATGAAATTACTGAAACCTATGTGAAGGGGCGCCCGTTTGCGCCAAGCAGTGATCAGTGGGCAGCCGCCGTTAATAACTGGCAGGACTTGGTATCAGATGATGATGCCGTGTTCGATAAGGTAGTAGAGATTGATGCCGCCGATATCTTGCCTCAAGTTACTTGGGGTACGTCCCCCGAAATGGTGACCACCATCGATGGTTTTGTGCCCAAGTTGGAAGACGCCACCAGCGCTGAGCAAAAAGAAGCCATCGAACGTGCCCATAAATACATGGGCTTTGATGGGGGCGAAGCCATTACCGATATTCAATTGGATCGAGTGTTCATTGGTTCGTGTACCAATAGCCGCATCGAAGATTTACGTGCCGCAGCCGCCGTTGCCAAGGGCAATAAGGTAGCGGACAGCCTAATTCAAGCCTTGGTTGTGCCTGGATCCGGTTTAGTGAAGGCTCAGGCCGAGTCGGAGGGTTTGCATACGATTTTTACCGAAGCCGGTTTTGAATGGCGTGAGCCAGGTTGTTCCATGTGTTTGGCCATGAATGCCGATAAGTTAGGCAATGGCGAGCATTGCGCCTCCACTTCAAACCGAAACTTTGAAGGTCGACAGGGTTATGGCGGCCGTACTCACTTGGTAAGCCCGGCTATGGCAGCTGCAGCCGCCATAGCCGGTCACTTTGTGGATGTACGTCACTTTACCTTGCAGGATGATTTAACCGGAGGAGCCAAATAATGAGAGCATTTACCTTACACTCAGGGATTGTGGCTCCCATGGATCGAGCCAATATCGATACCGATATGATCATTCCCAAGCAGTTTCTTAAATCCATTAAGCGCAGTGGCTTTGGCCCTAATTTGTTTGATGAGTTGCGCTATACCGATGTGGGTCAACCGGATGCCGACAACTCAGGGCGTCCGTTGAATCCGGACTTTATATTAAATCGCGAGCCTTATAATAAAGCTTCTGTATTATTGGCCCGTGATAACTTTGGGTGTGGTTCTTCTCGTGAACACGCCCCCTGGGCGTTGGAAGATTTTGGATTTCGGGTGGTGATTGCGCCCAGTTTTGCCGATATATTTTATAATAACTGCTTCAAAAATGCGTTATTGCCTATCGTATTGGATGAGGCCATTGTTGATGGTTTGTTCAAGGATGTGGCGGCCCAAGAAGGGCTGGAATTAACCATTGATCTTGAGAGCCAAAAGATTATTAAGGGCGATGGCGAAGAGATTCCATTTGAAGTGGATGCCTTCCGTAAGCACTGCCTGTTGAATGGCTTGGATGACATAGGTTTAACCTTGCAGGACAGCGATCAAATTAAAGCCTACGAAAAGAAGCGTAGTGCACAAGCGCCCTGGTTATTTCGCGCGTAATTGAATTATAAATTTACAATATTATTTGTTATAAAAATTGGTGTTTAACGTGACTAAAAAAATTCTAGTATTGCCCGGTGATGGTATCGGCCCCGAAATCGTAAGCGAAGCCGTAAAAGTGCTCGAAGTGGCCAAGCAAAAATTCAAACTGGATGTGGCGCTGGATAATGCATTGGTGGGTGGCGCGGCTTTTGATGAGTTTGGTTCGCCCTTGCCAGAAGTGACTATGGAAAAAGCCCGTGCTTGCGACGCTATTCTATTGGGCGCTGTGGGTGGCCCAAAGTGGGATGCATTAGAAGACAGAGAAATGCGCCCCGAGAAAGGCCTGCTGGGCTTGCGCTCCGGTCTTGAGTTGTTTGCAAATTTCCGCCCAGCTATCTTGTACCCGCAGCTGGCGGATGCTTCTACTTTAAAGCCTGAAGTAGTATCGGGCTTGGATATTTTGATTGTCCGTGAGTTAACCGGTGGTATCTATTTTGGTAAACCTCGTGGCATTCGCACCCTGGAAAATGGCGAGCGTGAGGGTTACAACACTTATGTGTATAACGAAACTGAAATTCGACGCATTGCCAAAGTGGCTTTTGAGTCTGCGCAAAAGCGTGGCAAAAAGCTGTGCAGCATAGACAAGGCTAACGTGCTGGAAGTGACTGTGTTGTGGCGTGAAATCATGGAGGAAGTGTCTAAAGACTATCCTGATGTGGAATTGTCTCACATGTATGTGGATAACGCGGCCATGCAACTGGTACGCGCTCCTAAGCAGTTTGATGTGGTGGTAACCGGCAATATGTTTGGTGATATTTTGTCTGATACAGCCGCCATGTTAACGGGCTCCATTGGCATGTTGCCTTCGGCATCGTTAGATACCAATAACAAGGGCATGTACGAGCCCTGTCACGGCAGTGCGCCGGATATCGCAGGTCAGGGCATTGCTAATCCACTGGCCACAATCTTGTCTGTGGCCATGATGCTGCGTTACAGCTTGAATGAAGTGGTGGCCGCGGATGCCATCGAAAAAGCAGTGAGTGATGTTTTAGATAAGGGTTTGCGTACCGGCGATATCTTTAGTGATGGCATGACAAAAGTGTCCACATCACAAATGGGTGAAGCTGTGGTTGCTGCCTTACAGGAGGCTTCTTAACATGGGTGAAAATACAAAGAGCATGAACGTTGGCCTGGTAGGGTGGCGTGGCATGGTGGGCTCGGTACTGATGCACCGTATGGAGCAGGAAGGGGATTTTGAACTCATTAACCCTACCTTTTTTACCACCTCGCAAAAAGGCCAGCCGGCTCCCGCTTTTGGAAAGGCTGAGGCAGGTCTATTGCAAGACGCATTAGATATCGATGTTCTTAAGCAGCAGGATGCCATTATTTCTTGTCAGGGTGGTGACTATACCAAGGCCGTGTATCAGAAATTGCGTGATGCTGGTTGGCAGGGTTACTGGATAGACGCGGCGTCTTCGTTGCGTATGGATGACAGTGCCATCATCGTGCTCGATCCGGTCAACATGAATGTCATCAAAGACGGCATAAAAAGCGGTGTTAAAACCTATGTGGGTGGTAACTGTACCGTCAGCCTTATGTTGATGGCATTGGGTGGTTTGTTTGAAAAAGACCTGGTGGAGTGGATTTCACCCATGACCTACCAGGCTGCATCGGGTTCGGGTGCCAAACACATGCGTGAATTAATTTCGCAAATGGGTGCGGTACACGCGCAGGTGAAGGACAAACTTGATGACCCAGCGGCTGCCATATTGGACATTGATAAAAATGTAGCTGAGTTTATTCGTGGTGATGACTACCCCAATGATCAGTTTGGTGTGCCTTTGGCAGGCAGTTTGATTCCCTACATTGACTCCCAGCTAGAGTCTGGTCAAAGCCGTGAGGAATGGAAAGCGCAAGTTGAGGCCAATAAAATACTGGGTACTCAAGAAAGCCCTATGGCCATAGATGGCTTGTGTGTGCGAGTGGGGGCCATGCGTTGTCATAGTCAGGCCATGACCATTAAGCTCAAGAAAGATCTGCCCATTGCTGAAATCGAAAGTATTTTGGCGGCTGCCAATGACTGGGTGAAGGTGATTCCCGATAACAAGGAGGACACCATCAACGAACTGACACCGGCCAAAGTGACCGGAACACTGAGTGTGCCCGTGGGCCGTATTCGTAAATTGAATATGGGGCCTGAGTACATCTCTGCCTTTACGGTAGGTGATCAACTTCTTTGGGGCGCGGCCGAACCTTTGCGTCGTATGTTGAGAATCTTGCTGGCAAGCTAACAATTAGCTCAATAAATATCGGTGTAATCCCTTGATTCCACTGATATTTATTTGCCTTTTTAGTAAGAAATTATGATTAACCCGCAAAAAACAATTCGAAACCCCCTCCAGCCCTTATAAATATTGATAAATCCTTGATTTTACTTAATACTTAGCCGATTAATGACACATTCATATAAGAAAGTGTTTACACAGGGTTAGGTCGTTACACCCACGTTGGCCCGTGAAGCAAATATAAGATTAAGGATACATTGCTATGTTGCGAAAACTCGCGATTGCAATTGCCGCTTCTGGGGCGATGATTAGTGCTAGCTACGTTCATGCTTTAGGCATGGGCGATATTGAATTGGAATCTGCTTTAAACCAGCCCTTAAATGCGCATATTAAGCTTATCAAAGCCAGCGAGCTTGAAAATTGGGAAATTAAACCTGATTTGGCCTCCGCGGATGAGTTCCAAAAGTCTGGCATCGAACATGTATTTTTTCTAAATAATCTTAAATTTGAAGTAGAGCGAGTCGGCGACGATGTTTTCATTAAGCTGAGCACCAACCAGCCGGTGGTGGAGCCATTTCTTAATTTTCTAGTGCAGGTAGATTGGCCCAACGGTCGTTTGCTGCGCGAATACACTTTATTGCTAGATCCCCCTGTATTTTCTGAAGACCTGGCAGAGCCGGTATCTGCTCCTGAACTTGAAGAAGAGTTTGAGAGTGATATGGAATCTGCCGATACTGTCTTGCCTGGTATGGGAATGACAGGCGCAGATGATTTGGCCGATATCCCCGACGTGGTTGATGACAGTAGCGAGATGCTTGACGAGCCAGAAGAAGAGCTCGTAGAAGACAGTGATATCTCTGATCTTGCAGACGTGGAAGACGAAACCCTCGAGCCAGAAATAGACAGCTCTGAACAGCTTGAAGATGACACCTTAAGTGCCCCTCTTGCTGTTGAAGAAACCCAGGCTCCTCAAACTTATACCGTACGTGCCGATGACACCCTGTGGGAAGTGGCATTGCGCACTCGCCCTAATCGCAATATTACGCCCCAGCAGGCCATGCTGGCCATTCAGGATTTAAACCCTGATGCGTTTATTGGCGGCAACATTAATAGACTTAAGAAAAACCAGGTGCTGCGTTTGCCAGATGAAGAGCAAATGCGTAACCGCAGCTTTAATGAATCCGTTTCTGAAGTGGCGTTTCAAAACCAGTTTTTAACCCAGCGCAAAGCTCAATTGGACGCAACTCGCAAATCCCAGGTCATTGAACGTGATGAAGAGGTAGCCGGGGCCGAGCTTAAATTGCTGGCCGGTGGTGCCGCCACGGCCGATGCGCAGCGCAGTGCCAGTGGTGAAGTCATGGCGCAGACGGCTGGAGACCAGTCCAAGCTGGATAACGAACTGTCCCTTGCTCTGGAAGACCTTGATAAGTCCACGCGTGCTAATGTTGAGTTAGGGGCGCGTTTAGACTTGCTGGAAGAACAGATTAAAACCCTGCAGCGCATCATCAGCCTTAAAGATGAGCAGATGGTGGCATTGCAGGCGGGGTTTGCTAAGTCAGGCGACGCCAAGAAAGTGGATCCTCGTCAGGCCGAGTTGGATCAGTTATCCGCCGCAGCCAAGGCCAGTGAACAAGCAAAATCCAAAGCGGATCTAAACTTCGCTAAGTCAGAAGAAAAAGATAGCCTGCCTACTGAGGTAGCCAAGGAAAAAGCAGCAGCGCTGGCAGAGGCCAAGCCTGAGGCTGTTAAAAAGCCTAAAGCTAAGTTCACCCCATTACCTGAAGTGATAGAAGACGAGCCATTTGATATGGTTGAGTTTGCTATGGAAAACCCTCCGGTTCTGGGTGGGGTGTTAGGGGCGCTGTTGTTGTCTCTGCTGGGTGTTAATTTTGCTCGCAAGAGAAAAGAAAAATTAGCCGAAGAGTCGGTAGGCGATATCTCTGGTTTTGACGGATTAGATCCGTTGGAAGCGATGGATAGTCAAATTGAAAATGATTTCGACGATGAATTTTCCGACCTGGAAATTGGCTCAGGTGATGATTTAGCCGATGATGATTTGGTGACTCGCCTGGATGAATTTGGTGAGGCGGATTCAGGTGTTTCCGATGCGCTTGACACTGCAGACAACGAAAACTCAGATGTATTAGGTGAAGTTGAAATATACATTGCCTATGATCGTTTTGATCAGGCTCGATCCCTGCTGGAAAAAACACTGGAAAGCCAGCCAACACGAATGGATGTTCGCATAAAACTCATGGAAGTATTGTCCTCCATGGGCGATCAAGGGGCAATTGCACAACATTATGACTATGTGGTGGCGCAAGGGTCCGAAGATGATCAGGCAAAAGCCAGTCAGTTCCGTGATGTGGCCAGTGAGGCAGGTGTTGCTCAAGATGAACATGACTTTAACAGTGACGCCGAATTGGACTTGGAAATCTCCAGTGAGAGTGGCGATATAGATGGCCTTGAATTCAGTGCCTCTGATCTGGACGATGGCGACCTAAACTTTGATCTTGATGGTCTGGGTTTGGATGATGAACCATCCCAAGGAATTGAGACCCTGGAGCTAAACGATTCTGGCAATGAAAATACTCTGGAATTTGAAAGCAATCTGGAAGATGAGGTGTCTCTGGATTTGGGTATTGAAGAAGAATCATCTAGCGATGATCTTTCCATGTCAGATTTGGACTTCAATGAAGAGCCTGAATTAAATGACCTTGAATTTGATCTGGGCGTGGAAGAACAGCCCGCTGAAGATTTGGATTCAAGTCTGGATTTTGATATTCCCGAGCTAAATGATGACGTAACTGATAGTGATCAACTTGAATCTCTGGATGGCTCTGCCGGTACTATTGATGATATCGACTTATCGTTGGCCGATGATGAGTCGATGGAGCTATCATCTGAAGCGCTGGACATTGATTTAGGTTTTGAGTCTGACAATGAGTTATCGCTTGATGTAGATACAGACGAATTGCCCGTACTTGAAGACAGTAACGATTTGGATATAGATCTCGACTTGTCCAGTGAGGTGTCTTTAGATTTAGATGAGAATCTGACATTAGATACAGAGCTTGACGGGATGGCGCAAGAATCCCTCGGTGATGATTTAGGTGAGCTGGATCTTGACCTGGATTCACTCGATGTAGATCTGGATGCGGCGGCAGATTTATCGTTTGACGTGGACGGCGATGAGTTCCCGGTATTGGATGACAACCCCGAAATAGATCTGGGAGACGTAACCCAGCTAGACGATATTGAAGATGAGGTGTCGTTAGATTTAGACATGGATCTAGGTCTAGACGAATTGGCGCAACAGTCTGAAACTGATCAAGACCCACTGCTGAATTTAGATGAATTGTCTAAAGAGTTGGATGCCGAATTGCTGGAATTTGATGCAGCTGAAACAGTCAGTGAGCCAATCAGCGAACCTGTTGCCGAGGATGCCGAATTAGACCTATCTGATTTGGATGCCGACCTAGATTTCCTAAGTGGCACAGATGAAAGCGAAACCAAGCTGGATCTGGCACGTGCCTACATAGATATGGATGATAAAGACGGTGCCAAAGAAATTTTGCAAGAAGTGCTGGAAGAGGGCACCGATAAGCAAAAGCAGGATGCAGGCAGTTTGCTGGATAGCCTAGTGTAAAACACAAAAGGTTCGGTACGAAAAAATCCCGGGCATGGCAGCATGTTCGGGTTTTCTTTTTTTAGGTTTCAAATTTTAGTTTTTAGTTTGGGTGAGTGGGTATGCAACAAGCACTTAAGGTGCAACGCTGGGTGGCAGGCGTAGAGTACAACGGCGCTTTGTTTAAGGGTTGGCAGAGTCAAATACACCATCCCGGTAAAAGTGTTCAGGATGCGTTAGAAAAAGCCGCTTCAAAAGTGGCGAACCACCCCGTTAAATTAATTTGTGCAGGTAGAACCGATGCCGGTGTTCACGCCAGTGCTCAGGTGATTCACTTCGACAGCCATGCCATCAGGGATTCCCATGCCTGGAAAATGGGCATTAATACTAACCTGCCAAATGGCGTGTGCCTAAACTGGGTAAGGCCAGTAGACTCTGATTTCCATGCGCGTTTCAGTGCAGTATCTCGACGCTACCGTTATTTCATAATGAACCGGCCTATAAAGCCTGGTCTGATGCATGATCAAGTGACCTGGTGGCGTAGACCTCTGGACGCCGAAAAAATGCATGAGGCCGCTCAAGCCCTAATGGGGCTTAACGACTTTACCTCGTTTAGGGCCAGTGATTGTCAGGCTAATCACCCCAAGCGTACGATGTTAGATATTAGTGTTAAGCGTCAGGGCGAGTGGGTGGTACTAGAGGTCTGTGCCAATGCTTTTTTATATCACATGGTACGTAACATAGCGGGCGTGTTGCTGCCCATCGGGCAGGGTAGTAAACCGGTTGAATGGTGTCGTGAAGTATTGCAGGCCCAAGATCGCAAGCAGGCCGGGGTCACGGCGCCAGGTGGTGGTTTGTATTTTGTGGATGTGGATTATCCTAACTACCCTGATTTACCCATCGACCCAGATGGGCCGTCTTTTTATTCTTTCATGAGCACGGGAATGGGGCAGGTAAAATGAGCCAAAAAAAGTATCAGCGCACTCGTGTGAAAATCTGTGGCATTACTCGCAGCGACGATGCTCTGGCGGTCGTGGCCGCCGGCAGTGATGCCATAGGGTTGGTGTTTTATGGTCCCAGCCCCAGGGCAGTGACCCTTGAGATGGCCCAGAAAATCGTTCAATCGGTGCCGGCCTTCGTTACTGTGGTGGCCTTGTTTGTTAATCCAACGGTTAAAGAGGTGCGCCAGGTCCTTGAAGGGGTTAGAATTGATTTACTTCAATTTCATGGTGACGAAGAAAGTGACTTCTGTGGTCAATTCCAGCGCCCCTACATCAAAGCCATCCGTGTTCGGCAAGCGTCGGATGTGGTGGCGTCGAGCGTGCGCTTCCCAGACGCCTTGGCTCTCCTTCTAGACAGCTACAAACCAGGTGTACCAGGTGGTACCGGAGAGACCTTCGATTGGTCACTCATTCCTGAATCTCCAAAACCCTTAATACTCGCAGGTGGTCTTAAACCTGAAAATGTTGCTTCGGCTATTGAACAAGTCCAGCCCTTTGCGGTGGATGTCAGTGGCGGTGTGGAAGTAGAAAAAGGCATAAAAGACCACAGCAAAATAAACGAATTTATAAAAGAGGTTAACCGTGTCGATCGATCTTAAAGCGGTAACGCAATTACCAACAAAATCAGGTCATTTTGGTCCCTATGGCGGCCGATTTGTATCAGAAACCCTCATGTCCGCCCTGGATGACTTAAGTGAGCTCTACGAGCGCTTAAGTCAGGACCCGGAATTCCAAGCAGAATACGATCATGACCTTGCTCACTATGTGGGGCGGCCGTCGCCATTGTATTTTGCTGAACGTTTAACCAAGCATGTGGGTGGAGCCAAGATTTATTTAAAGCGTGAAGACTTAAATCACACTGGCGCCCACAAAGTGAACAACACCATAGGTCAGGCATTGTTGGCCAAGCATACCGGCAAGCCCAAGGTGATTGCTGAAACCGGTGCTGGCCAGCACGGCGTAGCCACCGCCACGGTAGCCGCTCGTTTGGGTTTGCAGTGTACCGTGTTTATGGGGGCTACCGATATCGAGCGCCAAAAGCTGAACGTTTATCGCATGCGTTTGCTGGGGGCAGAAGTCGTCGCCGTAAACTCAGGCACAGCTACTTTGAAAGATGCCATGAACGAGGCCATGCGTCACTGGGTCACCAATGTGGATGATACTTTTTATATTATTGGCACGGCGGCAGGGCCTCATCCTTATCCAAAACTGGTACGTGATTTTCAGGCGATTATTGGTCGCGAAGCCAAGCGTCAGTGCATGGAGCAGGAAGGTCGGTTACCTGATGCCTTAATCGCCTGTATAGGGGGTGGCTCAAACGCCATTGGTTTGTTTTATCCCTTCATCGAAGATGAATCAGTGGCCATGTACGGCGTAGAAGCTGGTGGGCATGGTCTGGATGGCGATGATCATGCCGCTCCTTTGTGTAAAGGCAAACCAGGTGTATTGCACGGTAACCGCACGTATCTAATGGAAGATGAGAATGGTCAGATTATGCCTACTCATTCTGTTTCGGCTGGGTTGGATTACCCTGGCGTAGGCCCAGAGCATTCCTATCTTAAAGACATTGGCCGGGTAAATTATGTGGCCGCCACCGATGAAGAAGCGCTAGATGCTTTTCATAAGCTAACCGAGATCGAAGGTATTATTCCTGCCCTTGAATCCAGCCATGCGGTCGCATTTGGTATGAAACAAGCGGCCAAGATGGACAAGGATAAAATTGTAGTGATTAACTTATCGGGTCGCGGTGATAAGGACATTCATACGGTTGCTGCCATCGACGGCATTGAAATTTAACTCAACGAGAAAGGTGTAAACATGAACAGAATTGATCGTTGTTTTAAAGAGCTAAAAACAACCGGAAAAAAAGCCCTGATTCCGTACATTACCGGTGGTGATCCTAGACCGGGATTGACGGTGGAATTGATGCATTGCCTGGTAGAAAGTGGCGCCGATATTATTGAAATCGGTGTGCCTTTCTCAGATCCCATGGCCGACGGACCTGTGATTCAGTTGGCCTGTGAGCGTGCACTGGCACATAACACTAGCCTGCGCGACGTTTTGAATATGGTGAAGGCCTTCAGGAAAACCGATTCAAAAACGGCGGTGGCCTTGATGGGGTATTTGAACCCTATTGAAGTAATGGGTTACCAAGTATTTGCAGATCTCGCCAAAGTTTCCGGTGTGGATGCAGTGTTGGTAGTGGACATGCCTCCAGAGGAATCCACAGATTTATCCGGGGCACTAAAAGCCCTGGATATTCAAACCATTTTCCTTATGGCGCCCACTACGCCGGATAAACGTGCCGATTTAATTTGTCAGCATGGCGAAGGTTACCTTTATTATGTGTCAGTGAAAGGCGTGACTGGTTCAGCGGCCCTGGACGTTGAAGACGTAAAGGCGAACCTGGATCGTATTCGCTCTAAAACAGACTTACCGCTGGCGGTGGGGTTTGGCATTAAAGATGGTGCCACAGCGGCAGCCGTGGCAAAAATTGCCGATGCCGTAATCGTGGGCAGTGCTTTGGTGAATTGTGTTGCACGCAATGTTAATGATGATGCTCTCATTAAAAAAGAGTTGTCACAAATCATGCTGCAAATGCGTGAAGCCATGGACGCTGCTGTTTAGTAAAAATGTGTCGGCACCATGTTTAAGCATGGTGCCGATTATTTCCTGTCTTAATATTTTATAAAAAACATGTCAACAAATAAAACACTGGCTCAGTGGCTGGAATATTTAGAATCTTTACACCCCAGTGAGATAGATCTAGGGCTAGCCCGTGTACAGCAGGTGGCAGCTTCCATGGAGCTTCTTAAACCTGCCAAATTAGTCATTATGGTGGCAGGCACCAATGGTAAGGGCTCAAGTGTTACTTTGTGTTCCAGTATCTTGCAGCAAGCTTCCATGAAGGTGGGCAGCTACATGAGTCCTCATCTTCATCATTATAATGAGCGGGTAAAAATAAATGGGTCTCCGGTCTCCGATGCCGAACTTATAGAGAGTTTCATGGCCATCGATCGCGCACGAGGGGATATTTTATTAACCTATTTTGAAGTGGGCACCTTGTCGTCATTGTATTTATTTAAAAAACACAAGGTAGATGCAGCCGTATTGGAAGTGGGTTTGGGCGGGCGGCTGGATGCCGTGAATATAGTATCCGCGAATATTTCTGTGGTCACCAGCATTGGTCTGGATCATCAGGATTGGTTAGGGGACGATTTATCCAGCATCGCTTTTGAGAAGGCTGGGATTTTTCGCAGTAAACTTCCCGCTATCTGTGGGCAGCGCGAACCGCAAGCCACGTTAACGGATCATGCCAAGCAAATCCAAGCCCCTTTATATGTAAAAGGTCGGGCATTTGATTATGAGGAGCAGCCGGATGGTTGGCGTTGGCAGGGCAAAACAGCAACCGGCGAGGCGGTTGGTTACCATGATTTACCCTTGCCCAGTTTGCCTATTGAAAATGCAGCCACGGTGTTGCAGGCTCTGCAGTTTGTTAATCCCTGTGTGAGTTTTGAACAAATTTGTGAGGGTATTCGTTTGGCCCAGTTACCCGGACGTTTGCAGCAAATAGAAAAGCCCTTTAACGCCATTTTGGATGTGGGTCATAATCCGCAGGCAGCCCAATTGCTAGCCAATCGATTGGCTGTAAAGCCTATTAAAGGCAAGCGCTATGCTTTGTTGGCTATGTTGGGTGATAAAGACCCGGTGGGAGTGGTGGCTCATTTAAAGCCCTTTGTTCAGGCTTGGCATTTGGCGGGTATAAGTGGTTATCGTGGGCAAGCCGTTGAAAAACTCCAGGCTAAAGTACGCGCAGAGCTAGGTGAAGTGAATGGCCATGTTACCATCGAGCAGGCTCTTAATGAGTTACAGGGCATCATGGATAAAAATGATGAATTAATTATATTGGGCTCCTTCATAACGGTGGCAAAAGCCCAGGACTGGATCGAAGGGCAAAACAATGGATGAAGGTATAAAGCGTAAACTAGTGGGGGCGGCGGTTCTGGTGACGGTGGCATTAATTGTGTTGCCCAATATTACCTCCAGAACCCGAAATGCTGAGCACCTCAGTAAGAGTGTTGCGCTGGAGACGAACGTGCCAGCCATGGAGATGCCCTTACCAAAGTCACTGTCTATCCCTGTGTCGCCCAAGGTGCCAAGTGATGCATCTAAAGGCAAGTTGGTGGTCATGAAAGACATGGTGGTGGACGGCCAAAAGCTGCCCTTAAAAGGCTTTGAAATGCCGGTCACACTTGCATCCGGGCAAGCCGTGGTGTGGCAAATACAGGTGGCCAGTTTTGCCAACATTAAAAACGCCTTGTCTTTAAGGGACAAATTGCGAGATGCCGGCTATAAAGCCTATGAGAAACAAACATTAGACGGTAAACATACTCGAGTATTGGTGGGGCCAAGTACCCAAAAATCTGCCTTGCAACGAAAATTGGACCGTATAAAAAAAGAGTTTAAACTCAAACCGGAACTGGCGGTGTTTACGGGTAAGTAGCCTTTCCAGTTTGTGTGTTAAAACCATAAAAGCTGTCTTTTAGGTCAGTTATTGGTGCCTGAAACTGCTATTTAACCCGCTAAATCAGATGGAACTGTGTTTTTTATAATTTATAAAAATATATCTCTGTAAAACAGCCCTTATGAAGGGCCGGATGGGTTTGCGCGGGCATTTCCCTTTGTTAGAATGCGCGCTCACTGGGTGCGGTTGTAAATTTGTAATGCTTCGAAAAAATGCTTAGGGGTTGTCATGTTAACCGTTGATTGGGTCATACTGGCTGTCGTTATTATCTCTGCCCTTATCAGTATTAAGCGTGGATTTGTCAAAGAAATGCTGTCCCTCATCAGTTGGTTGGCAGCTTTTGTAATCGCCCGCATATTCAGCGGCCATTTGGACGTATTGTTGGTTCAATGGATTCAAACCCCGTCTGCCCGCTACGGCGCTGCGTTTGGTTTGTTATTTGCCACTACACTGATCATAGGCTCCATGCTCAATCATTTGGTGGGCGAGTTGGTAAAGGCCACGGGGTTGGCGGGCACCGATCGAATGTTTGGTATTGTATTTGGTGTGACCAGAGGTCTTATCATGATCACCGCCGCCATTTACGGGTTGCAGATGACCGCATTTAGTCAAGATCCCTGGTGGCTGCAGTCTAGTTTAATTCCTCATTTCGAGCTCATGGTTAGCTGGTCCAAGAATATCTTGCCCGGCGCCACTGAAAGTCTTTTAACTCTGGGTCAAGCCAGTTAATTAATGTTTTTAAAGAGGTAACGCCATGTGTGGCATTGTTGGTTTAGTTGCTAAGAGCAATGTGAATCAAGGGTTGTATGACGCACTCACTGTGTTGCAGCATCGTGGACAAGACGCTGCCGGAATGGTGACTTGTAATGAAGGTCGTTTTTACTTGCGTAAAGACAATGGCTTGGTGAAGGACGTTTTTCGTTCGCGCCACATGCAACGTCTGGTGGGAAATATGGGCATTGGCCATGTACGTTACCCAACGGCAGGCAGTTCAAGTTCGGCCGAAGCACAGCCTTTCTACGTAAATAGCCCTTACGGCATAGTATTAGCTCACAACGGCAATCTCACCAACGCCCACGAATTAGTTGAAGAAGTTTATCGTGAAGACTTGCGTCACGTGAACACCAATAGTGATTCCGAAGTGTTGCTTAATGTTTTTGCTCACGAGTTGCAGGAACAAAAGCAGTTGGTGCCAAAAGCGCAAGATGTATTTGATACCGTAAAGCGTGTGCACAAACGTATCAAGGGTGGGTATGCGGTAATTGCCATGTTAGCTGGATACGGGGTAGTGGGTTTTCGTGACCCTAACGGCATTCGTCCGGCCGTGTTTGGAAAGCGTGAAACCGAGCAAGGCCCTGAGTACATGATTGCCTCGGAAAGTGTTGCCCTGGATGCCTTGGGTTATGAATTGATTCGAGACATTGAACCTGGCGAAGCCGTATTTATTGATGTGGATGGCAATCTGCATACTCAGCAATGCGCCGAGAATCCAAAGTTAACGCCTTGTATTTTTGAACACGTTTATTTTGCCCGTCCAGACTCCATCATAGATAAAATCTCGGTTTATAAAGCCCGTTTGAAGATGGGGGCCAGGTTGGCCGAAAAGATTCTAAAAGAACGCCCCAATCACGATATTGATGTGGTAATTCCTATTCCGGATACCAGTCGCAGTTCGGCTCTGGAACTGGCCAATCGCTTGGGTGTGAAATACCGTGAAGGCTTTGAAAAAAATCGATTTATTGGTCGGACCTTTATCATGCCAGGTCAGCAATTACGTAAAAAATCGGTAAGACAAAAACTCAATGCATTGGATCTTGAATTCCGCGGGAAAAATGTACTGTTGGTTGATGACTCCATTGTGCGCGGTACAACGTGCGAGCAAATTGTGCAAATGGCACGGGATGCGGGCGCCAACCGAGTTTATTTTGCCAGCGCAGCGCCACCGGTTCGTTACCCAAATGTTTATGGTATCGACATGCCGGCCAAAGAAGAATTCATTGCTCATGATCGTACCGTTGAAGAAATACAGGAAGCGATTAAAGCGGATTGGCTCATTTACCAAGACCTTGAAGATTTAGTATCGGCTACCTGTGACGGTGCAGATGTTAAATATGATTTTGATTGTTCGGTGTTTAATAACCAATACATTACCGGCGACATCGATGACGCTTATTTAAATGATCTTCAATCAAGGCGTAGTGAAGCTAAGAAAAAGAAAGCGAATCAAGAAAGTGGCATCATCGATTTGCACAATGACGAAGCGGTTGAATAAGGAAACCCCTGTGGCTGATACTAAACGCTACAACGCACAACTAGACGGTGCGGCGTTCGATACGCTGGCCGTGAGAGCCGGGCAGCAACGTACTGCAGAACATGAGCATGGCGAAGCCATGTTTCTGACTTCCAGCTATGTGTTTGGCAGTGCCCAGGAGGCCGCCGCTATCTTTGCAGGGGATGAGCCGGGTAATGTTTACACTCGCTATACCAACCCCACCGTGCGAAATTTTGAGCAACGTCTGGCTGCACTTGAGGGAGCTGAGCAATGCGTGGCTACCTCTTCGGGCATGGCAGCAATTTTTAGTACTATCCTGGCTCTGTTAAATCCGGGTGACCACATCGTATCCAGTCGCAGTATTTTTGGTTCGACCAACGTGTTGTTCCAAAAATACGTGAGCAAGTTAGGGATAGAAGTGGATTACGTTTCCTTGACTGATCTGGATCAATGGCAAAGTGCTGTCAAAGATAATACCAAGATGTTGTTCCTGGAATCCCCATCCAATCCCATGAATGAAGTGGCTGATATTAAGGCGCTTGCCAGCTTGTGCAAGTCGAGCGACATGTTACTGGTGGTAGATAATTGCCTGTGCAGTCCCGCACTACAACAACCCTTGGCTCTGGGGGCGGATGTGGTAATTCACAGCGCCACTAAATATATTGATGGTCAGGGTCGTTGCTTAGGCGGAGCGGTATTAGGCAAACAAGCCCTAATGGAAGATGTGGTGGGTGTATTGCGCTCTGTTGGTCCGACCATGAGCCCGTTTAATGCGTGGGTTATGTTAAAAGGGCTCGAGACTCTCAATATTCGCATGAAGGCACACAGTGAAAATGCCATGGCGCTGGCGTTATGGTTGAAAGAGCAGCCTAACGTCAATGCGGTTTGTTATGCTGGATTGCCTGAGCATCCTCAACATGAATTAGCCAAGGTTCAGCAAACCCGTTTTGGCGGCGTATTGTCTTTTGAGGTGAAAGGGGGGCAAGCTGGTGCCTGGTCAGTGATAGACAGTACTCGCATGTTGTCCATTACCGCAAACTTGGGGGATACCAAGACCACGATCACCCATCCTGCCACCACCACTCACGGTCGCGTGGCGCAAGACGATCGGCTTAAAGCGGGTATTACTGCCGGTTTAATTCGCGTGGCCTGTGGTATTGAAGATATTGAAGATATCAAACGTGATTTAGCATTTGGATTAAGTCAGCTTTAGTTTTTTGAGTGTCTTTTAAAATATTTTGAAGGGTAAGTGCTGCTTACCCTTTTTTTATGTTCAGGATAAACACTTAGAAACATGCAGGCTAAGGCTGGGCAGTGGATTTTAAAACATTGCGTTGCAAAGACCGTACTGGTTTAAGTAATGGTTTCTGGTAATTTATTTGTATGTTTTGTCGTAGATTTAAACAATGGGTACCAAGATGGATGCAAAGTTAAGTTCGATTCTGAGTAGTTTGAATCAAGTTATTTTAGGCAAAGAGCACCAAATAAAGCTGGCGTTAAGTTGTTTGCTGGCGCAAGGGCATCTGTTGATTGAAGATTTGCCAGGTATGGGTAAAACCACATTGTCTCACGCCTTGGCCAATGTACTGGGGCTGCAATATCAGCGCATACAATTTACCAGTGACATGTTGCCAGCCGATATTCTAGGCAGTAGTGTTTACCAGAAGGATCTGCAAGGTGGCGCGGGACAGTTTGTATTTCACCAGGGGCCGGTTTTTTCGCAGGTGGTGTTGGCTGATGAAATTAATCGGGCCACTCCTAAAACACAAAGTGCCTTGCTGGAGGCCATGGAGGAACGACAAGTAAGTGTCGATGGGCAGACCTATCCATTGCCATCGCCATTTTTTGTGATTGCCACTCAAAACCCCTTGTCCCAGGCGGGCACCTTTCCGTTACCCGAGTCCCAGTTGGATCGGTTTTTAATGCGCATCGAGTTAGGTTATCCAGCACCGGTGGCCGAACGCCAGTTACTGGAAGGAAAAAATCGCCACGCCAGTGAATTATCAGCGCTAATTAACTTACATGAATTACAACAGTTTCAATTGGCGGTTAACAATGTTCAAGCCAGCCATGCCTTGCTTGATTACATTCAGCGCCTACTGGCGGCCACTAGAGAGCATTCGTCATTACGTTACGGTTTGTCCCCCCGTGCAGCACTTGCCTTACTTAATAGTGCCAAGAGTTGGGCTTTGCTTCATGATCGCCAACATGTTTTACCGGATGATGTGCAGGTGGTATTTTTGGCCGTAGTAGAGCACCGACTGGTGGATGCCATGCAGGATCAAAGTGATGATGTGTGCCAAAAAATTCTCGAGCAAGTCAGTGTGTTGTGAGTGGCATAGCCAAAATGAGTATCAAACAACGCATTAAAAGTGCCATGAGTAAAAAATATCTGTCATGGATGGACAGGCGCTCACCCACTTCAAAAAGCATTAAGCTTACACAGAAACGCATCTATATCATTCCCAGTAAAATGGGTCTGTTGTTTTTGATGTTAGTGGTCTTAATGTTCGTGAATGGGGTGAACTATCAGAATAACCTCATATTTAGTTTTAGTGTGTTGCTGTTAAGTATTTTCATTACCAGTATTGTGGTGACCTACCAAAATATGGCTGGTTTGATTATTTCAGCCGGTCATGGCGAAGCGGTTTTTAGTGGCAAAACCACCTTGCTTCACCTTGTCATTGAACATGGCTCCAGAAAAACCAAAGACGGATTAAAGTTAGGCTTCGATCGTACCGATAGCCTGTCCTTGAGCCCAATTAAATCCAAACGCCAGGTAACGCTGAATTTTAAGACCGGTGCCAGAGGTTTTCTATCTGTGCCCCGAATAACCTTGTACAGCGTTTACCCGCTGGGCCTCTTCTCCTGCTGGACTTGGGTAAGGCTCGAATTTGAAGGGGTGATATACCCAAGGCCACTCTTTTTGCCTTATCAATACGTGGGGCAGACTGAATCCGGCGAGGAGTCTGCCCAGCAGTCAGTGAGCAGTGGTGTGGATGACTTTCGGGGTTTTAGAAAGTATCAAGCGGGCGACTCGTTAAAACATGTGGCTTGGCGCCAGTTTGCTAAAACCAATCAATTGCTGACTAAAGAATTTGAACAGCCTCAAGCGCAAGGGCATTGGCTGGACTGGGATGCTTTGCCGGGGTACAAAACCGAACAGCGCCTTCAGGTAATATGCGGGTGGGTGGTGCGCTCTCATGAAGAAAACCGAGAATACGGTCTGGCCTTGCCAGGCTTAAAAATCCCAGCCGGTAGAGGCGACTTACATCAACAGGCTTGCCTGCGTGCGCTGGCATTGCACGGTCTGGCAAAACCCATGGTGAATGCAACATGAAGACCATTACCCTAAATAGTCGAGCCTTATTGTATTTGACCGCGAGCCTGTTGCTTACCTTGCAAATGCACATGGATAGATTGCCAGTATGGATTCTGTTGGCGGCTGCGGGCAGTTTGTTGTGGCGCCTTGGGGTGCACTTGGGCCGAGTCGCCAGTCCTCACTGGAGTATTAAAGGGGCACTGGTGCTATTAGGATTTAGCGGTATTTATTTAACCTACGGCCGAGAACTTAGTATTGAAAGCATGGTGTCTTTACTGGTGGCGGGCTTTGCATTAAAACCGCTGGAAGTCGAAAAACAGGCCGACAGTTATGTGTTGATTTTTCTATGTTATTTGTTAATTGGCTTGCACTTTTTGTTTGAACAGGGGCCGCTGGATTACCTGTGGGTGATGTGTGTACTGGTGGTGGTGCTCACCACGCAGATCAGTGTTAACCAATCATTGCAAAAAGATCATGAAGAAAAGTCCAGTAATGACGTACATTGGCAGGCTCTCTCATTATTTTTAAAATCATTGCCCTTGGCCGCCTTTCTGTTTTTTGTATTGCCTCGTCTGGGTCCGCTTTGGGTGCTCAATATACCCACCCAGGATGGGGTGATAGGGCTGTCAGATAGCATGTCCCCCGGGCAAATTGCCGAGCTGGGTAAAAGTGATGAGTTAGCATTCAGGGTGCGCTTTGATTCACAAGTACCCGCTATGAAAGATCAATATTGGCGTGCTCTGGTATTGGATTATTTTGATGGGGAAACCTGGAGTCAGAGGTATCAGCCCCCTGTAGATTGGCAGCCAGCAAAGCTTGTTAAAAACGGGGCTAAAGATGAACTGATCAAATACGAAATTTTATTGCAGCCCCACGATCAGAAGTGGTTGTTCTCACTGGGAGTGGCTAGCCCCGAAACGTCAGGGATAGGGGTCAGCGACGATGCTCGTCTCATATCTAAAAAAGCCATACACGGTCAAATGCAGTATTTCGCTACCTCAAACTTGTCCGGCGCCATGCAGCAGGATGGTTTGTCGGCGCTGGCCTTAAATTATTATTTGCAGCTTCCCAGTGGTGATAACCCGCGCAGTCGAGAATTTGCGCAAACGCTTAAAACCCGGTTTCCTGCTATTTCAGACTTTACCTATGCATTGCAACGCTACTTTAATGGCACAGAGTTTTACTACACGCTTAATCCAGGGGAACTTGAAACAAGTAATACCATAGATGAGTTTCTATTTGATTCCCGTAAAGGATTTTGTGCCCATTACGCCGGCAGTCTAGTGTATCTAATGCGTTCGGTGGGCATACCTGCCAGGGTGGTGCTGGGCTATTTGGGGGTGGAAGAAAACCCGGTGGCCAATTATTACTCTGTTTATCAATACAATGCACATGCCTGGGTGGAGATATGGTTACAGGGTCGAGGTTGGCTGAAAATTGACCCCACCGGTTGGGTGGCACCGGAGCGCATAGAACAAGGACTGGAAGAGGCAGTGAAGCGTGATTTTGCGGGTTTCTCTTCTAACTCCCCCTGGTTAAAGGCCATGCGTAATCAGTTTAATGCACTCAATTATTACTGGAATGACTGGATGCTCAATTATAAAGGGGCCGCTCAGCAACAGCTCATGAATCAGTTTTTTGGTGATCGTAGTGATACCCAATTGATACTGCTGGTATTGGCCTGCCTATTTTCGGCGGTGGGAATAGGGTTCGTATTTATGTTTTTGGACGTCAGGCGGGAAAAATTATCCGATGAGCAAAAGTTGCTATATTTTTACCGGATGAAATTACAAAATTTTGGTATTCAGCTACAAGCCGGTAGTAGTCTGACACAAATGAGTGAGCTGGCCTTGGCGGTTAACCCACATTTACAGGTTGAACTACATGACATAAGGCTAGCCTTTGAGCGTTCACTATACGTGAACCCAGATAGCCGCATGACGCGGGATGAAAGCAAGGCATTGAAAAAGTGCATAAAGCTAATGTTTAGAAAGTTTAACAGGCCTGTAGATCAACCAACTGGCCAGTCCCCGGCGGGACAGACCTCTTCCTCCCAGAACTAATCTTGGATGCAGTGGTCGTAGTAAAAATATTTAATCTTAATTAATTAGAGTGGGTCGCTGTCATGCTGGAATCGGTAAAAGATTATTACGGGCAGGTATTACAAAGTTCAGATGACTTGCAAACCAATGCTTGTTGTACCGATGAAGGCATGCCTGAGTTTTTAAAGCCCATATTGTCGAAAGTGCATGATGAAGTGCTCATGCGTTATTACGGTTGTGGCCTGGTATTGCCCGAGCAATTAAAGGGTTTGAAAATACTAGATTTGGGTTGTGGAGCAGGCCGTGATGTTTATGCCTTATCCAGTATGGTGGGTGAAGAAGGCTTGGTCGTGGGTTTGGATATGACGTCTGAGCAATTGGCAGTGGCTCGTGAATATCAGGATTACCATGCAAAAATATTTGGTTTCGATAAATCCAACGTGCAGTTTATTCAGGGGGACATCGATAAGCTAGATGACTTGCCTTTCGAAGAGGGTTTTTTCGATCTGATTGTGTCTAATTGTGTCATCAACCTGGTACAAGACAAACAATCTGTCCTAAAGCAGGCCCATCGTCTGTTGAAGCCCGGCGGTGAAATGTACTTCTCCGATGTTTATTGTGATCGACGCATCCCACAAGAACTTGTGAAAGACGAGGTCTTGTACGGCGAGTGTCTAAGTGGCGCGCTTTACTGGCGCGATTTTCTGGAATACAGCCAAGCAGCCGGTTTTACCGATCCTAGACTGGTGAAAGACAGAATATTGACCATCGAAAATGCCAAACTGGAACAAAAGATTGGCCACATGACGTTTTACAGTGCCACCTACCGCCTGTTTAAAATAGCCGAGCTAGAAGGTGCCTGCGAAGATTATGGTCAGGCTGTTATGTACAAGGGCAGTATCGAGCACCATCCCCATTTCTTTGCGCTGGATGGTCATCATAAAATTGAGACCGGCAAAGTGTTTTCGGTGTGTGGTAATACCTATCGTATGTTGAACCAAACTCGCTTCAAGGGGCACTTTGAATTTTATGGTAGCTGGGATACCCATTACGGCATCTATCCAGATTGTGGCACGCTCATGCCTTTTAAACCGGCTGATGATGCAGGCGTCGCTTGCTGCTGATTGGTTGGCCGGCGGGGTAAGCTAAAGGATTGAGATTGCTCACGTCCAATGAATTTAGGCGTTGCCGGCGGCGGATTGTTCAATGGGTGTAATTAAGTAAGGCGTGACGTCGGTCACGTCTAGCTGATCCGGCGACAGTACCTGCTTTGCGTATTTTTCCCAAACTCTGCTTTTTACAAATAATTGGAATAGCTCCCCGTCTATGTGTTCGTCTTCCACCATGCGTTTCATAATGGTCAGTGACAAACTGATTTTCATAGGGTCCTTGTAAGGCCTGTCCTTGGCGGTAAGCGCTTCGAAAATATCGGCAATGGACATCATGCGGGCGGGTATCGACATCTGATCCCGGGTTAGCCCTCTTGGAAAACCCGTGCCATTCATCTTCTCATGATGGCCTCCAGCGTATTCGGGTACTTGCCGCAAGTTCTTAGGGAAGGGCAGTTCTTCCAGCATGTCTATGGTGACCGTCATGTGGTTGTTGATGATCTGGCGCTCTTCGGTGGTTAACGTGCCCCGTTCTATGCACAGATTGTACACGTCGCTTTCGTCCAGCATGGGTTTCAGTTCACCGTCGGCGTCGATCCATTGCAGTTTTGCTATTTTTTCTATGCGCAGTTTAGACTCTTCCTTCATGAATTCGCCGCCCTTGTTGCTGGTACGTACAAAATTCAAATCGTCGTCAATCTCTGCGATGCAGCCGTCATAAGCTTCCAATAGTGCTTTTTGCTGTTCCGGTTGGGCCATTGCCGCGGCCAGATATTCGACTTTCTTGGTTTGTTTTAGGGTGGCGAATCGTGCTTCCACTGTGGTTAGGCCATCCAGCATTTTATGTAATTTGGTGGACTTATTGAGCACCGTATCAGGAGTGGCCAGTTTGCCACAGTCATGCATCCAGGCGCTGACCCTTAGTTCGTACCAGCCGTCATCATCCAACCCAAAATCTTCAAATACATCATCATCTTCGCAACAGGCCTGGGCGATCATCTCCATGATCACAGGTACTCTTTGGCAGTGGCCACTGGTATGTGGGCTCTTGGCATCGATGGCTTTGGCGATAGCCCGAATAAAGGCATCCAGCAAATTTTTAAGGTCTTGCACTAATATTTGATTGTTTAAGGCAATGGCGGCATACAGAGCCAGCCCCTTAAGCAAAGGGATGTAACGCTCGGAAAAGGGGATAACATGGCCCGTGTCCGGGTGTCGGGAATTAATGAGCTGCAGCACGCCAATGACATCGTGTTGATGGTTTAGCAGGGGTAGCGTTAACACACTCTTGGTGCGGTACTGGGTTTGCTCATCAAACTTGCGAGCCCCGGAAAAATCAAAATCTTTGGATAAATACACATCGGGAATATTCACAACTTCCTTGCTGTTGGCGCTATAGGCGGCCACATTGTGCTCATTCAACGTGCCATCGTCTTGTACCAGGGGAATGCCCGGGAAGGGGATGGTGTTGCCTGTTTTGCCCCCCATGTGGATGTCCAGAATATCGTTATTGATGATTTCGAATTTTAACTCGGGCTTGTTTTTATCCTCGGCATCCATCAAATAAAGGGTGCCGCCCTCGCTATGGGTCAGGCTCTTGGCTTCGTGAAGGATGCGTTCAATAATTTCCTGAGTGTCGCTGGTGGAGGCAAGCTCAACCAGTAGCGCTTTTTGGCTGTCACTAACGGTGCGGTTTTCGATGGCCACCGCTGCAAATGAAGCCAAAGACGTGACCAGTGGCTCAACTTTTTCATCAAATTTACATATTTCGCCAGTCTTCTCGTCCAGGGCATTAATCAACTGTAATAAACCAATTAACTGGTTCATATCGTTAAGGAGCGGCACCGCCAATATGGATTTTGTGCGGTAGTTGTTTTCCTTGTCGAAACGTTTGGCCCCTGAAAAATCAAATTGGGTATCGTCGTAGGCATCTTCAATATTGATAAGGGTCTTGGCGTGGGCGGTAAAGGCCGCCACGTGATGCTGGTTTATCTCGCCGTCTTCAGAGTATAAGGGGATGGCAGGAAACACCGATTTCCCCGGCTCTGACAATAAACGAAAGTTAAGGCTGTGGCTGTGTACGATTGAAAAATTGAGTGCGGTGGCGGGTTGAGTGTTAGCAAGGTAAAGGGTGCCACCATCGGCCCCGGTAAGCTGCTGGGCTTCGTCCAGGATAAGCTCGCACAGGCGAGTAATGTTGCGCTCGCTAATTAGGCTGCGGCCAATTCGCACCAGACTTTGGTAGTTCGCTTGTTGCATGATGCCCGTATAGTCTCTGGGATTTACTTACCTAATTAAAGGTTAGCTCATTTCCGGGGCCGGGCAGGGTTGAATGTTGGTGAAGGAGGTTATTTCCAGGGGCAAAAGCAGCCCTTGCCGATCACATTGAAAAATGGCCTGGGTGAGCTGTCCTGAAGCTTTCTAAGCTGAGTGTCGATGATGCTGGTACTGGACTGGCTGCAAAAAGCACCAAAGCCCAGTGGTCCAAAATAGACCAGTCTGGCCAGCGGGTCTTCAATGAGTAAAGTGGGGCTGGCGGGCCAGTTAGCCAGCTTGTGTGGCGCCAGGGTGATGATGTGAGTGTCCGGGTTGAGGCTCTGCAGAGATGCCTGCATGTGTTTGGCGCTTTGAGGGATGATGGTAATGTGTTCTATGTTTAACTTTTTGGCAATCTTCATGGCGCTAAGGGCGTGACGGCGGGCAAAGCGATTGCATAAGCAGTCTGGTTGCCAGAATTGTATCACTCGCGAGCTGCCAGATTTGGCAGGCAGTAACGGGCTTAACTGGCTAAACCAATGGTCGGTGAAACTGGCTTGTAAAAATTGCGGTGTTTGCTGGGTGTATGCTTGTATATAGCGCCCCTGGAACCAGCTGGCAAACATGAGCAGGGCGGCAAGCCACAGGGCTAAAATAATCATTATGCCCAGTATGAACTTTTTGCTGCCCGCTGCCTTTACCTGAACCTGCAAACTTAACCCTGCATCTTGTTCTGATCTTTTATCTTGCTGGCAGCGAGCTCCAGAGCCTTGGCAATTCTTTCCCGGTCGTAGTTGTTGATACGATTGGTGTCCATGTACATGGAAAAGCCGGGCAGTTCGTGTTCCACAAAAGTGGTTTTGGCTGCCAGATTGTGCCTGAAGTCTACCACCTGGTAGACGGGAACCGGACGCGAAAAGCCTTTGGCGCTAATGCGGCCCTTTTCTCGGCAGATTATCTTGTCTTGAATGAGCGCGTAGGACTCGTAGGAGAGCAGAATTTCATTGGAATCGGCGGCGCTTTCCAGGCGGCTGGCCATATTCACTTCCTTGCCAATGATAGTGTAATCCATGCGCGATTCGGTGCCGAAGTTACCTACCGTGCAGTAGCCGGTATTGATGCCCATGCGAATCTCCAGTGGGCTCTTAACCCCTTGCGCACGCCACTTTTGGCGTAAAACTTTCATGTGTTTGCGCATTTCGATGGCCATGGCAACACAGGCCAGGGTGTCTTTCTTGGCGCCCTGAGTCTTGGGGTCTCCAAAAAATACCATGATGCTGTCGCCGATGTATTTATCTATGGTGCCGCCATACTTGATGGCGATATTGGTCATTTCCGTCAGATAGTTGTTTAACAGGTCGGTGAGAACCTCAGACTCAATCTGCTCTGATAGGGCGGTGAAGCCCTTAATGTCTGAGAAAAACACCACCAATTTCTTTCTTTGGGTTTGCAGTCTCACGTCCTGTTTACCAGAAAGTATTGATTCTAGTATTTGCGGGGAGATGTATTTAGATACCTGATTGGCCAAGTGTTTGTGTTTTTGCTCTTGCTGTTGAATATCAATATGCAGCTTTTCTAGTAATGTGGTTTGCTTGCCCGAGAAATAACCAGCTACCGCCAGGTAGATCGCTACGCCAATGGCTACGCAAATATCAATGATGAGCGGGGCTTGCGGGGTGATGTGTAAGCCAAAAATCAAAGTGCCTATATAGGCGCCCAATGCCATGCTCATAAAGCCGGCCAGCCACACATTGAAGCGACCTAGTATAATGGCTGACGTATTGATCATTATTGCAAATAAAAGGCAGGGAATGACCGCAAATTCCATGTAAGCCATTAGAATGCCCACCAAAGAGGCATCGATGGAAACCAGCACCGGGCGCCTTAAGTGTTCCAAGCGGGCAGGAATTTTGTTGCTGATGAAAAGCGCTAAAAGAGGATAGGCAAGGGCGACTATAATCAGTTCGGTGTAGTGAAAGCTCCAGATATTTTGCTGGTGAGCTAAAGCCAGCATAATGGCGCTGGCGATAAAACCAACACTGCGTGAATAAAATTCATACATTGTGGTGGGTTGGAGGTCTTTAATGGCGGTATTCATCAATTGTTACGGTTTTTCTTATTATTAATGATGGCATAATTGAACACGCTATTTAATACGCTGCGACGTGTATGTGCAAGGCATCCTGAACGATGCAGGGCAAATATTAATAAAAGAGTTATTTAGAATCGGGTGTAAATTTGAATTCAATAATTGAGCTTCTACAAACCAGGGTGTCTTGCTCGAAATTAATGGCGCCAGGGCCCAATAGTGAAGAGTTAAAACAAATTTTAAGCTGTGGGCTACGGGGGCCAGATCATGGTCGTCTTAAGCCTTGGCGCTTTTTAATGGTACAGGGTTCGGCTCGTGACAAATTGGGGGAGGTGTTTGCGCAAGCGGTCTTAGCGCGCGGAGATTGCTCGCAGGCTAAAGTGGATAAATCTCGAAATATGCCGCTACGTGCCCCTATGTTGTTAGTGGCAGTGTGTGAGCCGCAGCTAAACAGCAAAATACCATTGGACGATCAGGTGCTGGCGGTGGGTGCTGCCGTGCAAAATATGCAGATAGCCATTAGCTCTTTGGGTTACAGCTCCATTTGGAGAACGGGTGATATGGTGCGGGCCAAAGAGGTTAGGGAGTCGTTTAAAGTAAGTAGTGACGGCTCCATTGTGGCCTTCTTGTATATAGGGACGGCACAGGACAGCCCAAAAACTCCCGCTGTTGAATTAGAGCCTTTTGTGAGTGATTGGATTTAGTGCTTATAAATCAACTATTTACTTGCATTTGTTAGCTTGGTGCGTAGAATGCGCGGCCTTGTTGAGGCAAATGGCTCTGCAAGAAGTGTTAAGGTGAGGTGTCCGAGTGGCCGAAGGAGCACGCCTGGAAAGCGTGTATACCGCAAGGTATCGAGGGTTCGAATCCCTCCCTCACCGCCATTTATTCTAAAGAAACCGCTCATGTAGCGGTTTTTTTGTGCCTGTCATTTGGGTTTGTGATTTTACAGGTGAGGGTGCTATTTAGAGTGGGTTTCGGTAATTCTCAACGGGTTTGCTTGGGCGTTATTTGAATAAATCTAAATATGAAAAGCCGCCAACTCAATATTGCTCACCTTGCTGCCCAGTAGCTCCATGGTGCCTAAATATCTGTGTTCACCGGTAGAGGTGAATTCAAATTTAAACTGTCGATATATACACCATTCTCCCATTTCATTTTTCTTTAAGCTGGCACCATTCAGCTGAATGTTGTCGTCCAGTAGTTGTACATCGGCGTTTTCGCAGTACTTCTTGGCGTATAAAAATGCTTTTTGTTTGATGCCTCTGTCCAGCCACCAGGCCCACAATATTAGTAATAATACAAACACTAGGATTAGATCATTGAGTTGCATTGAATCGCTCTTAAATATAAAGATATACCCAAGATATTGGCTTTTTTGCGAGATTCAAGTGCGCATAGCTTAAAGGTTGGAAATAAAAGCGAGAGCGATTTGCGTGAAGCATATTCATTGCGCAATTGAAGTTAGCTCACTATCTGAGAGGGCCCTGTTTTGCTATAATATGCGCCATTTTTTTGTACTCTGGAATCCACAATGAGTCGTTCGGTAGTAGACCAGTTAAACAATACTCTGGCAAAGCGCATCATGGTGCTTGATGGCGCAATGGGTACTTCCATTCAGGGCTATCCGTTGGAAGAAGCGGATTTTCGTAAAGGGCATTTTGAAGATCACCCTAGTCCGTTAAAAGGCAATAACGATCTATTGTCTATCACTCGACCAGAAATTATCGAGGAAATTCATGACTCCTATTTTGCCATAGGCGCCGATTTCGCCAGCACCAATGCATTCAGTGGTACCACCATCGCTCAGGCCGATTACAGCCTGGAAAGTGCGGTATACAAGATCAATTTTGAATCGGCGCAATGTGCGCGCCGCAGTGCCGATAAATGGACCGCCAAGACCCCGGATCAGCCAAGATATGTAGTGGGTTGTTTGGGTCCCACCAACCGTACAGCTTCCATGTCACCAGATGTGAATGATCCCGGTATGCGACTGGTGACTTTCGACCAGTTGGTAACCGCCTATTATGACGCGGCCAATGCTTTGATGGATGGTGGTAGTGACATCATCATGATCGAAACTGTATTTGATACCTTGAATGCCAAGGCAGCATTATTCGCGGTTTTAAAAATGAAGCAGGAGCGTGAGCTGGATACACCTGTGATGATATCCGGCACCATAACCGATGCCAGTGGCCGTACCTTGTCTGGCCAAACCGCAGAAGCATTTTGGGTGTCATTGATGCACGGCAACCTTTTAAGCATTGGTCTTAACTGTGCGCTGGGTGCTGATGATATGTTGCCCCACGTTAAGCTGCTGGATAAAAATGCCACCTGCATGATTTCGGCTCACCCCAATGCCGGACTGCCCAATGAGTTTGGAGAATACGATCAAACCGCTGAAGAAATGGCCGAACAGGTTCGCCCGTTTTTATCGGAAGGTCATGTGAATATTATTGGTGGTTGCTGCGGTACTACCCCGCAGCACATCGCTGCATTAAAAGCGTTGGCGGATGAGTATAAACCGCGGTCCTTACCGGAAACTTTCCAGGGAGAAAAATAATGAGTATTAAAAAAGTCCCTGACATGATTCTAAGTGGTCTTGAGCCACTGATCGTGAATGAAATGACCGGTTTTGTGAACGTAGGTGAGCGATCCAACGTTACCGGTTCTCGTAAATTCTCCCGTTTGATTCAGGAAGAAGATTACGAAGCGGCAGTAGATATTGCCCGTGTACAGGTGGAAGACGGTGCGCAAATTATTGACATCAACATGGACGATGCCATGTTAGATGGCAAGGCGGCCATGGTGCGTTATTTGAATTTGTTAGCGGCCGAACCCGATATCGTACGTGTGCCTTTCATGATCGATTCTTCCAAGTGGGAAATCATCGAAGAGGGCCTTAAGTGTGTGCAGGGTAAGGCCATAGTGAACTCTATTTCGTTGAAAGAGGGTGAAGAAAAATTCATCGCCCAGGCTAGTACTATTAATATGTATGGTGCCGCGGCTGTCGTCATGGCCTTCGATGAGAAAGGTCAGGCCGATACTTATCAGCGTCGTATCGATATCTGTCAACGTTCTTACGATGTGTTGGTGGATAAGGTGGGCTTTGCTCCACAAGACATCGTCTTTGATCCTAATATTTTTCCGGTGGCCACCGGTATAGAAGAGCATAGTAATTATTGTGTAGACTTTTTTGCCGCCACTAAATGGATAAAAGAGAATTTGCCCGGAGCCAAGGTATCTGGCGGTGTCTCTAATATGTCGTTTTCGTTCCGTGGTAACGACATTGTGCGTGAAGCCATGCACTCTGTATTTTTGTACTATGCCATCCAGGCTGGTATGGACATGGGGATCGTAAACGCAGGCATGTTAACCATCTACGATGACATTCCTAAAGATCTATTGGAGTGTGTTGAAGACGTAGTATTGAATCGCCGTGAAGATGCGGCCGAGCGTCTGGTTGATTTTGCCGAGTCATTAAAAGGTCAGTCGGTAGAGCAAAAAGAAAGTGATAAATTAAAATGGCGTGAAGGTCCGCTGCAGGATCGTATTACCCATGCCTTGGTAAAAGGCATTACAGAGTTCATCGAAGAGGACGCCGAAGAAGCACGGCAGGGAGCAGGCAAGCCCATCGAAGTCATTGAAAACAATTTAATGATCGGCATGAACGTGGTGGGTGACCTTTTTGGTGCCGGTAAGATGTTTTTACCTCAGGTAGTAAAAAGCGCGCGGGTAATGAAGAAAGCCGTGGCGTATTTGCTGCCTTATATCGAAGAAGAAAAGCGCCGCACGGGTAACACTAGTAGCAATAATGGCGTAATTATTATGGCCACGGTGAAAGGTGATGTGCACGATATCGGTAAAAATATTGTGGGCGTGGTGCTCTCTTGTAATAACTACGAGGTGATTGACCTGGGAGTGATGGTGCCAGCAGAAGATATTCTGGACGCGGCCGTTAAACACAATGCGGATATTATAGGGTTGTCCGGTTTGATCACCCCTTCACTGGATGAAATGGTCACCATTGCTGAGTTGATGGAGCAGCGTGGTATGACTCAGCCGCTGCTTATTGGTGGCGCCACTACCTCCAAGGTGCACACCGCGGTTAAAATTGAAGAGAAATATTCGGGCATTACCGTACATGTTTTGGATGCGTCTAAATCTGTACCCGTGGCCAGCGCTCTGCTGTCTGCTAAAAAGGAAAAATTTGTAGCTGACCTGCGGTTAGAGTACCAGGAGGCCAGAGAAAAGAATGCACGTAAACGAGGCAAGAAATCTTTCTCCAGTGTGGATTTTATTCGTGAAAATGGCGCGCCTATGGATTGGGAGTCCTACACTGCGGTTACGCCATCTTTTATTGGCAATAAAACCATTAATGATTATCCCTTGGCTAAGATACGGGAGCGTATTGACTGGACGCCATTTTTTATTACCTGGGAGTTGCATGGCAAATTCCCGGGTATCTTAACTGATGAGGTGGTGGGGGAAGAGGCTTCTTCCTTGTACCGTGATGCTAAAGTTATGCTGGATAAGATCATCGATGAAAAGTTATTGAGTTGTCATGCATCCATTGGTTTTTACCCAGCCGCTGCGGTTGCCGGGGATGATACCGAGCTATATATGGATGATAGCCGTACAGAAGTTTTAGCGACTTTGCATCATTTACGACAGCAAACCCAGCGTCCAGCAGGTCGTGCCTTCCGTTCATTGGCCGACTTTGTGGCACCAAAAGGCGGCGCGGTGAACGATTATATGGGCGGATTTGTGGTGACCTGTAAAGGGGCGGAAGAACTTGCCAAGGAATATGAGGGGAAGTTGGACGACTATAACGCTATTTTGGTGAAATCATTGGCCGACCGCTTCGCCGAAGCGTTTGCCGAATTGATGCACGAAGAAGTTCGAAAAACTCATTGGGGTTATGTCAATGATGAACAGCTAAGTAACGATGAGCTGATCTCTGAGAAGTATCAGGGTATTCGCCCTGCTCCTGGCTATCCTGCCTGTCCGGAACACAGTGAAAAAACCACGTTATTTAAGCTGTTGGATGCGGAGCAAGCTATTGGCTGTCAGTTAACGGAAAGTTATGCGATGTATCCGGCATCATCTGTTAGTGGCTGGTATTTTGCGCATCCAGAATCCCGTTATTTTGCACTGGGTAAAATAAACAAAGATCAGGTGCAAGATTACGCCGATCGTAAGGGCTGGGATATGACTAAAGCAGAACGTTGGTTGCGACCTGCTTTGGGTTACGATGAGTAACACTGATTTGTGATGGTTTTCTAAAAGCCCAAGGCATTTGCCTTGGGCTTTTTGGGTTTATGGTGCTAGTAAAGTCGAATAGGAAAAATCATTGGCTGGTTGAATGAATTTTTGACTGATTGGGACGGGGCAGTAAAATATATCATAAGTTAAATTGACGAATGTACTGAGAGAATGCGTATAAATAGGAAGGGGTGTTGAAAGTGTTATTCGTCGTCCCACACCCACCTTAATATTTCGCCAAAATCATCGTACACAGGTACTTTCTTTTTGGGTTTGGCGCGCGCCACGGGGGCAGGTTTTTTAGGGTGTTTGCGGGCGTCCACTTTATTGAGTTCGGCCCGAGCGTCGGTTCGTTTTAAAGTTTTTTCATTAAATAAAACCGGCAGCAGCGCTTGCATGGGATTTTCACGGCCGCTGATGCCCTGGTCAACCTCTTCAACTTCGCCACCTTTTGAAAGATAGCTTTGCATCTCTTGCTCTAACAAGGCACGTTTTTGTGCTTTGGTGATAGGGCGTCTCACGGTTTACTGTTTGCCATAAAGTTTACTGGGGTCTTGAATGGGGTCGCTACTTATTTGCAATCCCTGTTCGCTGATGTCGTTATAAAAACAATCGCGACGACCGGTGTGGCAGGCGGCCCCTAGCTGGTCCACTTTTAAGAGCAGGGTGTCGCCATCGCAGTCAGTGCTCATGCTAATGAGTTTTTGCTGGTTACCCGAGCTTTCACCTTTGCGCCAGTAATTGTTGCGGGAGCGAGACCAGTAGCAAACCTGTTTGGTATGCAGTGTTTCTTCGATGGCGGCGCGGTTCATCCAGGCCATCATCAGTACTTCACCACTATCATGCTGTTGGGCAATGGCGGGAATGAGTCCGGCGTCATTGAATACCAGTTGGTCCAATGCATCGTTCAATGAAATTTGGCTGCCTTTGGTTTGTTTCTCAAGTTGTTTGTAGAGATTTTTAGTGCCATCACTCATAGGTTGCCATGGCTCCCTTTCCTACACCCTCAAAAGCCTTAACGGTCACGCTGTGGCCTGATTCCAATAAAACCGTGGCGATGTGGTTGGCAATTTGCTCCACGGTGGTATCGGTTTTTATGTCGTAGCAGGCAGCCTTGGGAAGGGTGAGGCTAAACTGGCCCTGTGGGGCTTCATAGCGATAATGGTTGTGCTCAATGCCTTCGATAGTCGGTTGATTATGAAGGTCTTCCGAGGTGCCCACATAAATATCTTGCCAGTTTTTTGCCCAGTTTTTTTCCAGCTCGGGTTGGCGAGCGCCGTCGATAAAGATTTCAATTTTGGATCTGTGGCCGTGGGCGATGCGTTGGCAATTGCCATCGTGTTTCTTTAGGCCGTGGCTGTAATGATAATAGGCGCCGCCCATTAATTCACAGTCCAGTTTTACATTAAGCTTTTCGATGTCGCCGGGAATGCTGTCGCTTAACTTCTGCTCTAGCCAAGTGGCCACGGTAGTTTCATTGATGGTGTCGGTATCGATCAGACAAAAGGCTTGCTCTGGTGCGCTGCATACAAATTCGCCACCTAGCGGATGTGGGAATTTAATGGTGAGTAAGCTTGCATGTTTGCTAATGTGTAAACCTTGCATTTGGGTGGGCACCACTAACCTGTGGTCGATGTGTTCATCAAGCCAGGCTTTGGCGTTGCGTTTAACGATGCCAAAGTCACAAATCATGCTCTGATTGTCTAAATTGCCGGTTAGTACTAGGCCAGCCAGCCAGGATTCACCCACAAGACCACGTTTAGCGTCGAGGTAGGATACGTCTACATTACTTAAGTTTTCAACGAACAGTTTCACCCGGGGTACTCATTTAAAAGGGTTGCAGATAATTATCATTGTAGTTGGCTTTTGCAAGCCAAGATAGGGCGGTTGTGGTGTTTGCCTTGGGTATAACCTTGTCAAGAATTTACCCAGTAAGGCAGGGTTTTAGCGGGTGATAAGCCCGCTGCAGCCTATTAACGGGCCAATAACGGCTCGTAACCTTCGCGAATGCCTTTGGTGGCTAAGGCCACCGCATCATGGGCGTGCAGGCTTTCAAGGTGCTCGATTCGCAGCCAAAAGTCCTTGAACATGTCTTCTTGTTTATTAAGCGCGTTTTTAACGCGGCGTGCTGCGTCTTCACAGAACATTAAGTTCTGACCATTTAGGCGGGCAAACTCCTGCTCATCTTCACGCTTAACGGCAGTTTGCACGGGCGTTTGCAGGGCATCTTCAATGACGCCGATGACGTCCGTGATAGGAAAGTCATCCAAGTTATCATTCAATTTTACCCAAACCATGGCTGTGCTGCGTTGGCTGTGAGGCGTGGCATGTGTGCCTTTTTCGCTTCTTAACCAGGCTTCCACTTCGCTTGGGCTAACTTGCTCTTTATCTTTAAAGTCTGCGTGGAAGGCTTCCTGAATAATTTGGCGAGCCAGGGCGGCAGAGCAAGGGCAGGTGGAGGAATAGGTGACTTCGATGCCTAATTCCAAAGATACCTTGTTGTCTTTAAGTGTGGCTTTAATTTGAGCAGGGTAATCTTTCCAGCCGGAAAACTGACTCTTAAGGGCTTTGCGCTTGATGACATAGTCAAACTCAAAGTTCAGAGTGGCCTGATCGCTAATGTCGTGATGGCTATCCAGCATGTGAGATAAAAATTCACGCAGATTGCTGGCGCTTAATACCTGGTTGTCTGAAAACTCGGTCAATAACAGGTACAAGCGTGACATGTGGATGCCTTTAACATCCGGGTTGAACAGGTTTACATAGGTCTGAACAAACGCGTTCACCTTGCTGTCACCCAGATCGCTGTCGCGTACTGTGAGAGGAAGGGCAATGCGATTCATGCCCACCCAGTCTAGTGTGCCGTTAATTTGTGGGGCCTGTGTGGAGGCCACGTCAGGCATTTCGGTTAGGCGCTTATCGGTCATAAAAATGAATTCTTTGTATTGGGGCGCTAAAAATTAAGTGCGGTATTTTAGCCCATAGGGTCGGTGGAAACAATAATGCCTGAGTGTTTCACTCAAGATTAACGGCAACAGACCGTTCCCGGCTAATCTTTGGTTATGCAGGGGCAGTTATTTTCCCTGAATAAGCTCAATGGCGTATCCGTCAGGGTCTTTTATGAAGGCAATGATGGTATTGCCTCCTTTAACCGGCCCTGGTTGGCGGCTAATAACGCCGCCGGCTTTGGCTATAATTTCGCAGGTTCGGTAAATGTCATCGCAGCCAATGGCGATGTGGCCATAACCAGTGCCTAGCTCATATTGCTCAATATCCCAATTATGGGTCAGTTCAATCACGGTCTCTTCGCTTTCAAGGCCGTAACCCAAGAAGGCCAGGGTATAGCGATACTGTTCGTTATCACGTTGGCGCAGTAGCGTCATGCCTAAAACCTGCGTATAAAACTCGATTGAATTTTGCAGGTGGCCCACTCTCAACATGGTATGAAGAATTCGCACTAGTCCAGTTCCTTCTTTTTAAATTCACATAAGTCTTCGATGATGCAGCTGCCACACTTGGGTTTACGGGCGATGCATACATAGCGGCCGTGTAAGATTAACCAGTGATGGGCATCCATTAAAAATTCGCTTGGCGTGAGGCGCATGAGTCGCTTCTCAACTTCCAGTACGTCTTTCCCATGGGCGATACGAGTGCGATTGCCCACTCTAAATATATGGGTATCTACCGCCATGACCGCTTGTTTAAATGCGGTATTTAACACCACGTTGGCGGTTTTGCGACCTACCCCGGGCAGGGCTTCCAGTTCTTCTCGGGTTTGTGGAACCTGGCTCTGGTGAAGATCCATAAGCATCTTGCACATTTTGATGACGTGTTTGGCTTTACTATTAAACAGGCCAATGGTTTTTATGTAGGTCTTTAAACCATCTTCCCCCAGTTTGTGTATCAGCTCAGGGGTATTAGCCACCGGAAATAACTTGTCGGTAGCCTTGTTGACACTCACATCGGTGGCCTGGGCCGACAGGGTGACGGCCACTAACAATTCAAACGGGGTGCTAAAATTAAGCTCGGTCTGTGGGTGAGGGTTTTGTTCACGCAGGCGCGCAAAAATTTCAAACCTAATATCTTTGTTCATCTGGTTAGCTTATTTTTCCAGTGACCCGTACTCGTTTCGAGCCGGCGGCAACGTCTTGAGTTTGGCCTTGCTTACGAGTTTTTATTTTGTCGTCGATGACGTTTTTAACAGCGATTAATAATCCTAAACCCACAAAAGCACCTGGTGGCAAGATGGCAAACAAAAAGTTGGGGTAATCTTTAATGATTTCTATTTTCCAGTGTATGGCCTGCTCACCAAACAACAGTTCCATATTAGAAAACAAAGTACCTTGCCCAATTATTTCACGTAGGGCACCCAATAATATCAGCACCACGGCAAAGCCCAAAGACATCATCAATCCGTCCACAGCGGAAGGAATGATTGGGTTTTTAGCGGCAAAGGCTTCGGCACGCCCCAGGATTACGCAGTTGGTTACGATCAAGGGAATAAAGATCCCCAATACTGTGTACAGCTCATAGGTGTAAGCCTGCATGAGTAATTCTGTGCAGGTCACGTAAGAGGCAATGATCATTACAAATGCTGGTAAACGTACAGCGTCGGGCACAAAGTTACGTACCATGGAAACGGCCATGTTTGAGCCCACCAGTACAATCATGGTGGCCAGCGCCAAGCCCATGGCGTTCACGACAGTACCGGTTACCGCTAGCAGGGGGCATAACCCCAAAAGTTGAACCAGGGCTGGGTTGTTATCCCATAAACCATCTTTACTGATGGTGCTTAATGTTTTACTTGCCGTTGGGGTGCTCATTAATGGCTCTCCATTGAAGAAAGAGTGCCTTGCTGGGCAAATTCTTTCAGCAGTAAATGTTGGTTTTTATCAAAAAATTCGAGGGTTTGGTAGACGGCGCCCACCACGGCTCTAGGGGTGATAGTGGCTCCCGTGAACTGGTCAAACTGGCCGCCGTCTTTTTGAACTTTCCAGTTATCTTTGTCCGGGTTGTGTAAAGATTTGCCGGCAAAATCGTTAATCCAGTTTGATTTTTTTACTTCAACCTTGTCGCCCAATCCAGGGGTTTCTTTGTGGTCTACCACGCGCACGCCGGCCAGTGTGCCGTCCAGTTTTACCCCCACTAGCATATGAATATCTGTGGTGTAGCCGTTAGGGCTAATCACTGGAAAAATAACGGTGTGAACCACGCCGTCTTTTTTGGCGAAATGGGCGCTAGAGCCGTCAGCAAGTTTGCCCAAAGCATTTATGTTCATGGTGGAGCGTAAGGCGTTGGATGTGAGGTCCAGTTTGTCGGCCAGTAGATCATTGTCCAGGGTATGCTCGGGTGTGATCTCGTATAATGCGCGGGCCTGTGCCTGGGCAATATTGTCGGCGATTTGCTGTTTGGTATTATATTGAACCAAGGCAATGATACCGGCGGTGACCATGGCAAATAACGCCAGGCCCGTGGCATTTTTTACGATAGATTGAGAAAGGGTTGTTTGCTCTGTCATAACCGTCACCTAGTCTTTTTTAGCTAACCCACGAACGGCTTTTTTATGGCCATAGGTGCGAGGTTGTGAATATTGATCGATGAGGGGGGCGGCAAAATTCATTAATAAAACCGCAAATGCTACCGCGTCGGGATAGCTGCCCCAGGTACGAATGATATAAATTAACACGCCGATACCTGCGCCATAAATCAGCTTGCCCAATGGGGTGGTAGAGGCGGTTACCGGGTCGGTAGCGATGAAAAATGCACCCAGCATAGTAGCGCCGGCAAACAAGTGCAGGCTAATGGGCACATAGCTGTCGCTGTCCCAGCCGATGAAAATACTTAAAAGTGATAACGATAACAGTAGGCTCACAGGCACGTGCCAGGTGAATATTTTTTTCCATAATAAAAACGCGCCACCCAATAAAAATGCCACGTTTACCCACTGCCAGCCCAGGGCAATGCTGGCCTCTTGGTTGGGGCCGTTAAATAGTGGGTTTTGATAAATCTCACTGGCGGTGGCAATTTCCACCTGGTTCTTATAAAGATCCAACGGAGTGGCCATAGTGATGGCATCTATGGTTTCACGGGATGAAAAAATGATCTCAAGAGCCTGCGCGACACCTATGCCATTTTCTAAAAGCGCGCTAGGAGCGCTCCATGAAGTGGTCATTTCCACCGGAAAACTCACCAGTACCAGAGCAAATCCCACCATGGCTGGATTAAACGGGTTTTGACCCAGGCCGCCATACAGGTGTTTGGCAATGACGATGGCAAATAGCGTGGCCACCATAGTGACCCAGTAGGGTGCATAAGGGGGGAGCGATATAGCCAGTAAAACGGCGGTTAATAATGCGCTGTAATCCTTAAGGTAAAAACCAATGGGCTTTTTACGAAGGTGCAAAACTAGCGCTTCGCAGCCAATGGCGGTGGCGCTTGCTATGCAGATTTGAATCAGGTGGCCTGGGCCAAAAAAATAGCTCAGGGTGATGATGCCTGGAATGAGCGCCAGTAATACGGTAAGCATCACATTGCCAGTGTTGCCCGAGCGCGTGGCGTGAGGGGAGCTAATATTGAGCAGGTTCATGACTTGGCTTCCTCTAGGCTTTTTTGGGCAGCAGTGAGTTTGTCTATTTGTTTATTAAGGCCAAGCTCCAGTGCGTCTGCGGTTTCCAGATTTTGCTCTTGTGCCATGGCCAGGCGCTCTCGGGCTTTATCCACGCGAGTTTGAGCGGCCAATACCTTTTGTTTGAGCACCTCAGTATCAACAGAGGGTTCAGCTGTAGCATCACCGCTAGCGGGTGTTGCTGGCGGGGCAGCTTTCTTGGCGGCTTGCTTCTTGGCCGCGGCTTCGGCTCGTGCCTTACGTTTGGCGTCTTTTTCGGCCGTTTCACGATCAAGTCGAGCATTACGAATATCGAAGCGCAATTTGGCTTGCTCGCTACTCTTTTTATCACTCTTGGCTTGTTTGATCTCACCTTTGGCAAATCGGTAATACTGTACCAGTGGAATGTTGCTGGGGCATACATAAGAGCAGGCGCCGCATTCGATGCAGTCGCTGATATTGTGGGCTTGCGCCTGTTCCAGGTTGCTGCTCTTGGCAAACCAGTAAAGTTGTTGCGGTAGCAATTGTGCGGGGCAGGCTTGGGTGCACATGCCACATCGAATGCAGGCCTGCTCCATGGCCGGGTCCGGTAACTCTTGGTCACTGGCGGCGATGATGCAGTTGCTGGTCTTGGTTATGGGGGTGTCAGCGCTGGCAATGGTGAACCCCATCATGGGGCCGCCCATGATAAGACGTTTAACTTTATTTGGTTGGGCATTGGCTTGAGACAGTACGTCGGTTACCGGGGTGCCTAGTAACACCTGGTAATTTTGCGGGCTGGATACGGCGTCGCCGGTGATGGTGGTGATACGGCTGATGAGCGGTATGCCCAATGCCACCGCCTGATAGATGGCGTGAACGGTGCCTACATTTTGGCAAACGATGCCAATGTCAGCAGGAATGCCAGCTACGGGCACTTCCTTACCGGTGAGTATTTGAATGAGCTGCTTTTCACCACCGGACGGGTATTTAGTGGGGATGACTACCACGTGAATATTGTGGGTGTCGTCCAGGTTTTCTTTCAGGGCAATTTGTAATGCCTCAATGGCCTGGGGTTTGTTGTCTTCTATGCCAATGTAACATTGCTCGGGTAGCAGGATACGCTGCAGAATTTCTATGCCCTTAATGATGTCCATGGCGTATTCACGCATGAGCAAGTCGTCGCTGGTGATGTAGGGTTCACACTCGGCAGCGTTAATGATGAGAGTATTAATCTTACTGGCTGGAATGGAGGCCTTAACATGGGTAGGGAATCCTGCCCCCCCCATGCCAGAAATACCTGCCTGTGCAATGCAGTCGATCAAACTGGCGGCGTCACTTTCGAGGTAATTGTCCAGGCCTTGATGATCAATCCAGGTATCTTTGCCATCTGTGATGATTTCGATGCAAGTGGCGCTCATGCCTGACTGGTGGGGAACCTCTCTATCCTCAATGACACCCACTATACCCGAAGTGGGCGCGTGCAAGTTACAGCTGACAAAGTCCTCGCCCTTGGCAATGATTTGCCCTTTAAGTACCTTGTCACCTGGCTTAACTGCTGGGTTACCGGGTGCGCCAATATGTTGTGCAATCGGTAATATCAGTCTTTGCGGAATTTTAGCCGTAGTGATGGGCAGTTGTGTGCTTTGTGATTTGTTTTGTTCCGGGTGAATGCCGCCGTCAAAATCGTATAACTTAAAGTGATGCATATTCATTGTTATTTCTCTCTACACACTTCAAATTTCATACTAAAAAGGGACGTTTGGTTCATATGGTTTGCACCTTGTCGGTAGCAATCATTTGCGCGGCGGCAGGTTTTGGCCAGTGCCAGCTTTGCATAGTAGTGCCTACCGGGATCATGTCGATGCAATCCACCGGGCAGGGCTCTACACACAGGTCGCAGCCGGTGCACTCGTCGCTGATAACGGTATGCATCTGTTTGGCAGCACCCAGAATGGCATCCACCGGGCAGGCCTGGATACACTTTGTGCAGCCGATGCATTCATCTTCGCGGATGACTGCCACTAACGTAACGTCTTTTTCCTCGCCGTGTTCGGCATCCAGCGGCTCTGGATCCACTCCCAATAAATCGGCGATGGCGGCGATAGTGCTTTCGCCCCCTGGCGGACATTTGTTTATTTTTTCGTTGCCCTCGCTAATGGCTTGGGCATATGGGCGGCAGCCAGGGTAACTGCACTGGCCACATTGGGTTTGGGGCAAAAGGGCATCCAGCTGATCCACGATGGGATTACCTTCTACCTTAAAGCGAACGGCAGCAAAACCCAGGATGGCGCCAAACAGGATGGCCAATGCTACTAGGGCAAAGATGGAGATAAGAATTAATGACATGTTTTACCTCCTTAAATGGAAACCAATCCGGTGAAGCCCATGAAGGCCAAAGACATGAGGCCAGCGGTAATCATGGCGATGGCGCTGCCCTGGAATACTTTGGGCACATCGCTCACTGAGATACGTTCACGCAGTGCGGAGAATAAAATCAACACCAAAGAGAAACCCACCGCGGCACCAAAACCATAGAGAATGGATTCAAAAAAGTCGTTTTGACGTTTAATGTTTAGCAAGGCCACCCCTAATACCGCACAGTTCGTGGTGATTAATGGCAAAAAGATGCCCAGTACCCGGTATAAAAGCGGGCTGGTCTTGCGAATGGCCATTTCGGTAAAACCCACCACCACGGCGATGACCATGATAAAGGCAATGGTTTTTAAGTAGGTGATTTCCAATGGCACTAACAGGTATTCGTATACCAGGTAAGAACTTAGAGATGCCAGGGTCAATACAAAGGTGGTGGCAGCCGACATACCGATGGCGGTTTCCAGTTTATTAGAAACTCCCATGAATGGGCATAGGCCTAAAAATTGTACCAATACAAAGTTGTTAACCAGTATGGTGGAAACCAGTATGAGGATGTAATCAACCATGTGCTGCCCTTAACTAGGTCGGAAAATGATAGAGCTAAAACGTAATCTACTAGGCTAATTTACGCCTAGGGTGTAAGCCGCTTAACTGGTTTGAGAAGAGTTAAGCAGGCGCTAACTGCCTGACAGTAAAGAAAAATTCGGCGACATATTATCCTAGATGCAGATCATACGTACAAGTTACCAAACTGGGGTTTTGAGTCGTTTTACCTATATAGTTAATCCAAAGCATCAATTGTAGCTGGGTTTTTAATCGATTTAATGTGTTTTAAAGTCTTGTGGCTTTTAGCTCCTGTTATTAAGGTGGATTTTTAACTGCATGGCAGTGGTGTCCGAGAAGGTAGCGAGTGTCTGGCAGGGGTAACTGATGGGGCGCCGCACAGTATCAGTGTAAAGCAGTGCTTAAGCATGTTGGTTTACTGGAATTATGTAGGTCTTATCAGTGTGTTTTGTCGGAAGAGGCTTGCGATGTTCTTGCGGGGAAGGGCATTAACGCCTGCGGGTCGCAGGCGTTAATAGTTGCTGTGATGCCTTACATGACTCGCATGCCAGGCTTGGCACCTTCATGGGGCTCTAACAGCCACAGCTCATCACCACCTGGGCCGGCGGCCAATACCATGCCTTCTGAAATACCAAATTTCATCTTGCGAGGTTTAAGATTGGCCACCATAACGGTGTGTTTGCCTATTAGGTCTTCAGGAGAATAAGCGGCTTTAATACCGGACAACACGTTACGTGTCTTGCCTTCGCCCACGTCCAGGGTAAGTTGCAGTAATTTACCCGCGCCCTTTACATGCTGAGCATCGACAATTTTGGCGATGCGTAAATCCACCTTGGCAAAATCGTCAAATTCAATTTCATCGGCGATGGGCTCGCTTAAGGAGGCGGCTCCGGTAGGTGCTGCTAGACTAGCGGAATCAGCCTCGGCGTCGGCTTTTTCTTTTTCTACCATGGCATCCAGTTTGTCTTTCTCTACACGATTCATCAGGGCCTTAAACTTGTTGATGTCATGGTTGAGTAATACAGTTGTGCGGCTGTCCCAGTTAAGATCTGGGATATTCAAAAACGCAGTGACGTTGTCTGTCATGGCTGGCAACACTGGGGCCAAATAGGTCATGAGCTGGCGGAACAGGTTGATGCCCAAGGAGCAAATGGCTAATACTTCGGCTTCTTTGCCTTCTTGTTTGGCCAGTGCCCAGGGCTCTTTTTCGTGGATGTATTCGTTGGCGGCGTCGGCTAGGGCGATGATTTCACGTATGGCCTTACCATATTCACGATCTTCGTAATATTGAGCAATCACATCGCCCTTGTTGATGGCGTCATCCAAAAGATTTTGATCAGGTAATTCGGCGGCCAATGTGCCGCCCGCTTTCTTAACAAAACCGGCACAGCGGCTGGCGATGTTAATAACCTTGCCCACCAGGTCGGAGTTCACTCTTTGCGCGAAATCTTCAAGATTTAAGTCAAAGTCATCAATACGATTGTTTAATTTGGCGGCGTAATAATAACGCAGGTATTCAGGCTGAAAATGATCCAGATAGGTACGGGCCTTGATGAAGGTGCCGCGGGATTTGGACATCTTGGCGCCGTTTACCGTCACATAACCATGGGCCCACACGGCGGTAGGGGTGCGGTAACCGGCACTGTGTAACATGGCGGGCCAGAACAAGGCGTGGAAGTTGATGATGTCTTTACCAATGAAGTGGTAAACCTCAGCATCGGATCCGGCTTGCCAGTAATCGTCAAATTCCAGTCCGTCGGTGCGATCGCATAATTGTTTAAAACTAGCCATGTAACCGATAGGGGCATCCAGCCACACATAAAAATATTTGCCCGGCGCATCCGGAATTTCAAAACCAAAATAAGGGGCATCGCGGCTGATATCCCACTCTTTAAGGTCGTTGTCTACCCACTCGGCCAGTTTGTTGGCTACCTCTTTTTGCAAGGTGCCGGATCGGGTCCAGTCTTGTAAAAATTTCTGGAATTCAGGCAGCTTAAAAAAGTAATGTTCACTCTCTTTTTCGATGGGGGTGGCGCCAGACATAACAGAAACCGGATTAATCAGTTCACTGGCATTGTAAGTAGCACCACAGTTTTCACAGTTGTCGCCGTATTGATCCGGGGTTTTACACTTGGGGCAATCGCCTTTCACGTAACGGTCGGCCAGAAACATTTCTTTTTCAGGGTCAAACAATTGTTTGATGCCACGTACGTTGATGTGGCCGTTCTCTTTTAGTTTGTTATAAATGCCGGCGGACAGTTCTCGGTTTTCTTCGCTGTGGGTGGAGCTAAAATTGTCGAACTTGATCAAAAACTCGCCAAAATCTTTTTCGTGATCGGCTTGTACGCGGGCAATTTGCTCCTCGGCGGTGATGCCGTCTTTTTGTGCGCGTAACATGATGGCGGTGCCATGGGCGTCATCAGCACACACATAAGTGCACTGATTGCCACGGGACTGCTGAAAACGTACCCAGATATCGGTCTGGATGTATTCAAGCATGTGGCCTAAGTGGATAGGGCCGTTAGCATAAGGGAGGGCGCTGGTTACAAGGATGCGACGCATGGATGACTCTTGGGTAATAGGGTTTAGATGTGTTGGAGAACCTGGGTTTTCCCACATTTTGATGGGCGTTAATATAGCAGGAATTGCCAAATGCATGTAGCAATGTTTGCCAGAGAGCGCATTAAGGATGCCCAAGATTAGGCTAAAATGATAAAGTCCGACCAAATTAGTAGGTTTATTGAAAGGGTTGATTATGCCGCAGGCAATATTAGCAGCAGTACAGGAAGCCATTAAGGGTTATCAAGATCCTTACCTGGGTACAGATTTGATCTCGGCCGGTGCCATTGACCGTCTTGAAGTTCAAGCCGACCAGGTGGTGTTAGATGTACTGCTTAAGTACCCCAGTGAGTATCTAAAAGATGGCATCGCGCAGATGTTAAAAGTTGCCATCGAGAATGTGCCAGGTATTGAGCATGCCGAAGTCAGCGTGGGCTGGAAAGTGGAGTCGCACAAGGCTCATGAAAATCTACAGAGCATTAAGGGTGTTAAAAATATTGTGGCGGTGGCCTCGGGTAAGGGTGGCGTGGGTAAATCCACTACGGCTGTGAACCTGGCCCTGGCCCTGGCCAAAGACGGCGCCCGTGTGGGGGTGTTGGATGCTGATATATATGGTCCTTCCTTGGGGATGTTACTGGGTGTGTCGACTGACACTCGACCAGAAACCATACAAGAAAAATTCTTTAAGCCGGTGGAGTCATTGGGGCTACAGACCATGTCAATGGCCTATTTGGTTACCGAAAATACGCCCATGGTATGGCGCGGCCCCATGGTGAGTGGGGCACTGCAACAGCTTATTACTCAAACCGTGTGGAATGAGCTGGATTACCTGATTATTGATATGCCTCCGGGCACAGGGGATATCCAGCTTACTTTGTCACAGAAAATTCCGGTATCGGCTTCCGTGGTGGTCACGACGCCGCAAGACATTGCCTTGCTGGATGCCAAAAAAGGCATCGAGATGTTTAACAAGGTTAATATTCCTGTGTTGGGTATCATCGAAAATATGTCGATTCATATTTGTGGAAACTGCGGCCACGTGGAGCACATTTTTGGCGAGGGCGGTGCGGAAAAAATTGTCGAAGAATTTAACACTGAACTGCTGGGATCTTTACCTCTGTCAAAATACATCCGAGAGCAAAGCGATTCCGGATTGCCAGTGGTGGCCGCCGACCATGAGAGTGAGGTGGCGCAGATGTATTTAAATACAGCCCGCGCCATGGCGGCAAAGCTAAGTGTTTTAGCTGTGCAGCAGGTTCCTGAAATACAAATTAGTGATGATTAAGTAACCTGAATAAAGAGTGGCGCCGTCTGTAGATTAAGCGGCGCAGCACTTTTACAGGCTGTTCCGATGTAGCCAGTTCGAAACCTGACGTTTAAATTCCTTACTGGCTTTCTTGGGAAAGTCCATGTCCCAGTGCTTAAAGCGACTCAGTAGCTGCTTGGCATGCTCGTAACTGCCCCTTTGTGTTAAGAATGCGTTTAACAGTTGATTTTCAATATCTGTAAGCTGGGCCCTACTTTCTATTTGATTTGTGGATCTTAAAAAAATAGCCTCGGCCGTTTGTTCAAGTTCGATTCCCTGTGGGCTTAACCCTTTCATGGTTAACGCAGAATACGTTCCGCTGGCGGCGTCTTTTTTGTTACCAATGCGAACCCGCTTAAAATTATTTTTTAGCCAAAAACTCCGTACATCTTTTGTATCTGCATAACTGGAACCCAGGTAATCGTAGTGATTATTTTTAAGGTGCCGGCTAACATATGTTAGTAGTAGGCTGCCCAGATTTTGCTGCTGTAAATTAGGAAGGGTGGCGATGCGTATTATGCGCGCGCCTTTTAGTTTAAGTGCTTGCACTAGCCCCATGTGATGGGCCAAAACTTGAGGGATTAAATGTCCTTTGGGGCGGCGTAGTCCGTTAAAAATATCCTGGTGTAATGATGGGTTTGTCTCATGGTTATCTGTAGGGAGGTTGTGAACAGGCCCCTCGTCACCAATTAGGCAGGCGGCCAATAGGGTAGGTTGCCGGTCATTGCCATTCAATACTGCAAATAACCTAAAACCAGGTGCGTCCAATATATCTCTAAGATCACTGGGCCGTGTTTGATAATGAGCTTGAATCAATAAACCAAACACTTCTTCCAGAAATGGATTGTCTGTGGCCAGTTGCTGCTGGTCGAATACCTTCACAAAAGGGTTAACCACTTGTAGGTGGTTAAGGTTTAGGCCTTTCGGTTCACTTTTAAGGCAAAAGGCATCGAACAGCCAGTGCTCAAGTGGGTCTGTATCTGAGTAGCGTACTGGGCTGGTTAGTGTGTGGCGGTGGATGCCTTTGCTGGAGTCCAGGTTCTTTAGGTGACTAAAAAATCGTATCTGAAACCCCTTACCGGTGCCCTCGTAGCCATGGGTGGTGGTGGCCAATATGAGTTTGTTGAGATGAGTACTGTATTGGACCAGTAGGTCAATTGGCAGGCTGGCGGCTTCATCTACCAATAATATATCGTGTTGGGTGACGGTACTAAGTACCTTCTCTGGAGGGATAAAGGTTATGTGCTCTGTCACCCAGGGCTTTGAATGTTCCAGGGCCTTGTATACCGCCAGGCAGGCGGTTTTGTTAGGTGCGGTTAGATAACACTTTATACCGTTATCTATACCTGAGTTAATTAAGTTATCAAGAAGTTTACCAAGCAGGTGGGATTTGCCTCTGCCGCGGTCCGCAGTGATGACGTGGATGTATTTTTTTAGGCTAAAGGTATTGTAAATGCCCTGAAATACCTGCTTTTGGTCGCGAGTAAGGTTCGAGGGTGCCTGCCATACGGCTAATGGTGTGGCGGGTAGGCTGGGTAGCTCATCCCCTTGTTTTATTACGTGTATTTTATGCAATTTTGACTTTTGTAGCAGGCGTCGAACCATGTGGTAGTTGTTGGGGGTGGGCATTGCACCTGGCGCGTGAGGGGCGCGGTTCATGGCAAAGTCATCTGTGTGGTTCGGCCACAATTGAGTGTCCGGACACAGTATAAAAAGTACTCCGCCGCAAATGAGTGTGCCTGAAATGGCGGTAAGTGCGTCCGGGTATAGTCCCTCATGGCAATTAAATACTACGTTGTCAGATTCATAACCCAACAAGTTGCCGGGTTTATTCGCCGGCAGTTGTTTGCCATCTATGCCTGCTGGAATGTTCTGGCTAATGATTGCATTGTTTTTGTGCTGGGCAAGCCAGGGTTTGAGTAGTGGCCAGCTCCAGTCCAGTGGACCAGACAACAAAATCACCTGGCGATGACCAAGATTGGCTGCTGATTGGGATAGGGTGGATAAAAAGCTTAACCAGGCTTGCATATGTTCGCTGTTACTCGCTTTGAAAGAACGGTAGAATCTGCGCCAATTGTATCCAAGTTGATAGGCTTTGCATGCGTTTAAGTGATGGTGATATCGAAGCGGCCCTGGAAAGTGGTCATATTAAGCTCACACCTCAACCCGAAGTGAATGCCATTTCTGGTATTAGTGTGGATTTGCGTCTGGCCAAAGGCTTTCGGGTATTTAGTAATAACTCGGTGCCTTTTTTGGATTTGTCGGGCGCCCGCGAGCAGCTTAATAAAGACATTGACCGCGTCATGGGTAAAGAGATTGTTATCGAAGGGGATGATGCTTTTTTTATTCACCCAGGGGAACTGGTATTGGGCAGTACTTTGGAGTCGGTAGAAATTCCTGATGATTTGGTGGGTTGGTTGGACGGTCGCTCCAGTTTGGCTCGTCTGGGTTTGATGGTGCACGTAACGGCCGGGCGTATCGATCCAGGCTGGAAAGGTCAGGTGGTGCTGGAGTTTTATAATCTGGGTAAGATGCCGCTGGCCCTTAAGCCCGAGATGATCATTTGTGCATTAAGTTTTGAAACCCTATCAAATCCGGCTAAGCGGCCCTACCACTCCAGAGAAGATGCGAAATATAAAAATCAGCAGGGGGCTATTTCATCACGCATGGGGGATGATTAGTCTATAAATGCAGGGTTAAAACCCTAACAAACTGCGCCCCTGAAGCTGGGCATCCTTTAGTAATATGGTATTTTTGTCACCGTTGGATCTCACTTTAACCAGCTTGACCATTAAGTGATCATAATCTTTGGCGTACCATATATGAGTAGACTCTTTTTTATTTTTTAAATGAGTCTGCTTCACTTCAATGGCGGTAATTTTTCCTTGTTTGGTTTTTAGCTGGCTTTCTCCCACCACTTCAAAGTAATAGTGTTTGAGTCGATTTTTGTAGGCGATAGGGTATTCAAACTGTTTTTTTCCTGCCATGAGTTCTAGGCGAATTTGCTCCTGGTAACTCATATTGTCCTGTAGGTTTTCAGGCAGTTCATATTGTGCCCAAACATCTTTTCTCGGTAACCATAACTTTTTTTCAGGCCAGTTAAATTCTTGGCTGCGGTGGGACTTGCTTAAAAATCCTGTGGTTTTATAGCGATATTTTTGTGGCAGGATGACCTGATTTTCCACATTAAAGTGCGAGATTTCACTAAGGTCGGCTATGGACGAATAGGCTTCAAAAGACAGTGTCCAATCAAATTCTTCCGACGCTTTTAAGGTGCGTGTTGCTTTAACGGTGATGGGAAACCAGCCGGCTTTCCAGGTGACTTCGTAGTTTGCACTGTATGGGGTGAGGCTTGGCTTGCTTGTTACTGCTTTTTCGCTGTTGGTATCTGGATTGGCAAGCGGGGCGTCACTGAAGCTGTAACTGGCGGTGCAGAAAAATAATATTGCGGTAGTGATTAACTTAAACAAAGTAACTGGCCTAATCCTTGAAGCTGATCTTCAGTATAAGCCCATTTGCTGGCAAGGTGCCAGCAAATGGATTAAGACCAGGCTCGATTAGATCAGTGGTTTAATTGCAGGCCGCTTTCCGGGAGGGCTTGGTTATCAAAATAAGCGTCTCCTTTGAGCATGGTTAGGCGTCCCTCGGTAAACCATTTTACCGCGATGGGGTAAATGATGTGCTCTTGGATCTGAACCCGGCTTTGCAGGGTGGTTTCGCTGTCATCGTCCAGCACGGGTACCACAGCCTGGATGATATTAGGACCGCCGTCCAAATCCTCACTGACAAAGTGTACAGTCACGCCGTGCTCTTTGTCGCCTGCCTCTAATGCCCTTTTATGGGTGTGTAACCCCTTGTATTTGGGCAGCAGAGAAGGGTGGATGTTAAGCAGGCGGCCTTTGTAGCGGCGTACGAATTCCGAGGTGAGGATGCGCATGAAGCCAGCCAGTACCACTAAGTCCGGGCTGTGTTCGTCTATGGCGCGTATCAAGTTGATGTCAAACTCTTCGCGGGTGGCGAAACTGGTGTGATCCAATACTTCGTTAGGGATATCAAATTGCTGGGCCCGTTCCAGGCCGGGTACTCCTGGGCGATTGCTTATAACGGCAACGATTTCAGCGTCCATGTTCTGCTTTTGGCAGGCCTCGGCAATGGCTTGCATATTCGAGCCAGAGCCAGAGATTAAAACGACGATGCGTGCCGGTTCGGCTTTTTCTTCTCTCACCGTTTATTCCTCGTCTACGCCTTTAACGATAACCAATGCGTCGCCTTCTTGGGCAGTTTCGATGCGGCCTACCAGGGTGGCGGTCTCGCCTTCGGCGTTTAAGATGTCGATAGCCTCTTGTGCCTTGTCTTCAGGTAATACCACGATCATGCCCAGGCCGCAGTTGAAGGTAAGGTGCATCTCGTGCCAATCAACATTGCCTTTGGCTTGTAGCCAGTCATAAATGGCAGGACGCTGCCAGGCTGAACCGTCCAAAATCACTTTAGTGCCTTCGGGCAATACACGAGGAATGTTTTCGTAAACGCCGCCGCCTGTGATGTGGCAAATGGAGTGGGCATCAACGGTTTCAAGCATCTTTAGAATGGGTTTAACGTAAATGCGGGTAGGGGCCATCAGAGCATCTGCCAGGGATTGGCCGTCCAGGTCGCTGCTTAGGTCGGCATCGGCCACTTCCAGAATTTTACGGGCTAAAGAGTAGCCGTTGGAGTGCAGGCCTGATGATTGAATGCCTACAATCACATCGCCAGCTTTTACCTTGCTGCCGTCAATAAGCTCTTCTTTTTCGGCTACGCCCACACAGAAACCAGCCAGGTCGTAGTCTTCCCCTTCGTACATGCCTGGCATTTCGGCCGTTTCACCGCCCACTAACGCACAGCCAGACATTTGGCAGCCTTCACCAATACCGGTAATTACTGAGGCGGCCACGTCTACGTTAAGCTTGCCAGTGGCGTAGTAATCCAGAAAGAACAAAGGTTCGGCGCCACACACAATAAGGTCGTTTACACACATGGCAACCAAATCTATGCCTATGGTGTCGTGTTTGTTTAGGTCCATGGCGAGGCGAAGTTTGGTGCCTACGCCATCGGTGCCCGATACCAGGATAGGCTCTTTGTATTTGGTTGGCAGGCTACATAGGCCGGCGAAGCCGCCCAGTCCACTCATTACCTCAGGGCGACGCGTTTTTTTAACGACACCTTTAATACGGCTAACAAGTTCATTACCGGCTTCAATGTCAACGCCAGCATCTTTATAGCTAAGAGACTTGTTTTGATCGCTCATGGGGGCTGCCTTTTGTGAAAAAGATCATATAAATAAAAACGGGGCCGAATTTTACCACTTGGTGCGCACTTTAGAAATAATACATTCCCATCTAATGCATTTTTTTGCTCTTTGGGGCTGTAATTTCTGCGATTCTAGGCAAAATAGAGCTTTAGATTTAAGAATAAGTTAAAGAAGCATGAGAACTTTTATTTTTGTGGTGCTGGCCTGTCTGTTGAGCGTCACATCTAACGCCAAATCCATCGAGGGTTTGTACGATGCCAGGATACTGGTGCCCGATCAACAATTGGCCAGTCGCCAGGCGGGGGCACGAGAGGGTTTGCTTGAGGTATTGCAAAAAGTCAGTGGTTTTGCCCCGCCTGTCGATAATAAAGTCATTAACAAGGCCTTAAAAATAGCTGACCAATATCTGTATCAGTACAGTTACACCACCTTGGATAATGAACTGGCTCAGCAGGTGGTTGTGGGGTCTAAGCAGCTGAATATGCGCTTTGAAGGGAAGTCCATTCAGAGGTTGATAAAAGCGGCCAAGCTTCCGCGCTGGGGTAAAAACCGGCCCAGTATTATGGTGTGGTTGGCAATAGATGATATTGGCGAGCGTCACGTTATCGCCGATGACAGTGAGCATCTTGCTAAGCTTGCGTTGCAAAAGGCTGGCGATGTACGGGGCTTGCCCCTGGTATATCCGGTTTATGATCTGGAGGACGCTATAAAGCTGCCTGTAGAGCAACTATGGGGGCTTTTTGCTGACCCCATAGTGGCTGCCAGTGAGCGTTATGGAGCAGAGTCGGTTTTAGCGGCCAGAGTATTTCAAGGCCCGGAAGGCAAATGGAAAGGGCAGTGGAGCTTCTTTTTTGATGGGCAAGAGCGTAATTACCTATTCGAGACGGATACTCTGGATCAGCAGGTGTTGTCCGGGTTAACCGTGGCAGCGCAAGTGTTGGCCAATAAGTTCGCCCTAAAAGCCAGTGGCCTTCATGGTAATCACTTGAAAATTGAGGTGGGCTCGGTTAATTCGTTGCGCGATTATGCGCTGTTGACCAAGTATCTGGAGAAAATGGCAATTACCGAGCGAGTGGTGATTACGAAGCTAAGTAAAGATACACTGGCCATGGATCTGTCGTTAAATGGCAGTTTTGAACAGTTTAAGCAGGCCTTGTCGCTGGATCGTAAGCTGCTGCTGAACAAGGCGCGCCCCAAGGAAGATGAATCATTTGAGCCCGCTGAAGTTATACATTTGAGCTGGCGCCCATAATACATTCGAGGCGTTATTTAGATTGCCACTGACAGTACTGTTGATAGTTGTGGTAGTATTACGCCTCTTATAAAATATACAAAGACACTGAGTTTTATTCGGAAACATAATGACTTCAGTACAAGTTGTAGAACAGCTACCTTTGTCGGTTCAACTACGTGACGATGCGACCTTTGAAAACTTCTATGCGCAGCAAGCCGTAGAGGCAGTGGCGCAAATTCGCCTGGCAGCCAGTGCTCAAGGTGAGCAAAGTATCTTCATTAGTGGTCCGGAAGGCGTGGGTTGCAGTCATTTACTGCAAGCGGCCTGTCACGAAGCACAAAGTAACCAGCTAAACAGTGTATACCTGCCCCTGGATGAGCTGGTTATGTATTCACCTGCTGTATTTGAGAGCCTGGAAGATTTGCCGCTTATCGCGCTGGACAATGTGCAGGCCATAGCGGGAAAGGCCAAGTGGGAAGAAGCGTTATTTCATTTGTTTAACCGGGTACGTGATGCTGGCGGTCGTTTGGTGTTCGCTGCGGATAAGGCGCCCGGTGAATTGGGCGTGAAATTGCCAGATTTACTCACTCGCTTGCAGTGGGGGTTGGTCTACCGCTTTGATGAAGTGGATGACGATTTTAAAGTAGCGGCCATGCAAAACAGGGCTCAAAACCGAGGGTTTGAGCTTGGTCCAGAGGTGGCTAAGTACATAGTGCGTCACGTTGATGGCAATATGGGTAAGATGTTCGAGGTATTGCAACAGTTGGATAGCGCTTCATTAAGCGCGCAGCGTAAGCTCACCCGGCCTTTTGTTAAGGCCGTATTGAACTGGTAGTGAGCTTTGCTTAGCTTGTTTTATTCAATGGCGCCGGAATCCCTTAGGCGCACATAAAGTTCCAGCAAAGTGCGCACTCGTTCTTCCGGAACTCGTAAGTCCAGTAGCAGATTGCTGGACAGGTTTTCCAGCTCTTCCTCCAGTTCACTTTCCGACATGAAAAACAAATCACTCAGTGGCGCCATATCAAAAGGCACTTCGGCACCAAAGGCTCCGTAAAGCGTTCCTAGCCAGTGACGATACAAGTAGGCTTCGCTCACGTATACCTGCTGTTTGTCCACGTCCTCGGATAATTCACGCACCACGTCCAGTGCACTTTCTCCGGTTAATTCAAGTTGTTGACGAGTAATTTCCTGGTTGTCTTCGTTGGAGGCATCGGTTTTTAGCCATTCTTGTTCCGGGCGAATGAGCACATCTTTAAGTTGGCCATCGCCAATGGACCAGCATGCGGCCACCGGATATGCATCTTCTTGGTAACTACTGGCTTCTAGTACTAGAAAACGGGGGTATTCCATATACAATCCTGTCTGAAAATTAAATTGGAGAAAATGATGGATAGAATAGAGCGCGATTTTTACCTGCGTGACCCAGAAGAGCAAGCCGATTTTTTACTGCAAACCTGGTGTAATGAATGTCAGCAGGTGGATCTGGGTATGACAGATCCTGTTGAATACGAGTTAGATGGCAAAATTGCCATCGAAGGCAAGTGTAAAAAGTGTGGCAATAGCGTCACAACCGAAATAGCCCCAGATGATGGGGATGATACCTGGCAGTAGCCAGTTATCATCGATGGTGAGCGGCAAGGCTTTTCTTTCCGCTTGCGATCTTAGTTTGTACTCTTCTTTAGCCGTGTGTAGTAAGTGGCTGCACTAAATTGGATAAACGTTATTAATACGCCCAGGCTGCCAAGGGTGGATTGGTTTTCACCAAATGCCGCTAATATCCAGATAATAAAATAGACCAGGCACACATAGCTCATCCAGGCCATAATCTTGGGGCTTTTCATTATTAAACCGGGGATCAATACCAGCCATGGTACCGCCTTGACGGTGACGATAAGTAAACCTGTAAAGAATAACGATGTATCGCTGAGATCAATGTCCGGGCGATCAAAGGTTCCCATCGCCAACAATATAAACTGGAAGGCAAAACACAGCAGTGCCAAGCCATAAGATAATTTCATTTTATTCATAATTTTCGCCAAGTTGTTTAGCTAATATTGCGATACGTCGGCCTTGAGCCTGGCACAGTTCAATTTCATCTTCGCTTAATATGGTGCTGTTGGTTTTCCCTGCGTAATGACTTACGCCGTAAGGGGTGCCCCCGGTTTGCGTGTTCATAAGGGCGGATTCGGTGTAAGGAATGCCGGCCAAAACCATGCCGTGGTGTAGTAATGGCAGCATCATGCTTAATAACGTGCTCTCGTGGCCACCGTGCAGGCTAGACGAGCTGGTGAAAACAGCGGCAGGCTTGTTAACCAGCTCACCGGTGAGCCATAAATTGCTGGTGCCGTCTAAAAAATATTTTAATGCAGCGGCCATGTTGCCAAAGCGCACCGGGCTGCCTAAAAGCAATCCGTGGCAATTCCTGAGGTCTTCTTCGCTGCAG
>MAAD01000283.1 GCA_002162985.1 Bermanella sp. 47_1433_sub80_T6 | reverse complement strand
GCGACACACAGATTTACAACCCCTCTGCCGATCTACTCACCCGAACAATAAAAATTTACGGGAAACGAATTATGGTAGACAAGTATAAAATCATCGGCCCTTTGTACGACTTTCTTAATGTAGTTTACGGCGGCAATCAGTTCCATAAATGCAAAACCTTCATGAACAAGGATTTAAAAGAAGACGATAAAATCCTGTTTGCGGGTGTAGGCCATGGCCGTGATGCCATAGATGCCGCCGAGCGTGGGGCGCAGGTAACGGTAGTAGACCTGTCGGCCACTATGCTTAAAAATGTAGAAAAAAACCTTAAGGGCAAAAACTTTAAACACCCCATTCGCCTGGTACACAGTGATATTTTTGAATTCACTGAAACCGCTGAATACGACTTCGTAGTGGCCAACTTCTTTTTAAATGTTTTCCCCGAAGACTTCATGGTTAAGGTGATGCAGCACTTGGCCACGCTGGTTAAGCCGGAAGGTTTTTTTGTGGTGGGAGACTTCCATTACCCTAAAGGCAATGTTTTCACTAAGGCCTTCCAAAATATTTATTGGTACATAGCCGTGGGTATCTTCACTGTATTTGCCAAAAACGCCTTTCATAAAATTTATAACTATCCCAAACACATCGAAGCCATGGGTTTCACCGTCACCGAGTGTGAAGATGTGAACGTATTATTAGTGCCGGCCCTTTGGTCTATGAAGGCACAACGCAAAACAATCGCAAAACCTCAGCAGCAGGAAGCGGCTTAAGCCTGCTTCCCTGCACAATAAAAATATCGAGGTACTAGCATGAACGAAGCAGAATTGATCATTGATGACATTTGCCAGGAAGGCGAGGAAGCTCATGGTGGCGGGGTCTTTACCCTAACCGAACGTATTTCTTACCTGAAGCAATATGGTCGTCACTCCATGTCGTTTTCAGCCTTGCAAGCCGACATGTCGTATTTCGATTTAGAAGGTGTGGGTTATATCGCCTATCGCAAACAGTGGGGAACCGTAGTTTGCCTGGGTGACCCTGTGTGCGCCATAGATAAGCGTGAAGAATTGATTGATGCCTTCATGGCGGTTTATAGAAACCCGGTTTTTATTCAAGTATCTCGTGCCATCGCCAATTTGGTGCATGAAAAAACCGGTTTCTACGCCACTCAGTTTGGTAAAGAAAGCCTCATCGATCTGCAAAAATGGAGCCTGTCGGGCAAAAAGAAGCAGGTGATTCGTA
>MAAD01000138.1 GCA_002162985.1 Bermanella sp. 47_1433_sub80_T6 | reverse complement strand
CGTGGGCCGGATAGCCAATACCACGGGTTATGGCCTAGAGGCCTTGGACATTCAGTTGGATGAGCGTGGTAATATTGCGGTGGATGAACATTTGCAAACCAGCATGCCAGGGGTGTTTGCCGTAGGCGATGTGATTGGCGGTTACCAATTTACCCATGTTTCTGCCCACGAAGCATGGTATGCAAGTGTAAATGCACTATTTGGTCATTTAAAAAAATTCAAAGTCAATTATTCTAACGTCTCTTGGGCCACCTACACCGATCCTCAGGTGGGCCGAGTGGGTTTAAACGAGTTAACCGCCAAAGATCAAGGTATCAGCTACGAAGTTACCCGCTTTGAAATGGCCGAGTTGGATCGCGCCATAGTAGACAAAGCGACCAAAGGTTTTGTTAAAGTTCTCACTGTGCCGGGTAAAGATAAAATATTAGGGGCTACCATAGTGGGTGCATTGGCCGGTGAGTTAATCGCCGAATTTGTATTTGCCATGCAAAATGGTTTGGGCTTGAATAAAATATTAGGCACAGTGCACGCCTACCCCACAATGATGGAAGCGAATAAATACGTGGCCGGAGAATGGAAACGTAACCATGCCCCACAAGGGTTGCTTAAGTGGGTTGAGAAGCTCCATGGGTGGAGACGTTGATGAAATACGTATCAGGTAATTGGAAACGTAATCATGCTCCTCAGGGGCTATTAAAGTGGGTTGAGAAACTTCATGGCTGGCGCCGATGAACACATTTTTTCAGTTGATATGTAACTGACTATTAAAGTAGAACTATTTATATGAAAGCACAATTTAGTGAAGCAGAGTTAAAACTTGCGTTAGATTTTATGCAGAAAATCCCCTTCAACCAGTATGTGGGGTTAACCATAGAGGGGTTTGATAGCGAAGAAATTGTCTTTAAACTTAAGATGCGTGACGAGCTGGTGGGTAACTGGCTGCAAGGCATATTGCATGGTGGTGTGATCGCTACTGCGCTTGATGTGGCAGGAGGCACCGCTGCATTAGTAGGCGCCTATGCCCGCCAGGGAGACAAGACAAAAGAAGAAAAAATGCGAAACCTGGCTAAACTGGGCACTATCGATATGCGAGTGGATTACCTAAGGCCAGGCAAGGGCAAACAATTTTTTGCCACCGCCACAATCTTGCGCATTGGTAGCAAGGTGGCGGTGACACGCATGGAGTTTAAAAATGAAAAGGATGATTTAATCGCCGTGGGTACCGGTACCTACATGTGCGGCTAGTAAAATTATTTCTTCCTTAAAGCGTTAGGCGGGCAGGGGTAGACGAGGTAACTCCAGCCCCAGCCCTTGTCTTAACATATCCAGTGCTTTTTGCGTTTCATCTTTTGCCAAATACAAACGGCTTAATTCGCTGCGGGTTTCAAGGCTGTTTTCCAGTTCTAGGCTTTGTTCAAAATACATCTGCGCCTCATCAAATAACTGGTTGCTCAGGCTTAAACGACCCAGAGTTAATAACGAGATGGCATCCTTGGGGTTGTGTTTTAACTTGTCCTGCATAAAGGATAATTGCGACTCCACATTCTGGCCCATGATGCAGCCATACAGGCGCACCAGCTCCGGACTCCAGTTATGGGTGAGCAATTTGCGTAATTCAGTCTCAGCGGTTAAATGCTCTCCCAGGTTGATCAGTCGCTCGATAAAGGCGCCAGCCAAGGGTGTGAATTTTTCATTTCTTAGGGTGCGGAGCGGAATACTGTGCCATACCTCCAATAGAACTTTAGGGTCTTTACTGGCATTGCTGCGGGCACCTAGCAGGTGATCCAGTTGCTTGCCATAGGCTTCCACTTCAATCTTTAGGGTTTGCTTGCTGGGCAGTAATTTGTATTTGCTTAACTTTGGCAATAGGCCGATGACCCCTTGCCAATCTTCCAGTGCGCTGTAAGTTCTTAACAACATCTTGTTCACATACTGGTGTTTGGGAAATTGTTTTTTTAATCGTAAACAGGTGGCCAGGCTCTGCTCGTATTGTTTACGCTCCAGTTGTAATCTGGCCTGCTGTAATCCCACCGCCAGCTCGGCGCCCTTGGTGCTCTTGATGGCTTGTGCCATTAGCTCATCGCTATGGTCATAATCACCTGCTTGATGGGCGGCCCGGGCCGCTGCCAGATAGTTAATAATCTTGCCATTACCTTGTGCGCCGGCCATGAGTAATTTTTCACTTTGTTTCCAGTTGCCCTCGGCTAAGGCGATGAGGCCCTTTACGGTTTTATCCACCGCCTGTTTCATACCGCGATGACTGCGCCAATTGTGTAGGGTGCGGCGGCTGCCCAATACACCCATGATAAATTGAATGGTGAAATACAAGGTTAAAACACTGGCCATGAGCGCAATGACAAATACCCACAGGCTGGTTTCTATAACCCAGTGTTGAAAGCTAATTAAGATATAGCCGCTGCCCTGCTGCATGAAAAACCCCAGCACGCTGCCCAGCAGCAACAATGCAATTATGAATATTAAACGGCTATTCATAGTGCTTGCTCCGTGGACGCGCTGCTAACCTCGGCCTTCTTGGTATTAATACTGGGGCGATAGGTGCGATCATTTAGAGTTTGACGTAATAAAGACAGGGAGGCGCTCACATCCGGGATATGCAGTTGAATATCGATATTTTTAAGCTCAACTAAGTTTTTGCTTAATGTCTGTGCCTGTTTGTGGCGCAGTTTTTTATTCACCCAGCCAATGGCGCTGTCCAGGCTGCTTTCATAAAGACTCTGATCTGCTTTTAATAGCGCCCATTGGCTTTGTTCCAGCATGAGCAACAAGCTGTGTTCTAATATTTGATACTGCTGGGCATTCAAAGGGGCATCGAAAGCATCTTCGGAATAACGAATGTGTACTAAGGAGCTCAGTTGCTGCAATAACGTTTCAGGCTGCTGGTTTTCGCTTTCATCCGAAACCTGAGTGAAGGTGGCTGGCGGTTGGATCTGTTGGTGAATTTGGGTTTTTAAGGCCTGAATTTGTGTGTAGATACCCTGTCGATCTAATTGTCCTTCACGCCCAAGGGCCAGCATTTCTTCGGCTATTTTTTCCCGAACATTGATTAGGCCCGGGTCATCCAGGGCGGCCAGAATTTTGTTGGCAGCATCGAATAGCGCCAAGGCCCCCGATAATTCATGCTGCAAGGTGACCCTTTGATTGGCCAGTCTTAACAGGTACTCCACCTCGGCCAGCTTCCAGTCATCCATGCGTGCGCCGGGAATTTGGTTCAGGGTTTGTTGCATTGAATTTAGTTGGGTATTCATCTGGGCTATTTTTTTCAGCTCCAAATTTTGTCCGATGGATGTTTCCAGCTGGCTGCGGGACTGTTGATCCAGGGTTTCGATTTGATGTTCAAGCACACCATTGAGGCTCACTAAAGCCTCTAAGCGAAACTGGAAAAACGCCACGGCGGCAATTAATAACAGGGTAAAAAGCGTGGCCACCACGTAGAGGGGCTTGTTGCTGGTGGTAGCGGTTGTTGAAGGCGCTGCTGCCGGCGCTGGTTTGTTTGCTGTCTTCTTGGTTGAAGGGATTGGTGTCTTGTTTTCACTCATGTTCGGTCCCTTAAATTGGCTCTTAAATAAATGGTGGCGCTTGGCAATGTCATTAAATTAGTTGGATCTTGCTGCTAGCGAGTTTAGGCAGGCTAACAGAGTCTGTGCTTGAATGTGTCCACACACTGCCACCCGCTCAAAACCTAACGATGTGGCAATGTCTTGAATGCGCATACTGGGCACAATTAACTGCAGTTTCAACAAGCTACTATCATCTTGTAATTGTTGTGCCAGTTGTTCGGCCATTTCACCGCTGGTGATCAGAGCATAGTGTATTTGTCTTTCCCTGAGTAGGGTGGCCAGTTGCCCAGGTTTAAAGCTTATGGCCTGGCGCTCATAGAGTTCACAGTAATCCACCTTGGCACCGCGCTCTTTAAGGGTGTTGGCCAGGTGCTCTCGTCCGCCCATGCCGCGCAAAATCAGCACTTTTTTGCCTGCTAGCTGCTGTAACTCAGCCAGCTCCAACAGGCCTTCGCTGTGGTTGCCTGCCGGGATACCCATTTGTATTCCCAGCTCATTAAAGGGTAAGGCCGAACTGGGCCCCACCGCTAACCACTTAATCCCCACCGGCATTTGCGGCCAGTATTGATCGATCCACTGCACGGCTTGGGTGGAGGCATTGCTGCTCACGCTGATCACCACATCATAAAGGTCCAGATTCATAATGCTGGACTTAATGGCCTGGAACGCCTGTGGCTGATCCGGTTGTATGGGCATAATTTGCAACAAGGGCTGGCGCACACAGTGCCATCCAGCCGCGCCCAACGCCTGAACCAAATCTTCCCCTTGCCCTTGAGGGCGAGTGAATAACAATGCGCGAGAGGCAGTACTCATTAGTCTATCTTGTGACCGTACACGGCACTTAAGATGCGTGCGGCCCCTTGCTCTAATAAGTTTTCAGCCGCTTCGATGCCCAGTTGCTCTGCCTGGGCCACATTGCCCGACACCTGAGTGCGAATAATTTCATCGCCGTTTTCGCTGCCTACCAGGCCGCGCAAATTAAGTGTATCGCCGTTGAGGGTGGCGTAACAGGCGATGGGCACCTGGCAGCCGCCATTTAAGCGTTTATTCATGGCGCGCTCACTCTCAACTCGATAAGCGGTATCCGGGTGATTTAACGGCGCCAACAGTGCTTGGGTAGTTTTGTCGTCTGCACGACACTCGATGCCCACGGCACCCTGGCCACCGGCAGGTAAACTAATGTCGTCATTGATGGCTTGCGCGATGCGGTCTTCAAGCTTGAGGCGAATCAAACCGGCACTGGCAAGGATGATGGCGTCGTAATCGCCGTTGTCCAGTTTACCCAAGCGGGTCTGTACGTTGCCACGCAGGCTGGTGACTTTAAGGTCAGGGCGGGCGGCCAATAGCTGGCACTGGCGACGCAAGCTGGAGGTGCCCACATGGGCTCCCTGGGGTAAGTCTTCGAAGCGTTTATGGTGATTGGAGACAAAAGCGTCGGTGGGGTCTTCCCGTTCACAAATCACGGCAAGCCCGAGCCCTTCGGGAAATTCCATGGGCACATCTTTCATGCTGTGTACCGCAATATCGGCACGGCCATCCAGCATGGCCACTTCAAGCTCCTTTACAAATAATCCCTTGCCACCAATTTTGGCCAAGGGAGTATCTAAAATTTTGTCGCCCTGGGTGGTGAAGGTGACCAGTTCTACCTCTAACTCCGGGTGGAACTTTTGCAATTCAGCTTTAACAAATTCGGCCTGCCATAAAGCGAGTTTGCTCTTGCGCGTGGCGATGCGTAGTACAGACATGTTAGGGACCTTTCAGTACACATTTAAAATGTGCGCCATGATACGGCACTATGCAATAAATTTCAGGGTCTAAATCATGGCCATAAATGATAAGGTTTGGGAAAGAAACTATCAGGGTCTAAATCTGCAACAACTGATAAACTGCGCCGCGAATATGACAATAATAATGATCCCCCCCTCTTTTTATTAATTAGACAGGAGAAGTCTATGATCACCACGCAATTGGAAAACAAGATTTTAAGCATCTGTTTTGATCGCAGCGACAAGATGAATGCCATCACAGATGCCATGTATTTAGACGCCGAAAAGGCCTTGCTTGAAAGCAGCGACAACAAAGAAGTACGAGTGGTGGTGTTTAGCGGTGCCGGTGATCATTTCACCAGTGGTAACGATGTGGTGGAGTTTATTAACAACCCACCTGCTGGCGACAATCCTCCGGTGCAAAGATTTTTACTGGCTTTATGTCGTTTTCCAAAACCCGTGGTGGTAGCCATCAACGGTCTGGCGGTGGGTATCGGCACAACCATGTTGGGCCATTGTGATTACATAGTGGCGGCAGACGATGCTCGATTTAAATTGCCGTTTGTAGATTTGGGTGCTTGCCCTGAGGGCGGTTCGAGCTTGCTGTTCCCACAACTAATGGGTCACAGCCTGGCGGCTGAGTTGCTCATGGTGGCGGACATCTTTGGCAGCGAAAAAGCCGCTCAGGTAGGTCTGGTAAACAAGGTGGTGGCAAAAGATGAAGTACTGGCGCACGCACAAAAAATCGCCAAGAAGCTTTCCTTGAAGGCACCGGGCGCCATGATTAAAAGCAAGGCCTTGTTGAAGCAAGGTTACGCCAAGGATCTGGAGCAGCGCATCGTAGAAGAAATTGGAAACTTTGGCACCATGCTGAAAAGTGCAGAAGCCAAAGAAGCGTTAACCGCTTTTGTGGAAAAGCGCGCCCCGGACTTTTCAAACTTTTAAGGTCCGCTCCTGGCCACGGGCCTGTTTCTGCTACTAAAGAACCAGGCTTAAAACTGTAAAAGCCAAGTAAACTAGTGATCGATGTATAAGTTACCCACGGAATCTGTGGATAACTTTATGCATAACATTGGGACACTTGCCGCCAGCCTGTATTGTGTGGGCAGTCTTGTTAATTTGGTTAAAAACACGGCATTAAAAAATACAAAAAACAGTGGCTTTTTTTATTTTTTGGCAAAACCTTACTCAGGTAAAAAATGAGTAAAAACAAAGTTTTACACAGATTCTGTGGGTAACTTTCTGCATAACTTTGGGATAGGTGGCGCCAGCTGGCAGCCACTGGGCCCTTCACTTAAATTGGTTAAAATCACGACACATGCTTAAGGGTATTATTATATTACTGGCCTTTTTTTTAGGCGGTGAATTTATTGCGCAGTTATTTGCCTGGCCCATTCCGGGCTCGGTCATTGGCATGTTGCTGCTGTTTGTTTTTTTATTATTGCGCGGCTCCCTGCCCAAGTCGTTAAAACACTCCAGTGATTCCCTGCTGCCGTTTTTACCCCTGTTCATCGTGCCGGCCTCTGTGGGCATAGTGAATCATCTTTATTTGTTACAGCAAGACGGATGGTTATTGGCCGGCGCCATGGTAGCGAGTCTGGTCTTGGGCATTCCCCTGTGTGGTTTACTCATGCAACGAATGTTAAAAAAACCGGCAAAGCGAGGGGGTAATTAATGCATTGGCAAGCGGCTATCTCTTCTTTGTGGCAAAGCCCATACTTGGGAATATTTCTAACCTTATTGAGTTTTCAGTTGGGGTTGTTTTTATATCGCCGCAGCGGATCTCAACCCTGGTTACA
>MAAD01000255.1 GCA_002162985.1 Bermanella sp. 47_1433_sub80_T6 | reverse complement strand
TTGAATCCCCGCCACTAGGCTCGCACTTAAACCCAACTCAAAATATTCGCTAATGTGAATTTTAAATCCATGTTGCTCATATAATGTAATTAAAGCGGTGTCCTGTGCTCGCACTACACATATTACTTCGTCCACCCAGGGTTTTAAACTTAAGGCACTGAGCAATCCCATGGGCAGAATTTCACCGTTATGGGATTGAACAGGGTGCAACATTTTATCCCCGCCAAAGCGAGTGCCTTTGCCGGCGGCCAGTACAATGCCCGCTATCATGCCGACTGCTCTTCGCGATTGTTGGCTGCATTTAATTGCGCACTAATATCGCGGCCATTTCGTAACGCGGTAATCTCGGCCAGAATGGCCAATGCAATTTCCGGTGGTGTCTTGCTGCCAATGGGTAAACCCACCGGGCCGCGCAATTGATTCACCTGCTGCCAACTAAAACCAAAATGTTCCACCAAACGCTCGCGGCGACTCTGGTTATTGCTTTTGGAACCCAACGCCCCCACGTAAAACGCATCGCTGTGCAAGGCCTGTAACAAGGCCATGTCGTCCACCTTGGGGTCGTGGGCCACGGTGACGATGACGGTGCGTTTATCCACCTTCATGTTTTGAATGATGTCATCGGGAAAACCGGGTAACAGGGGCACATGGTTCAATGGCCAGTTTTTAATGTATTGGGGCCTGGGGTCACTGACCAATACATCAAAACCTAAGGCCAGAGACATCTCGGCCAAATAACGGCCAGTTTCACCAGCCCCTACAATTAACATTTGCCACACCGGGCCAAAGATATTGCTCCAGTGGGAGTCCGATAAATGGGCCTCATGTTCTGGCTGCAGGGGTTCAACCTTTATTGCACCGTCAGACAGGGCCACCCGCCGATAAACGGTTTTTCTTTGTTGGATTGCGGTTATCAGTTGTTCGATGTGGGCAACATCATTGAAGGGCTCCAGCACCAGTTGCAAACTGCCGCCACAAGGCAAACCAAACTTGGCGCGCTGCTCCGGGGTATCACCATAAATATAAGTGGTAGCGGCGGTAATCGGGTTGTTTTGCAGGCGTTCGATTAAATCCTCTTCCACACACCCGCCCGACACCGAGCCAAAAAAACGGCCATCATCGCACACTGCCAACAAGGCCCCCACAGGTCGCGGTGAGGTGCCCCAGGTTTTGGCCACACTGACCAGGGTGACTTTATTGCCTTGTTTTAGGCAAGCAAGACAACCCTGTAATACTTCCAGTTGTGAACTTTGCATCAGCCCTCCGCTAACT
>MAAD01000118.1 GCA_002162985.1 Bermanella sp. 47_1433_sub80_T6 | reverse complement strand
AGCCTGCTGCGTAACATATTAGACAACGCTATTCGTTACTCCCCTGAAGGTGGCCAGGTGGCCCTGAGCTGCGAGCAACTTGGCGATAAAATCATCATTGAGGTGAGCGATTCTGGCCCGGGCATAGCCCCCGAATTACGCCACAGAGTGCGAGATCGCTTCTACCGTATTACGGGTACCGGGCAACAGGGTTCGGGCTTGGGTTTGTCCATCGTCGATAAGATTACCCTGCTTCATAAGGGCCAATGGCAACTACTGGGTTCAGAGTTGGGGGGCTTGTGTGTGCGCTTTGAATTTGATTCGCAGAGCTAAACAGAAGAGGAGGCCATCCTCCAAAGATAACCCTAAGGCTTAAAGTTTAACTGCCAGCCCTGTTCGCAGGCAAAACCCTGACACACAAACAAACCCGGTACCGCCACCACTTGTCCGTCTTGAAACAATACAGGCCAGTACGGGCGCTGCCAGGGGGGAATGGCATATTCCTGAAACCACTTTTTTAAATTTTTATTGGGCCGATTAATGGGTTTGGCCTTGGCACTGCCTTCATACAGGGCCAACTGATATTGCCCGGGTTTTAAACCAAGTCCAATGCCCTGTTCTAATTTACCAAGGGGCAAAAGCGGCAAACTTGTACCATTAAAAGCACGGGGGAATTCATCACGGGGAATCACCGGCAGGCTGTGCATGCAATACAATTTACCGTTATGACGGCGAATTTCATTGCCTCGCCATTTATCACCCTTCCACTTGAACACCGGCTCGGCATCCTGGCGTGCATGCAGTACATCACTTAATACCGCACGAATTTGTTTGTCGGCCAACAAGGGGTAACAATCACTTTGCTCCTGCCATTTACGAATAATCTGGCATTGAATACTCCAAGGTTGCTCACTCAACTTGTGATTAATCAGGCGCCCTTGTTTGTCTACCAAGGTTTGATAAACCGGTTCGAGTAAATCATTTAACAAGCGGTGTTCGTCCTGCAACACTTCAATGGTTTTTAAAATACTCTGTGAACTCTGGGAAAAACGACCTTGCATGATTGGCAATAGCGAATGACGCCACCAGTTACGATCAAAATTGGTATTGCTGTTGGAATCATCTTCAACGTGCTGCACATTATTCAGCGCCGCATATTCTTCTATTTGCTGGCGACTATTATTTAACAGCGGGCGCAGTAAGTGTCCGTCCCCCACCGAGCGACTCATCTCCATGGCGGTTAAGCCGGTTAGACCAGAGCCACGCATGAGGCGCATCATAAAGGTTTCAATCTGGTCATCCTGATGATGAGCCATTAACAAAACATCGCCTGTTTTGAGATGTTGTTCAAATACTTGATACCTTGCCAGACGCGCTGCCTGTTCAAGACCAGACACCTGTCCGTTACCCGGCGCCGGCAAACTTACCTTGTGGGCAAATAATTCAACTTTTAGCTGGTCACAATTGGCTTGGCAATGTTGCAGCCAGTCATCAGCGTGTTTCGACAAGCCGTGATGAATGTGAATGGCAAATAACGGCACATCCAACTGTAACTTGCATACCCCGTGCAATAACACACTGGAATCTAGCCCGCCGGAGTAGGCCACAAACACTCGCTGTGGGTTAATCACAGCAAGTTGCTGGGCAAGGCTCGTGTGGATTGGGCACGGTGTCTGGATGTTCATCAATCGTAGCCCCTTCTAATAATCACAAAACGTTAATCATAAAAAAAGTCAACGTTCTCCACCCCAAATTGATCCCTAAGGCGATATAACAAGTCATCGCTGGGTTCCACTAGGAATTCATCTCCCAGAGTTAAGCGCGCCTGAGCACTTTCTCCGGTGTAATCCACCAGCACTCGACGGCCATCTGTCTGGAAAGGCAACAGCTTGTCGTTTAATTCCCGTACAAAATGCCTGCCCAGTTGTTGGTGATGCAAATTAATTTTAATGCCGTTACAGAAATCATTTCTGGCTTCTACTATGGTCCACAGGTTACTCATGTTGGCACTGATGGAGTCGTTGTAACTGTCGTGACGCACTTCCACTTCTACAATTACCAGATGATCTATGATGAGTTTTTCTTTAAAACGCTCATAAGTGTCGCTGAACAGGCGCACATCGATGCGCGCACTGCGATCGTCTATGGTGAGGATGCACATGTTATCGCCACGCTTGGTACGCATCACTCTTTGGCCCACAATAATACCGGTGAGTTTTTGCGGTTTTTTATCGGCCTTCACGTTGGAAATTTTGGTACGGGCCATGCGCCGCACTTCTTTTTCGTATTCATCAAACGGGTGACCGGTGACAAACAAGCCTAGGGTATCTTTTTCGCCCTGCAGCTTTTGTTTTGGGTTCCAGTCTTTTACCTTGCCCTCGTAATCCACGTAGGGATCTTTGTCTTCCTCTTCTTCTACCTCACCAAACATGTCCATCATGCCGGCTGCAGCATTTTGCGCATTTTGATCGGCGGCTCTTAGGGCATCGGGAATACAGGCAAACAACACCGAACGGTCTGGGCCAATTTTGTCAAAGGCACCACAGCGAACTAAGGCTTCCATCACCCGTTTATTAAGTTTGCCCTTCTCGATGCTTTTACAGAAGTGGAAAATATCGGTGAACTGCCCCGCTTCTTTGCGCCCTTCCACTATGGCTTCGATGGGGCCTTCACCCACACCCTTGATGGCGCCCAAACCATATACGATGGCATCGTCTTCATTCACGGTGAAACCCCATTCGGCCTGATTCACATCGGGCAGAATTAAGTCCAATCCCATCTCGCGACATTCTTCGATAAATATCACGATCTTGTCGGTATTGCCCATATCGGCGGTTAATACCGCCGCCATGAATGCCTCTGGGTAATGGGTCTTGAGCCACAGGGTATGATAAGACACCACGGCATAGGCCGCCGAGTGAGATTTGTTGAAACCGTACCCGGCGAATTTTTCAACCAGATCAAAGATCTTCATGGCCAAATCTGGGTCGTTACCCACAGAGATGGCCCCCTCGCGGAAGGTCTCACGCTGCTTGGCCATTTCTTCGGGTTTTTTCTTACCCATGGCGCGACGCAACATGTCGGCGCCACCCAGGGTATAACCGGCCAGCACCTGGGCGATTTGCATTACCTGTTCTTGGTAAACAACCACCCCGAAGGTGGGTTCTAATACTTGTTTTAAACTTTCATGCTGGAAATCCTGGTGCGGATAAGCCACTTCGGCGCGGCCGTGTTTACGGTTGATGAAATCGTCCACCATGCCCGACTCAAGAGGTCCTGGTCGAAACAGGGCCACCAGGGCGATCATTTCTTCTAAGTTGTCTGGCACCAAACGGGTTACCAGATCTTTCATGCCGCGGGATTCCAGCTGGAACACGGCGGTGGTCTTGGCTTGTTTTAATAAATCAAAAGAGGCTTTGTCATCCAGTGGCACCTCTTCGATGAGGATGGGCTCCAGGTCTTCCTTGGCGCGTTTTTTGTTGATGGTTTTCAACGCCCAATCGATGATGGTTAGGGTCTTTAGACCCAGGAAGTCAAACTTCACCAGGCCGGCCGCTTCCACATCATTTTTATCAAACTGGGTTACCAGGCCCGCGCCGTCTTCATCACACAAGGTGGGTGAAAAATCGGTTAGCTTAGTAGGCGCAATTACCACACCCCCGGCGTGTTTACCGGTTTGTCGAGTGATGCCTTCTAATTTGACCGCCATGTCCCAGATTTCCTGGCCGTCTTCATCCCCGTCTAAAAATTCTTTGATGCCAGGTTCCATCTCCATGGCAACTTTTAGTTTCATGCCCGGGTCGGCGGGAATCAACTTGGAGAGTTTGTCGGCCAGGCCATAACTCTTGCCCTGCACTCGCGCCACGTCACGAACTACGGCCTTGGCCGCCATAGTACCGAAGGTTACGATTTGCGATACGGCTTCGCGGCCATAGGTATCGGCCACATATTGAATCACCTCTTCACGGCGATCCATGCAGAAATCGATATCGAAATCGGGCATGGATACCCGCTCGGGGTTCAGGAATCGTTCGAACAGCAAGTCGTATAGTAGTGGATCGATGTCGGTGATTTTTTGCACATACGCCACCAACGAACCAGCACCGGAACCACGACCCGGGCCCACCGGGATGTCGTTGTCTTTGGCCCACTGGATAAAGTCCATTACGATCAGGAAGTAACCCGGGAAACCCATGTCGATGATGATTTTAAGTTCGAAATCCAGGCGATCAAAATATTCTTTACGACGAGTTTCATAATTAGGGTCGTTTTTATCCAGAATAAATTCCAGACGTTCTTCCAGCCCTTCCAGGGAAATTTTGCGGAAAAACTCGTTTTCGGTGAGGCCGTCAGGTATGGGGAAGTCGGGCAGAAACTCTTTACCCAAGCGTACCTGAACACTACAACGTTGGGCGATTTCCAGGGTATTGCTGATGGCACTGGGGATATCTTTAAACAGCGTGACCATCTGCTCGCTTGATTTTAAATACTGTTGCTCAGAATAGGCTTTGATTCTGCGCGGGTCATCCAACGTCACCCCTTCGCCAATGCACACTCGGGTTTCGTGGGCTTCAAAATCTTCTTGTTTAATAAAACGCACATCGTTTGTAGCCACTACGGGCACTTGGCATTTCACCGCCAGGGCCACGGTTTTTTGCACCAGGCTTTCATCATTGGGTCGATCGGTACGTTGCAGCTCTAGGTAGAAGCGCCCGGGAAAATACTCTAGCCAGGTATTTAAGCGTTGCTCGGCCAAAGCCTCTTCATCTTTTAACAAGGCTTCGCCGATATCGCCGCGTTGAAATCCCGACATGGCTATTAAGCCCGCATTTTTATCGGCAAACCATTCCGGTTTAACCTGGGGTTTTTCATGATGCTGGTTCTGGGTAAAGCCGGCACTCACCAGTTCGGTAAGGTGGCGGTAGCCGTCTGCATTTTGTGCAAACAGGGTGATGCAGTAAGGATTCTCAGGGTTGTCTTCGTGCTCTATGTATACGTCGGCGGCCAACACGGGCTTCACACCCGCACCTAAACACGCGTTATAACCTTTAACCAGGGCAAACATGTTGCTCTGGTCGGTTATGGCTAATGCGGGTTGAGTATCGGCGGCAACGGTTTTAACCAGGTCTTTAACCCGCACGATGCCGTCCACCAGGGAGAATTCAGTGTGTATGCGTAAATGTACAAATGGTGCGGCCATGCCTTTCCTCTTAAACTATGACAGGCGGCTTTCATGAGTACTACCTGAGCAAACATAATAAACCAAGTAAGCCAATGGATGGTAACGATGACGGGGTTTATTTTAAGCCATTGGCCAGATCGGTTAAAAAGCGCTGGATACGCTGGGCATTTGCCCCCATGTCGCTCTTACCCACTCGGCTCATACTGCGCATATCAACAACGGCTCCATCCTCAGTGGCTTGAATTCTGACCACTAAATCATCGGTAAAACCAAACAATAAACTGGTGTGACTGGCCTCCAGAGTAAAGGGTGATTGCTGGTTGTTTTCAGCCATTAGCTGCCAACCATTTTCCAGCATTAAACCCTTGGCCGCGTTAAATACCGCCTGAGGACTTTGAGTCACCTTAAGTGGCAACAATTGCGGATAAGCATTCTGCTGCAGTTGAGCCACTTCGCTGGCCAGGTATTCCACACTGTGATCACTATCCACACGGGCCTTAGCGGCCGCCTTTAACTGAGGTGCATGCACCAGATCGGTACTGATATCGTGAATAAAGGGGTACTTTTGCGCCTTATACACAAAGCTGCCCATCACAGATAACGGCAGCAAAGTGACCACAATCACCACCAACAAGGCCTGCGCGTCACCCTTTACACCCTTACTGAGTTTTAGCAGCCCCATGGTCAGCATGGCAAAACTCACAAGGGCCGCCACGATGAACAGCAAAAAGCTATTACGAAAATGCCAAATCTCCAGTCGAGCGGCAATAATGGCCAAGGGATAGATGGCCAATAACAGCAATGCCCACATCATGAGTTTCTGGGCCGCTACTTTTTGTAATACAGACATGTTTCTCGCCTTATTTTTTATTACGTTCAAATGCCAGGTCTTTTTCCATCTCACCCATCTTGTACTGCAAATCCGCCAGCTCTTGCTTGAGATCGGACCTTTCTTGCTGTGCGTCTTCTAGCAAACCCTTAGCCGCTTCCAGGTCCGCCTGATTCTCTGCCACACGTTTTAAAGCAGGACGAGCAAACAGGCCATAGGCCAGTAGTAAACCCAGTATAAAACTGCCACCAATGATGAAGGGCATAAGACGATCCTCTGTATATTTACGGTTATTGTGTCAATTTATTAACAAAATTCGTTATCCCCAGAATCTGTGGATAACTCTGTTAGCAAGTTTGTGACACATGGCTCTAAGTGGCTTAAATTGGGAGCCACTTACAAATTGAACATTTTTCGAACAAAATAAAAATACCAATAAAAACAATAAGTTACGTTATTTTATTAGGTTTTATTAAAGTCTCCTCGGTGATAACTTCAGTAAATACGAGGGTTTCTTTTAATATGTGCATAAAAACGGACGGGCAAGGGGAGTGTCAATAGTTAAACGCCATTTTAGACAAAAATATTTTCACTTCGGACTCATTACGTCAATTTATTGTTATTAGGAAATGAGACCCCTGATAAAAGCTCATCTACGGCGCGAATTGCCGATATTACATCGCCCAATGAGCGCCCCTTAAATGCCTCTTCAGCCATGCTTGCTATGTCACATTTACCCGGTAATGGCATTTCAGCTTGGATCATTTGCCTAAAACGCACCATCATCACAAATTGCAGCCATTGCTCAAAACTCAGGGTGTCCACACAAAAAGGCTCAGTACTGCTTAGTGCTGCTTCGCTAGGTGCTGAACTTGCCCACAACTGTTCTGCCTGCAGACATACCTGCAACTGCAACAACAAGTTATCCAACGCAATATGCTTGTGGGTTAACATGGATCCCATGGTATATTTGCCCGCTCAAATTTGCCTCGCATTTTACCTGACTTATTTACGACGTGATAATTAATGTTTAAGCAGCCCATCAACGTGTTTTTTAACGCCGTGACCTTTTATACCCGCTTGCCAGCCCCAAGCTGGGTTACCCACAGCAATGAAAACCTTAACCGTGCCAGCGCCTATTTTCCCTTAATGGGCTGGATAGTGGCTCTGGTAATTTACGGGATCTTTTATGTGGCCCAACTGGTTTTGCCATTTGAGCTAAGCCTGTTAATCAGCATGGCGGCCGGGGTGTTACTCACAGGGGCATTTCACGAAGACGGCTTTGCCGATTTATGTGATGGCTTTGGTGGCGGATGGACCCAGCAAGACATATTACGCATCATGAAAGACAGCCGCCTGGGCACCTATGGGGTGAGCGGCTTATGTTTCATGTTATTGCTTAAATGGTCGAGCCTGACGGCCCTGGGGGCAGAACATTTATTAATAGGTTTAATACTGGGTCATACCTTAAGCCGGGCCTTCTCCATTAGTCTGATTGCATTACTGCCGTATGTACAAGCGGATGCCCAGAGTAAAGCCAAACCCATCGCGCAGCAGTGGTTTGTTAAGGACTTGTGCCTGGCCTGGTGCTGGGCATTGATTCCCCTTTATTTTGTTCCTTTAAGCTCGGCACTTGCCTTATTAGTCATGGGCGCAATGACCACCTTGATCATTCGGCGCTGGTTTAATAAGCGCCTTCAGGGATACACAGGAGATGCCTTGGGGGCCAGCCAGCAGATTCATGAGGTGTTGATTTATATTTTGTTGGTGGCTCTCATATAATATCTAGCCACAATACCCCAAAATTTAAGACTGCCTGCACGTAACTAGGTTTACTGCTATTGAGGCGCCGTAAATACTTCCATGTAGGCTTGCTTCGGCATCCATGCCTCAAACACCTCAAGAGCAGTAAACCTAGCTACGAGCAAACCTTAACTATAACGCGACATCATTATGCAAAAGCTTCGCAAATCTAAAGATAAATTTAGGAGAGGCATAGTTCTTCTTGCGGGATATGAGGCATGGATGCCGAGTTAAGCTTACAAGGACGTATTTACGCGTCCGCTAGGAGAATTATGCCTCTCCTAAGTTAGCAGATTTCAAAATTAATTAACTCCATAAACAACCCCTCCCTCCACCACCTTATGGCATACTCCCTTCACTATTTTCTTGTGCTCTAACAGGCCCACTATGACTTGGAC
>MAAD01000078.1 GCA_002162985.1 Bermanella sp. 47_1433_sub80_T6 | reverse complement strand
TTTTTAATAAGATTAATTCCCATTGATTGTAACCGGAAAGTATTAGATTGTAAAAGAATATAACCAAATGGACTAAGGGTTATTAGCAATTTCCCAACGGAAAAGTTTGGTTGTATGTGTAAATTTCAATCAACTATTATGGAAAAAAATCAATGTTAAGCAGTACTTTATCTAACCCAGCAAACACCTCTTTTAAAAAATACTTCCAGGAAAAAAAGTTCCTTAAAGGTGAGCTTTTGTTCAAGCAGGCAGATGCCCCTAAGGGTTGTTATATTTTATTGGAGGGCACGGTTGACGGGCTTGTAGAAGACAATGAGTTGGGGCGTAAAACGTATTTAGCGAATGCTTTTAGTGACACAAACGTGTTGGGGATTCAGGAGTTAATGAACAATAATAATCGATACTTCAGCGCCGTTTGTCGTGAAGATGTGTCTTGCCTGTTTTTAAGTAAGGCCTCTTTTAAAAAAATGCAAAGTGACGAAAATGCCATGGCGCAGTTTTACCAGTTGGCGTTAATGTCCATCTGTAATGAGTCGGGGGAGTCAGGCGAAAGTATTGCAGCTGCTGAATTAATGGGCAGCGCAATTCCCGAGGTGGATTTTATGATGAGCAAGGCAGTAGACGCACATCACAAAATGGAACAGTTTTCTGAGGCCTTCATTGATGAATTAATTAATGATGTGGCCATTGAGATAAATAATCACGCCGACGAGCTGGCATCCCAAACGGTGTTGGAATCCAACATGGGTGTGAGGCAGCACAAAATTTTGAAGATAGGTTTGGGCACTATCGAAGTGGCTAAAACACTTATTGGCCAGGATGGCATTGGCGCCATTTCCAAGCGGGAAAATGATGTGCAATGCATCAACACTTCCATGGGGGTGGTGTTTGGTATGATTCCCATTACCAATCCGGTTGAGACCATTTTGTTTAAATTTTTAAGTTGCTTAAAGTCTCGAAATGCCATTGTGGTGAGCTCTCATCGTAAGGGCCGTGACGTGGGTTTAAAAACGGTACAACTTATCCAAAGTGTCTTGAAGGAACATGGTGCACCGGTGGATTTAATTCAGGCACCGCAACTGCCGGCCAGCCGAGCGGTCACCAATGCCTTCATGAGTCATGATGATGTTAATTTCATTTTGGCCACCGGTGGCCCGTCCATGGTGAAGTCTGCCTATACATCGGGTACCCCTGCCATTGGTGTGGGTAAAGGCAATGCTCCGGTTTGGATCTGTGCTAATAGCGACATCAAGCAGGCTGCGAAAGACGTTATTGGCAGTAAGTCGTTTGATAACGGCATTGTTTGTGGCTCTGAAAATAACCTGTTGGTGGACAAAGCGGTATTAAACGAGTTTGTAGAGCAGGCGCAAGACTGTGGCGCGGTGCTGTTAACCGATTATGAATTGCAAATATTGCTGGATAGCGTTTTTTCTTCGGGGCGTTTGGATGCTCAGTGGGTGGGACGTTCGGCGGCGGACATTTGTCAGTTTTTAAACATAGAGCGTGATTACGAAATTAAATTAATCTTAGCTTCGGTTGAAAAAGATAACCTGGATTCTCCCTTGTTAAAAGAAAAGTTGGCGCCGGTATTGTCCTTAAGTGTTATGGATAACACGCAGCAGGCACTGTCGCTGGCCAAGAATATTTTACAAGGTGAGGGGGCGGGTCACACGGCCATTATTCACTGTGTTGATGACAAGCTGGTTGAGCAGTTTGCTCGTGCGGTGGATGTAAGTCGAATTTTGGTTAACACCCCGGGAACGCAAGGGTGCATAGGTGCCGCAAATGGTCTTGAATTATCCTGGACTCTGGGTTGTGGAACCCAAGGGGGAGGCTCCACTTCAGATAATGTGACCTTCCGTCACCTGATGAATGTGAAGCGTATTGCCTACGCCCAGTAAGTAAAACGTTAATTATTAATACTCAATAAGGGGTAGACCTTCAGCCCATGTTGAAGGTCTTACTTGGATTCAAATGGTCTATAGAAACGCCCTGGGTATGCACACTAATGAGGTAAACTTAATTTAGCTTTAAAATAAATTCGATTGGGTCTTGAATGTCATGAACAATGATTCATCAAAGATTTGTGTCTACTTCGATGGGGCCTGCCCGAGCTGCGTCAAGGATAGGGATAATTATTGTCGCCTGGCAGGAAAGTCGTCTCAACAGGTATCCTGGGTTGATATCACTGGTAAGGAAAAAGAGTTGCATGCCCTGGGTATAGATCCACAAAGGGCCCTCACCGAATTGCATATAAAAATAGAAAGTAATGAACAGCCAGCTATCATCTTAAGTGAACTGGATGCGTATATCGTTCTCATGAAACGACCTTATTTATTGCGACCTTTGGCCTGGATTATCGCCTTGCCAATCGTCCGACCTGCTCTTAGTCGCTTATATCATTACATGGTGTTTAACCGCCTAAAAAAATCCCAGCGTATCTAGAAAATAGATGCCAATCCTGTGCACCAGCCTATTGTGTTGTCCCATGCTTCAGGTTGTTTCAATCTTGATATTTTAATTTGTTATAAGGATTTAACGTTTAAACCGGATCTGCTCCCTTCTATTTGTTATTATGCCCGTCCAAACGAGTGAGGGGGTATTAGATTTAGCGCTCTCCTGGCCCTGTTGTTTATTACCTAGAAAGCTCATGTTAGATACCTCATGTTAGATACCGCCGCCAACAGAAAACCCTTTTTAGCCAAAGGCAGTAAAGTGATCCGGTGTCCGGCTTGTTTATTGGCCAAAGACTATTGCATTTGTGACCATAAAATCCCGCATACTCTCGACAACGCTTATCCGTTGGAAATCTGGCTATTAATGCACAAGGAAGAAAGTTACAAACCCACCAATACCGGCCGTTTGATTGAGCATTGTTTGCCGGCATCTACCCGCCGCTTCTACTGGCATCGCACCACCCCCGACCCCTTGTTTTTAAGCTTACTGGCAGATGATAAGTACCAACCACACATCATTTACCCTGGAGACCGAGAGGGAATTGCCCATAGGGTAGTAACAGCCGTTAAGCGTGAAGATAACAAAATACCCGTGTTTATTATTTTGGATGGCAGCTGGCGTCAGGCTGGGCGCATGTTTCGTTTAAGTAAATACCTGCAGCACCTGCCAGTGTTGCCTTTAAATACTCAGCGTCACAGTGAATACAAGTTGCGCAAGGCCCCGGATGAATTTCATTTATGCACCTGCGAGGTGGCCATGGAGTTGTTGCATAGCCATCAACAAAAAAAAGGGGCGCAGGCTCTGGGGGATTATTTTTCTCGTTTTAACGATATGTATGATCGTTCCCGGCGCAATGCCCCAATAGATCAAACATAAATCACAATAGCTCTAAACCCTTGTGGCCAGTCGATACAGCCCAATTAGTTGCTGGCTGGTTTGTAATATTTGCTCGCGGGGAAAGTTGGTGCGTATGCCATTGGTGCTGGCCACTATAATGGCGGCCAGTTGTAGGCTGCTTAACTGACAGGCTTGCAAACTGATTTGTGAATCTGCGACCCCCTCATCCAGTATGCCTTGTAACATGTGTTCAAGATTTGCTCTGGCATCTTCAAAGATGTCCGAAGCCACCTGGGTGGCTTCAAATAGTAATTCTCTAAGCACCTTATCATCATGAACTTCATCAAATGCCGTTTTACTCCAGGTGGTGATGACCTGCTCAATTACCTGCCAGCACGAGCCCTGTTGGGCCAAAATCACTTGGCAGTCGCTGTTGCACCTTACCTGGTAGTCGTTGCACACAGCGCGAAATACGCCGTCTTTATTTTTAAAGTGTTTGTGCAATGTGACACGACTGAACCCCGCATACTGGCTGATCAATGACATGTTGCTGGCGCGAAACCCGTGTTTAAAAAAACAAATGCGAGCCCCGTCGATGATTTTTTGCTGCGTGTCACTGCTCATGGTTAGCCTGTGGTGGGTCAATTTGCACATTTTGGGTTGATTGTTGCAAATACAGTTAAGAGTTATGTCTGTACTTTACAGATTATCACTATGTGTAAACCTGTCAATGTGTTAAAAAGGAGCCCGTGATATTAGAGTTGGCTGACAATTCTGGTCAACTATGCTTAAGCAATGATTTATAAGGAGTGCACAAATGCGAATTTGGGTTTTATTATCGGCCGTATTAGCCGCCATTACCCTGCAAGGATGTGGCAACGGTGCAGATTTAGAAGAAGTACAAAAGGCCACAGTGGTTCAGCTGGTTGAGGTTAAGGCCACCTCAAGCGATCAGGTTTTCACTTTCCCAGCCAAGGTAGTGCCCAAGAGCACCGTTAACCTGGCATTTCGTGTGGGTGGTCGAATTCAAAGCTTAAATTTACCCGAAGGACAATACGTTAAGAAGGGTGCGTTACTGGCCAAGCTTGACCCCAAACCGTTCAAACGCGCGGTATCCATGGCAGAGGTTCGCCTCAAGCAGGCCAGACTAGAGTTAAAACGTGTGCAAGCAGTGGCCACCAAAGGCATAGGTTCTGAAAAATCGGTGGACAACGCCCAGGTGGCGTTTGAGCTGGCCGAACTGGATTTGGAGAATGCCAAGTCCAACATGCAATACAGTCAGTTAAAGGCACCCTTTGATGCGCTAATCGCCAAACGTTTGGTTGAAAATGAGACCTTTGTAAAAGTAGGTACCGCCGTGGCCCACTTACAGGACTTCTCGCGTATTCACTTTGAATTTGATGTGCCCGAGCGCCTCATCAGTGCCTATCGCCGTAAAAATGTACATGCGGCATCTGCCTATATCGATGGCAGCATAGATAAAGACTTTGCTATTCACTACGTAGAACACAGCACCGAGCCTGACCCTGTGACGCAAACCTACCGCGTGGTGTTTGCCATGGACTTCCCGAAAGGCATGGATATCACCCCTGGGGTGCGTGCCACCGTCACCTTGAAAGGCGGCAGCGATAGCGCGTTTACCATAATCGGGGTACCGGTTAATTCTGTAGTAGCGGGCAATGATGACGGCCTGTATGTGTGGCTGCTGGATGAAAAAACCCAAACGGTTAACAAACAAGCCGTTACGGTGGGCCCCATGGCCCATGGCTGGATCGCTATTTTATCGGGCCTTGAGGCCGGCCAGAAGGTAGTGGCAGCCGGTGCATCCCAGATGCAGCCTGGAATGTTCGTTCGCCCGTACGTTGCTCAGTAGGGGTTAATTATGGATATCGCAAAAGCTTCAATAAAAACCCCGGTTAATACCTGGTTGCTGATCATCATTTGTTTGATTGGTGGCCTGGTGTCCCTGGGGGAAATCGGTCGTCTGGAAGATCCAGCGTTCACCATTAAACTGGCGCAAATCGTCACCGCCTTTCCCGGTGCCAGTGCCGAACAGGTGGAGCGTGAAATAACCGAACCGCTGGAAACGGCCATACAGCAGATGCCTCAGCTGTTAAGGGTGACCTCTATCTCCAAGCCCGGGGTCTCGGAAATTTCGGTGGAAATGAAATCAGCCTACCGGGCCGATGTGTTGCCGCAAATTTGGGATGAACTGCGCAAACGCATGGTAGACGTGCAAAATACCTTGCCCACTGGGGTGCGTCCCATTCAGGTGTTTGATGATTTTGGCGACGTGTATGGTTTGTATTACGCATTAACCGCACCGGATTTTACCCCTTACCAATTACGTGAATTTTCACGAGTAATTCGCCGCGATTTATTAACCGTACCTAACGTGGCTAAGGTCTCCGTGGCCGGTGTGTTAAAAGAGCAGATTACCGCCAACATCAATACCTCGCAATTAGCAAACCTGGGACTGTCTCTGCCGGATGTAAAACAGGCTTTAAACTACAGTTTGCGCCCCTACAGTTCTGGCCGTTTAATCATGGATGGTCAACGCATTCGTATTCCGGTGGACAGTGCTGGCTCCAAAGTGGATGCCATCGAAAATATTACGCTGGGCTTGCCTGGCACTACCTCGCAAATTCGCATCAGTGACATTGCCGATATTTCTTTGGACGTGGTGGATATTCCTCGCTTCCTGGTGCGTCACAACGGTCAACCGGCCATCACCCTGGCGGTGGCGGTAGGTAAAGAAGCTAACGTGGTGAAAGTGGGTAAACAGGTTCGCACTCGTATCGCTGAGATACTCACCGAACTGCCGGCGGGCATTTCTCTGGCCCCTGTATACGATCAGGCTGTGGTGGTGGACGAATCGGTGAGCGGTTTCATTATTAACCTGATTCTGTCTGTGTCCGTGGTAATTCTAACCCTGTGTATCTTCATGGGCTGGCGCGCCGGTGTGGTAGTGGGCGGCGTATTATTATTAACCGTGCTGGGTACCATTTTAGTCATGTGGTTATACGGCTTGAACCTGCAGCGTATTTCTCTGGGTGCGCTGGTGATTGCCATGGGTATGTTAGTGGATAACGCCATCGTGGTGGCCGAAGGCATGTTATTGCGCATGCAAAAAGGCATCAGTGCCCTGGAAGCCTCCAGTCATGTGGTGAAACAAACACAATGGCCATTGTTGGGTGCCACGCTTATTGGTATCGCGGCATTTTCCGGCATAGGGTTATCCAACGATACTACGGGTGAATTTTTATTCTCCTTGTTTGCGGTGATTACCATCTCGTTATTTTTAAGCTGGGTACTGGCCATCACAGTGGCGCCTTTGTTTGGTTCGTACTTTTTTAAGGTGGGCACCTCCAGCGGCGAAGACGACTTTAACAGTGTCTTTCATACCCGTTATAAAACCGTGTTGCTTAAAGCCCTAAACAAGCCGGGTAAAACCGTCATGTTGTTGGTGGGCATTACAATGCTGAGCTATTTTAGTTTTGGTTTTGTGAAACAAGGGTTTTTTCCTGCCGCCAATACTCCCATGTTTTATGTGCACTTCTGGGGCCCTCAAACCCGTGATATTCGGGTAACTGCCCAGTTCATGGAAAAAGCCGAAGCGCTGGCCATGAAACATGAAGAGGTGAAGGCGCTCACTACCTTTATCGGTAAGGGCGGTGAGCGTTATACACTTACCTATAATCCACAGCAGGCCAACGAAAGTTATGGTGAGCTGGTGGTGCGTACTCACCAACGGGATCAAATCCCAGGGCTGATTGCCAAACTAACCAAAGAGCTCAAAGCGTTGGATCCGGATGCGCAAATTTATATGGAGCGCATTGTGTTTGGTCCCGGCAGCGGTGCTAAATTGGAAGCCCGTTTCAGTGGTCCCGACAAAAAGGTGTTAAGAGAACTGGGTGAGCAAGCCAAGGCCATCTTGTTGGCCGATGACCAGCTAAGAGATGTACGCCATAACTGGCGTGAAAAAGAACTGGTGTTGGTGCCTCAGTACGATGATTACAACGCAGGCATTGCCGGTGTGACCCGTGCCGATTTTTCCGATGCACTGCAGTTTTCCAGCAATGGTTTAAAGCTGGGTAAGTTACGCGATGGCGAATACAGCTACGACATTATTGCCAA
>MAAD01000125.1 GCA_002162985.1 Bermanella sp. 47_1433_sub80_T6 | reverse complement strand
GTCCAAAGTATTATAAATACGTCCGCGCTCACCCAACTTAAATTCAACCCCGGATTTTTTTCCTATATTGACAATGTGTTGTCTGTTGTCGTTTAACTTTTCTGCTGACAGACCGTATTTTTCAGTCAAGTGTTCGTTAATGTCTTGCCCGGCTTTGCCCATGTTAGGATTTAATTGAAACGGGTGCCATTCCACCTGAGCCTCTACCGACTCTGTCAGTTCTTTAAGCGCTGTATTTAAATTGGCAAACCCTATGGCGCACCAGGGGCATACCACGTCACTGACTATGTCTATTTGAATGGTTTTCATCTATTGGCCTCTTAATGGTACCCTGTTTAATTATACACCAAGCGTTGGCTTATGCAGTTCTGGCTAAGACCATCATCTCATGTCTCACTCTTGGCACCCAACGAACAGACTGTTTTGCCCTTGATTATTACTTCTTGGACTGTATAAATATGCCCACAAACCTAATCTAATTCAGGAAAATAATAATGATAGGCTACACCACACTGGGTACCAACAATTTTGAAAAGTCCGGGGCGTTTTACGATGGCCTGTTAGCTGAGTTAGGGGCACGCCGCGTGGTGGCCGATGACCATATTATTGTTTGGTCCAACAAACCCGGCGCTGCCATGTTGGCGGTCATCAAACCTCATGACGGCAAAGAGGCCACTGTGGGTAACGGCGGCATGGTGGCATTAGTAGTGAAAGACCTTGCCATGATAGAGACCCTACACAAAAAAGCGCTTGAATTAGGCGGCACCTGTGAAGGGGAACCGGGGAAAAGAACCGACACAATGAGCTTTGGTTATGTGCGTGACCTGGATGGCAATAAACTTGCGTTTTATTGCATGAACTAAGCTCTACCTTGCTATTTGTCAGGCCTTGGTTAATTCCCAACCAGGCCTGAATCACATTCCTAAAAAGTTTCTATTTACCAGGGTCTATAGCTGGAAAGCGTTCCACTAATTGAGATTGCGCGTCCCTATCCAACCCCAGCCAAAGCTGTTTAATGTTACGCCAGGTTTTAACTTGAAAGGTTTTAACCACACTTCTAAATGGCTGACCATCCAACTCACCGCTAAATAAGCCCCGTCTTTTCCAATAGGCTTTTTCATTAAACAAGGTTTCACCGGCTTCGGTGTGCTGCATATAGGCCGCTTCATTTTGTTTCATTAAAGGGTAGTAGGTCCGTGATATCTCCTGCAACAAGAGCTGTAAACTTTCATCAACCATCAACTCCCCTTCATCTTTATGAGATGAGAAATCCCCCTGATGAATTCTGAGCAACCAGGCATAAACCGCTGGCGCATTCTCTTTAATCCAGTTGGCAGCTGACGGGTCCGTTAAGTTCATGCCTAATTGACCATAGAGACTGGCATCGGCCAGGGTAAAGCGCTGCCCTAACAGAAAAGGCCTAATTGAAAATATTGGCTCCAAGGCCTGCAGAATATTCAGGTAGCTTTTTTCTAGTAAGTCATGGGTGGCGGGAAAACCCTTGCGTGATGGCGGCTGACGGTCCTGATGTAGACCTTGTTCTTGGTAACCTTGCGGCGCCACACTAAACAAATAAGGGCAACGCCTCACTTGGCGTGCACTAAACCCTGTGGCCACTTTTCCTTGAAGCGGTCCAATTAGTGAAGACATCTCCTGGGCCAAACGGGCACCTGCGGTATTGTCTGCCGCCGACATTTTCCAGCGAGCGTGGTGCACCATGTACAAACCAAATTCATCGAAGTACTCATCCACCAGCTGGATAACAAAATTCACTTTTTCATCATTACTGGGGTTTACTACCTCCTTGCCCGGCTTAGCAAGGTGGTTATCCAACCAGGTGGCAATGGCCGATGAGTCATAAAGATTCTCACCGTTGGGCCCAAACAGAAAAGGCACCAAAGGAAATTCATCCAGTTTGGTAAATTCAGGATAGGTTAACTTTAATATTCCAGCTTTTAACAACAGTACCCGGACACTGACTTTAAGATTGCCCCAAAGGCCGCCGTCGCCCGGATAGTCTTCAAAAGGAATGCCTTTGAACTTAAGCAAGGCCGCCACCTTGAGGTGGAAAGGAGATAACTGTGAACCGGAAAGAATCCACTTTTTTATTGATGCTGGCATTTATTATCCTTTTTATTATTTGAAAGCCTTAGCTCTAAACACAGGATATAGGTAATAGGTGTGCACGGCCTAACTTAAACTGCCATATTGTTAGCCAATAGCACAATAAGATGCCCAATAAAAAAGCCCAGGCAGATATCTCTGGCTGGGCTTTTTTATTGGATGCTAGCGGCTCAGTTAACTTTTTAAGCGAAACAACTCACTTAACTGGGTGCTCTCGTTCACTGTCACGTCAAGGTCATTTACCTTGCCGTCTTTGAGACCGTAAATCCAACCGTGAACGGACAATGGCTGCCCCTTGGCCCAGGCATCTTGCACTATGCTGGTATGGCTTAAGTTATAAACCTGACGCACCACGCTTAGCTCACACAACAGGTCTACTTTTTCTTGCTCATTTTCAATGCCTTTAAATTGGTCTTGTTTGTGGTGATAAAGGTCACGAATTTCCAATAACCAGTTATCGATCAAACCCAGTTTCTGGTCCTGCATGGCGGCCTTCACACCACCACAGGCGTAATGGCCACACACAATCACATGGCGTACCTTTAAAACTTCCACAGCATATTGCAGTACCGACAATAGGTTCATGTCTGTATGTACCACTAGGTTGGCCACGTTGCGATGGACAAATAATTCACCGGGCAATAGGCCTACAATTTCGTTGGCCGGTACACGGCTATCGCTGCAACCAATCCACAAATATTCAGGGGCTTGCTGCTTGGCCAGGGTAGGGAAAAAATCAGGATCTTTATCACTGATGTCTTCCGCCCACTTGCGGTTGTTGTTGATTAAGTTTTGTAGTGAATTCACATCTTTTGTCATAGACGCCTCGATATTTATTGGGTTCGGCTTAAACGGTTATTAAGTAGGATAAGCACGCTTCTGCGCCAAACTACCTAGATTTATAAACATTACAACCAATTGCGACATTTAATTTCAGGCCTGTGATTTTGCACCAACACACACCGGGCATTGCTCATTTTTAGGCACGTTAAAACGTCGCCATTGCGCTGTTAAACCATCAAAACTGTGCAAGGCGCCACTGCTTTTTTCACCTACACCGCTAATGAGTTTAATGGCCTCCAAAGACTGGAACACTCCCATCATGCCCACCACAGGGGCCATGATGCCAGACTCGGAGCAGCTGGTTTGTGTGGCATCTACATTCGGGTATACACATTGATAACAGGGGCTATTCTGTTGGCTTGGGTCTACCACCATGAGTTGCCCTTCAAAACGGATGGCGGCCGCACTGACTAAGGGCACCTGGTTTTGCACACACAAACGATTGTGCAAACGCCGGCTGGTGCTGTTGTCGGTGCAGTCCAGCACCACACTCATGCCCTTAATCAGCTCGCCTAGATCTTGTTCGGATAAACAAGCCTCGTGGGCCACTATGGTGATGTCGTCATTTAATGCACTTAAGGTCTGCTTGGCCGAGCGCGCCTTATTCAGGCCAATGGCGTCCTGGCGATGAATGATCTGGCGTTGCAGGTTGCTAAGTTCCAAAGTATCCGGGTCCAGTAAGTGTAATTCCCCTATTCCGGATGACGCCAAATACATGGCTGCGCTGGAACCTAAGCCTCCAAGTCCTAGTACCAGAACCTTGCTCTCCAGCAAACTGCTTTGCCCCTGGTAGTCAAACTGCGGCAATAATAAGTGACGGCTGTAACGCTCTAGTTGCCCATCATTCATGGTTGGTCCTTGTAAGCGCCTAATAACAAAAGACACTCTAAATAAATTCGATTTTGGCCGATATAAAGCAGAAGACTAATCGGTTTAGCCCATGCGTTATTGGTATATTTTTATTCATCATTGCAGCTATCTATTCATAGCTGCCGTCATCAGTGCCTGTGGCGGTGGCGGTACTGCTGCGCCGGTGCTAAACCTGCCCGATGTACCCGACTCCCCTATTTCCAGCCTGGTATTAAGCAATGACTACATAGGCTTTTTAATTGCCAGTAAACCCATAGGCACAGACCCCAGATTGGCCACCAGCCAGCAATTTACCCAACGCCTGTATCAGCTGGATATCAACAATAATATCACGCCCGTGCCGATCTTAGACCAGTTGGGCGCTGAGATTGACCTGGTTGGCAATGTCTCATTTGCCACGGAGGAGGCCATCATACCTCTGGACGTGATGATTATGAGCGATGAATACATCTTATTGACGGTTTTTCATCGCAACTTTGATCTGGACCCTGATAACGATTATTTCAACTTATTAGTGCACCTTCGAACCGGCAACGTGGTGGAGGCCCCAGTGGGCTTAAACCTGCAGGGCAACAGCGGGCGCAGCAATCTCACCACCCTGGGCCGTGACTATTTTCCACCCGATGCCCGCTGGAATGACACCGAGGATTTGTATGTGGTGAGTGTGGACTTTGATGCCCTGGACTTAATGATCGACGGCGGTTTTACAGAAGACCCAGATCATCAGGAGCCGGTGGATCATCACTCTGGGGTTCCTTGCCCACCACCTATTGAAGAGGAAGACGATACCGAAACCCCAAGCGAAACCGATACTACCGAAACAACCGATACCACCACAGACGACACCACTAATACAGATACTACCGAAGGTAGTGGCGAAGGTAGTGGCGAAGTGAGCACCGACACACAAAGCAGCACGGATACCGACAGCCAAACTGCTTCCACCTGCGTGGAACCCGACGCCACTGAAACCGTGGACACCAGCGAACCGACCGACACCACAGGTGAGCAGGTAAGCGCCAACGCCTTAGACACACAAGCCTTCTTCTCACCCGGTTCGCTGGCCCGCACTTTGGCAAGAGCCACCGAGGAAGAGGAGGAAGCTCCGGTGCCCACCGCCATCTACCGCATGAGCTTGGGGGAAAACAGTACCTATGGTCTGGAGAAAATTAGCGCCGAGGACGATAGGCCCGGCCTTGGGCAGTTTATCGCCAGCCGCTCAGGCGTAGTGATTTACCGCAACCTGGATGGGGGCGATAACAGTTATCGGGTATTGTTGGATCACTGTGAAGGCATTACCGGGCGCCTCAGTACGGTACTCATCGCCCTGCATACCAGCCTAATTCTGGCCGATGATGCGGCCGGTAACAGCAGCATTTTTGAGGTGACAGAACGGGGCATGAACAAGCTGATATTTAGCTGCAACGGCAACGTGGAACGCCGCGCTTTCAGTGGCTACTCCACCGGCATCAATAGTTTGCGCCTGCCCTTTAACAGCACGTCCATCGCCTCATACGACTATCAATTCCCCTACTTCATTAACGACAGCTGCCAAGGAGGGCGATTATTCCCCCAACAGGTGCCCTTCACCGAAGTGTTCAACCCTATGCCCTCTATTCCTGGCCTGCAAGGGCAAGATGTTCGGGGCCTGCGCAAGAGCCAGATATTCAATGGCCGACTCTTTTGCATCGGCTATGATGCCGCTTTACAGCTGGCGGTGGCCGAGCTTAACCCCAGTGATGCCAACCCCAACTACCGTTTTCTGGGTTTTGACTTTAGTCGCTGGTTGCCCGACTTTGATACCGTGCACGTGCTGGGTAATGGCCAGGTTATTTTCACCGGCACCACCCGCACCAGCCCGGATATTAATACCGTCATATTGGATGTGGACGGCACCATCACCAACCTAAACGACACCCTGGGAGGGCTAAAGGTGGCCCAGCAAATCGACATATTACCCCCCACCGCAACCCCACAGACAAGCACTACCACTACGCCCTAAGGACTAGCAAAAAAGCGCCCTATGGAAGGGATATTCTGTACCGTCATAACGGGCAAAGTGCTAACATGGGCAAAATTTTTTTAACATTAGTCCAGACATGCTTAATTTAGACAGCCTAGCTCAACTTAAAAGCCTTAAGACGCAAATAAATGACGACATTCAAGCCGCCCTTAAAGAAGGTGTGGTACGAGGCAGCCAGGGCCGCTTCGGCTTTGTGGGCACGGATGAAGGTCAGCAATTTTTCTTAACCCCGGATGAAATGGCCAAGGTATTTCCCGGCGACAGGATTCAGTTTTCCGAGACCACAGACGACAAGGGCAAGACCCAAGCGGTGGTTGAAAAACTACTAAACAGCGACTTTAAAACCTTCACCGGTCGCTTCCAAAAACGTGGCAAGGCCCAGTTTGTAGAGCCAGACATTGCCATGCTTAACAACTGGTTGTACCTGCCACCGGATGTCTGCAAGGACATTAACGACGACGACTGGATCACCTGTGAAGTGACCCGCCACCCATTCCCTAAGGGCAAGTCCCAGGCAAAAGTGGTGTCGCGTATTGGGCAGTTAACCGATGCTGGGTTTGAGCGCAGCTATGTATTAGAAAAATACCAAATTAGCCATGAGTGGCCCGACACCATGAATTCCGAGCTGGCGCAGCTGGCGGAAGAAAACATTCCTGCCATGGCACAGAGTCGTGAAGATTTAACTGAATTGCCATTTGTGACCATAGACAACGAACACACCCGCGACATGGACGATGCCCTATACGCCATCGCCACCGACACCGGCTTTCAATTACAAGTGGCCATCGCCGACCCCAGCGCCTGGTTTGGCATGAATACCTGCCTAGATCAGGAAGCCGCCCGCCGTAGTAACTCATTGTATTTCCCGGGCCGCAGCCTGCCCATGTTGCCACCAGAACTATCCAACGGTTTATGTTCACTGCTGCCCAACCAAAAACGCTTGGCGCTGGTGGCCACCCTGCAAATTGACAGCAAAGGTCACATTGAAAAATATGATTTTAAGCAGGCGTTAATTTGTTCACAGGGTAAATTAAATTATCAACAAGTGAGTGACTACATTGCAGGCTCACAAGAAGTACTGGATGAAAAACTTCATGGCAATGTAAACACCCTGCACACGGTTACCTCGTTGTTAAATGAATACCGCCATCAAAACAATCTAGTAATGGAAGACCGCCCCGATTACTACATGAACGTGGGAGATAACGGCAAGGTACAAAACATTATTAAGGCCGACCGCAATCAGGCGCAAAAACTAGTGGAAGAAGCCATGTTGGCCGCCAACTTGTGTTGTGCCCGTTTCTTAAACGACATTGGCAGCGGTATTTTCATTCAGCACGCGGGTTTCCGTACCGAGCGTTTAGGGGATATTAAAACCATCATCAAAGATCAAGGCATTGAATTTGAAGGTGAACTTAACAGCGCACAAGGCTATAAAGAACTTATTCAGGAACTCAACAAAAACCGCCCTGAGCTGCCCATTAAATCCTTGTTTAGCCGCTTCCTAACCCGCAGTGAATTCAGTGACAATGCTCAGGCGCACGCCGGTATGGGTTTTGATTGTTACACCACCTTTACCTCTCCCATTCGTAAATATTCCGACCTGGTAATTCATCGAATTATTAACGCCCATTTGAATGAGCAGAAAAGCCCTGAGGTGACTCAGCAGCTAATTGAAAATTTGCAAACCGGTTTGCTGGAAGGGCGCAACGCCGTGAATCAGGCGGAATTCTGGTTAAAGCTGCAATACTTGAACAGCCAGGAAAACAAGGAATACGCCGGCACCATTAGCCAGGTAAATCCAGGCGGCTTCATGGTGCAACTGGATGATTTTGGCATGGACGGATTTGTGGACATGCGCAAGAGCAAACCTAAATCGACCTTTAACAAGGCTTACTTAACTCATAAAAATGAGAAGGCCAGTTACCAGTTGGATCAACCGGTGAAGGTGAAGGTGAAGCTGATTGATTTGATGAAGCGTAAATTGGAACTGGAAGTGATTTAAGTTTAAACGGTGAAGGTGAAGGTGAAGCTGATTGATTTGATGAAGCGTAAATTGGAACTGGAAGTGATTTAAGTTTAAA
>MAAD01000112.1 GCA_002162985.1 Bermanella sp. 47_1433_sub80_T6 | reverse complement strand
ACCAGAGGTGACTAATAGCGAGTTAAAGAAAGCCTATCGACGCCTCATGAGTCAGCATCACCCGGACAAGCTAGTGGCTAAAGGTTTGCCAGAAGAGATGATGAAGATGGCCAAGGAAAAAACCCAAGAGATTCAAACTGCTTACGATAAGGTGAGCAAAGCGCGTAAAAAATAAACGTTGGAATGGGGCAGATACTACTGCTAACTCCAAAGTGGGTTCGCTCCTTTAGAGGTCGCCGTAAACTCATCCGTGAGGGCTTGATTCGGCATCCATGCCTCAAACACCTCAAAAAGAGTGAACCCTCTTCGAAGTTTAAATCTTGTTACTGCTACGTTTTTTTATCTATAACTCATCCAGATGAGTTACTTTCGGCAGCGACTTAGTTAGTTCAATACATTCACTCTCAATTAACTTACGACAACGCACCGCCAAATCCACCACATCATCTTGAGTCATTCCCTGGGTACTAATAGGCTCCAGGCATTTTATTTTTACGGTACCCGAGCGCCACTTATTATAATTCATTGTATGTTTGCGCATAGAAATACACACAGGCTGAATGGGGGTTTGTGCTTCTATGGCCAGCCTAAAAGCCCCTAACTTAAACGGTAACGGGGTACCATTATTGCGAGTGCCTTCCGGGAATATCAGTAAAGATAAATTGTCGTCACGCATTTTTTTGGCAGCCAGGCTTAATGCTTGCTGGGCCTTTTCTTTATGAGTGCGTTTAATGGCGATGTTCCCCGCCAGAAAAAATAGCCAACCAATGAACGGAATATACACTAGCTCCCATTTGCCCATGGCCACGGTGCCATTACGGACTAGGGCTTCGGCAAAAAACATGTCCTGAGTATCTTGGTGGTTACTGATAATAATAGTGGGTTGTGTGGTATTGAGGCGCGCTTCATTTTCAATTTCAAGTTTAGCGCCCCAATAGAAGTACATTACCTTGGTCACCACACCGCAAATAAAGCCCATATTATTACGGTGTAACGGGCGCAGCAGGGCCACAGGCAGCATGAGCCCTGCTAATAGGGCCAGTAAGATAAATGCAAAAACAACACGTATAGGGTACATCTTCATCACCTGAGTGTGAGTTCACTTATGGAGGGCACCTCTATTAATTGCTTGCGGCCTCTGGCTTTACGTCTAATTCAGAATGAAGACGGGCTTTCGAAGAAATGCTTATTGCCTTTCAAGGAAGTCCAACGCAGATTCTGGATTAGACGTACAGCCCCGTAGGGCGCGGCCTGAAGCTCACATTTACTGTGTTGCACTCCTTGAAAATGGAATAACCATTTTGCTGCTGAGCGCGCCTTGTAACTGTAAGCTTCAGGCCACGCAGAGGCTGCAATCAATTAATAGAGGTGCCCTTAAGTGTAGGTGGTTAAAAACAGCCGCGCAGGGTAAACAAATTAGATTTCAAAATCAAAGGACTAGGCCGAAAGTGTGATGTTTTCATTAAATACGTTCAACCTCGGCGCAATTGGACTAAATATGTGTTTCCAGCTGGCAACACTGGGGCCGGATTAGGCTACAATGCAGCCAATTAAATGCGCAGCCACCTTGGGCCATGGAACCACAGGGTCCCAGGTACGCACTCTTAATTCGCCAATAGAGAAACATCATGAGTCAAATCGATAAAAAAGCGCCACTTATAGCACCGTCTATATTGTCAGCCAATTTCGCCTGCCTGGGGCAAGAGGTGGATAACGTATTGGCCGCTGGCGCCGATATTGTGCATTTTGATGTGATGGATAATCACTATGTGCCTAACCTCACCATTGGGCCCATGGTATGTAAGGCGTTACGTGACCATGGGGTGACGGCGCCCATTGATGTTCATTTAATGGTTAGTCCAGTAGATCGCATGATTACCGATTTCATCGAAGCAGGTGCCACTTATATTACCTTCCACCCGGACGCCACCGATCACATCGACCGTTCGTTACAGCTAATTAAAGATGGTGGTTGTAAAGCCGGGTTAGTATTTAACCCCGCAACGCCTCTGCATTACATGGATTATGTGATGGATAAACTGGATATGGTGCTATTGATGTCGGTAAACCCGGGTTTTGGCGGCCAGAGTTTCATTCCGTCTACCTTGCAAAAGCTTAAAGAAGTGCGCGCCAAGATTGATGCCAGTGGCCATGACATTCGCCTGGAAGTGGATGGTGGAGTGAAGATTGATAACATTGGCGAAATTGCCGCCGCCGGTGCCGATACTTTTGTGGCGGGTTCTGCCATCTTTAACAGCGATGATTACCAGCAAACCATCGCTAAAATGCATGCGCAGATCGCTAAAGCGACTTAAAGATTAGGGTCCTGCCATGTTTAAATCCTTTTTCCCCCAAGCCTTCGTTTTTGACCTGGATGGCACCCTGGTGGATAGCGTGCCGGATTTAAGCTGGGCACTGAATGCAGCCCTGGCAGAGATGACGCAGCCTCAGGTCACTGACGCGCAAGTACGCACTTGGGTGGGCAATGGCAGTGTAAAGCTGGTGGAGCGGGCAGTAATGTCATTACCTGATATTGACGATCCAGAAACGCTTACCAGTACCCTGCATGCAGGGTTCCTAAAGCATTATAAAACGGCGGTTTGCCAGCATAGTTGCTTGTATCCGGGTGTGTTCAGTCTGTTGGAGCATATTCAGCAATTGAACTTGCCCATGGTGCTGGTGACCAATAAGCCGTTTGCCTTTGTGCCTCCCTTGTTAAAAGCCCTGGGCATCGAGCATTTTTTCAGCCTAATGCTGGGGGGCGATAGCTTGCATGAGAAAAAACCCAGTGCCTTACCCTTATTACATGCCGCGCAACATATGGGAATAGCACCTGATCAGTGCCTCATGGTGGGGGATAGTTTGTCTGACTTTAAATCGGCTCGCGCTGCCAATATGCCTGTATTGCTATTGGAGCAGGGGTATAACCAGGGGATAAACCTGTCAGATCTACAGCCAGATTGTCTGCTGGCGGATATTAATCAACTACATGGCCTGATTAAACCTATCTAAAGCCTCACCTATTTGCTGTAGCAACAGATTGTCCTAAAATCGACACCTCTCTAGAGTAAAACTCCTACATTGGCCCAAGCCCTTTATTCATGGGGCCTACGGGCAATTGGAATGATTGAGCCAGATTTGGGTTTAATTGTTCCATTTTCGTCTGTATTAACTGCGGATCTTATCTTATTAAATGCGCTCCATTAACTGTCAGCTTCTTTTTGATCAGAAAAGCAGCGAACAGAGCGAAATTTAAAAGAGATAGGATGACATGACAATTCAGCGAATAGCCATTTTATTGCTATTAACCTTTGGCCAGGTCCAAGGGGCCAATGCCGTCTTTATGGATCTGCAATCCGGTTCCCTAATGGGAATGGTGCACGCATCGGTAGGAGGCACCTTTGCCGACAACCATCATGTGAGTGCCGGTGTGGGTTATGTACCCAAGCTGGATAACCATGAAGAGATGAGCATGGTCAGCCTGAGGTATCGCTATCAAAATCCTTATCAATTCAATTTTAGTGTTAAGGACCGTGACTTCGGCATAAGCCCAGTGAATTTTGGCATGGCGGTGTTAGTAGGCAGTCATAAAGATCTATTTGTGGAGCTGCCCGATAAATACCCCAGTGGTTATTACAACCCCACTGCCATTCGCCTGATTTTTAATTATCAGAGCATCCTGCACTTAAGCGAGAAAACCGAGGTGTATTTTGATATTTCGGTGCTGGATGTGGGTCTGATTAGTTATGTTCGTGAACCCGAGTTTTTTATGGATAACTACGATTATCTGGGGTTAGAGGGCATTACCAATTGGGGTTTTGGCATGCGTCATCAGTTTTAATCAATAAGACAGGTTAAGTAGAGGAACAAAATGAAAAACATATTCTTTTTATTATTTGCCGTCTTGTTGGCTGGCTGTGAATACGAAATAAGCCCTTGGCAAACCGATGCCCATTGCCCTGGTGTGTCGGTGGAAGAGAACCTGGCTAAACTGGCCGCGTTTGAGCAATCCATTGGCAAGGTAGATTTTTATCAGGTAGCGATTATTGGTGACCCGCAGCAGTATCCGGGCAGTTTTGAAAACACCATCGAGCACGTGAACACCCTGGATGATGTGCATTTTGTCTTGTTGGTGGGTGACTTGGCCGAAACCGGTATAAAGGCCGAGTTTGAATGGATGTGTAAAGCCATGTCTAAATCAAACAAACCCATTATTTCAGTGATTGGTAATCACGATAGCTTGTCGTTTGGTAAAGACATTTGGTTGGATGTATTTGGACCTTATGATTTTGCCTTTACCTATCAAGACAGCCGTTTTGTGGCTTACAACGATAATAAGTACGAGTTTGATAATGTGCCTGATCGCGACTGGTTAGCCGAGCAGGCTGCGCCTGTTGATGGCCAGGAATGGGATCACGTGATTGGTGTAAGTCACATTCCACCTTGGGAGGCGGATGTGGGTTTTGATACGCACTTAAAAGACAGCGGTTATGAGTTAACCCTGCATGGCCATGAATCGAGTTTTGATTATTGGCAGTGGGAAGATGACTTGTTACCCCACTACATCACCACACAAAATCGAGACCCGGGCTTTGGTATTTTAAGTGTTTACCCTGGTGTACTGGAGCTGGATGATTGTTCTCGTGATTGTGAAAAGACCATTCCCAGAACCGTGCCTAAGCCAAAGTCGTTGTTGCTATTGGTCGAGGAAGAAGAGCAGGATTAGTCTGGCAGTTCTAAACAAGGTTTCACCCAAAGGTTGTGATTGGGTGGCCTCGTACAAGTTTCGACTTGTATGAGGTCACCATTTTTTACTTTTCAAAATAGGGCGCTGGTTAAGGGTTTTTCTGCAAACTAAACACACCCGCTGTGTGTTTATTGCTTTCATCTGCGGTACTTAAATTATAGCCCCCCGCAAACACAGTTCCCGGCTTAACAAAAATTCCCCCCACGCTGCCAATTACCTTATTAGAAATTGCATTGCCCGCGCCATCCTGGATGGTGCCGTTGACGTTAGTGGTTTGAAATTCGGGGGCCATAGTGCCGTCGGTGTTGTTACTCAATTGCCCGCTAAAATTTACCTGCCAGTCAGACAATATTTGCGCGTCGGGTTTGGTGATGTCAGAGCCGGCGGTTTCCACCCTCAACAGACCATTGCTAATGGCACCGTTGTTAAAGTTCACGTTAAATTGTCCGGTGACTTTTTTCACACCCCCGTCATCGGCAAACCCTATGCATTGGCCGTAGTCGCTGCAGTCGGTTAAGCCAGCACTGGCAAAACTGGCGGTGCCAGTGAGCGTATTAATATCGGCTCGTTCGGCGGCTATCCAGAAGGCCAGAGTGGTTTCTTCCTGGTGGGTGAGGGTGTCCAAAAAGCCCAGCTCATCTTCGCTTATCTCATGAATAGTGATGGGCTCGCCAGTGTTGTTAGGGTCGCCAGGAATAGCGGGTTCGGCTAGCCAAGCGCCCCAGCGGATGTTGATGGCGGCGGCCACGTTGTCTTTTTGAATGTCACAAATAATACCGCTGTCGCCACACAGTGCCAGCGCCGCCAGGGAGCTCACGGTTTGCGTGGCATTGGCCTCTTTATAAATTATCTGCGTGCTATCAAACACTTGCCCGTCTTTTTCTTCCTGCTCGGTGGAGATAAATATGGGGGTGTTGCTGGCCGTATCCCAGGAGCCTATAGCCACCACCAGGTCGGTTTCAACCCGTGCGCGCCAGTCATCCTGTACATTGGCACCAGAGCCCAATTGACTCAGTAGCATGAGTTCAGCCGGGGAGCCATCCTCAGCAAAATTAAGCCCCATTTCAGTTATAAATTCATCGGTTCCCGAATTGGGTTTAAATTCAAAGCGGCTTTCCCCCGTGCCTGGGTCGGTGATCAAGTTAAACTGTACATGTATGGGGCTACCAGGAGGCAAAGGTGTGCCTTCCACATAAACATCGGCTAAAGGAATGGCGGCAGCGATGGCAGCCTCCAGATCCGTTACGGTGCTGATGTTATTGTTGATCACCAGGTTTAATTCATAGTGAGTCGTGGTGTTGGACGTGGTGTCGAGCAATTCATAATACAAACTCACGGCCGTTTCATTGCCGCTGGCACTGAAGTCAAAGGCACTGAAGGTGTTGGGATCAATGGCGATGGGGGATGAAAGCTGTGGTTCCAGGCTAGAAAAAGTGGGGCGCTTGGCGGCACTGATGCTGTAATCAAGCGGAATCACTAACATGGCCAGTTTTTCTGAAGTGGCCAGATTAAATTCATCGCTGCTGATGATAGCATCCGGGATATCGGTAGCCTGGTTATTTAAACCCACATAGGCATTTTCAAACTCGAACAGGCCCAGAGGATTAGGGTCCACAACGGGTTCGGGTTCGGGTTCCGGCTCGATGGTAGGATCCACAAACACGCCGTCATCACCTGTATTATCTATGACATCCTCGGCATCATTGCCCAGTCCCAGGAAGTCTTTGATGCCATCGGCCAGGTCGGCCAAAGTCTCACCTGCTTCTAAATCACCCGAAGCAATATATTTTTCAATTTCCTCGGCGGCCTTTTCATCTATATTTTCTATTAACTCTTCTGTTAATTGTTGATCCAGAGCAGTCAGTATGTCCACTTCCGCTTCGGTGGTGCCTTCATCAAGGCCCACCAGTGCCTCCTGACTCTCGGTTACCGGGGCGTCGTCACCGCCTTCGCTATCACCTTCGCCAGAATCTGCTGCGGCACTCTCATCACCTGAGTCCTCACCGTCTTCCTCTCCTTCTTCGCCAGCGGCGGCCGTTTCACTATCGCCGGCCTCTTCCTGTTCTTCATCCTGACTTTCGTCGGTGGCGGCATTCACGCTTAAAGATTCGGGTGCTTCCAGTAACCCCTGGGGGGCAGCATCGGCAGAGACTCGTGTGAAGTTAAAATCGGCCCCTAACCCCAAGTCTATGGTGCCGGCATCGTTGGCCACACTTATGCCGCCGCTGTAAACCGCCATCACAAAGGCACCACCAGATTCCTGCTGCACTTCGTAGTTAGTACCACGAATACCTATGGAGGCAGCCGGGGTACTTACTTTATAGGCCTCTTTGTCACCCTTGCCGATGGAGCCGGTGATGGTTCTAAAGCCCCCTTTCACCAGCTTCATTAATACTTGTTCTTTGCCAGTAGTGGCATCCTGTTTAAACAGATAATTGGTAATGTCCATCTGGGTGCTGGCTTTAATGGTCATTAAGGCCTTATCCACAAAGCGCAATTGTACCGAGCCCTTGGGGCCGGTATTGATGATGTCGCCGCTGAAAACTTTAGAGCGACGTTTAAGAGGCCGCACTTCCCCTTCCAGGGTGGTGGCGGTGGCCACGCCCTTGCTTAAAATAACATGGGCCGCCAGGCTGGCAGCGTTAACGGGTAAGCAGATGAGTGTGAGTATCAAACTGCATACCAGGCTGAGTGTCTTAATGTGTAACATATTCTCCCCCTGAATCTTGATCCTTTATCGTTCTGGTTTGCGCTCATTGAAGCGCGGTTAAAAGCTGTAGGTTAATCCAAACTCCACTTTGGCTCGCTTGTAGGTATTGGCAACGATGGTGCTGTCGGTGTAGCTCAGGCTGTAATCATTGCGCACGGTAAAACTGGAGCTAAAGGCGTAGCGCCAACCCACCCCCAATAGGGTAGCCAGGTCTTTACGGATTTCATCTTGAGTGGGATTGATGGCATCGTATTCACTGGCAATGAGATTAAACAACCAGTAACGGCTGCCCCTTTGCCCCCACAAATAGGTGCTTTGATAAGTAAAGCCCTGGTAACTTTTGGCGTTGTATTCGTTGATCGTTTCGCTGGCGGTGTCGCCACCAAATATTAAGGCGAACATCCAGGTGCGCTTTTTAGGCGCAGAGGTATACGACAAATTATAGGTTTGCTGGGTTAAATCCCCATCCGGATTGTCCGGATAGCTGGATTGGCCAATGTTCATGGTGAAACCGTACATGGCGCCACGCCGTAACAGATATTGCGATTGCACAATGGCGGAGGTGGTATTTAAAAACTCTTCACTGTTGAGTTGCACATATTGGTAACGGCCAGCGGTGCGCCAGCGAATACGGCCGGTAAAGAAGCTAAAGCCCACTTCGGCCATGGCTGTGTCCAGGTTGTAAAGCTCGGTTTCGCTGTTGGTGCGGTTGCTATAGATAACACGCAGATCGTAAGAGCTGGTTTTGGTGAGCGGGCTTAGATAACCAAAGTTTAATAGGGTGCTCCAGTAGCTGCTGGCGGTTTCCCGAGAGTCGTCGTTCAACGTTACATTTAACAATACATCATCAATAATTAAATCCAGCGCCAGTTCATCGGTGGCGCTGTTGATGTTGCTGTCAAAACCACCGGCCATGTCCATGGCAAACATGAACCTGGGTTGCACGCTGTGTTGTAAGTCTTCAATCTGTTCTAAAAATTTTGTCACATTCAGCACCACTGCCGCTGGTGGCTTTTGCGCCAGCACTTTTTCAAATTCAATTTTGGCCCGTACCAGGTTTTGTAAATAAAAGTGGGTGCGCGCCAATTCAGCTCGGTATCTTGCTTGCTCGGGGGCCCCTATGACCAATCGCTCGAAGGCAAACAGGGCTTCATCATAATGACGGGTTTCCACTGCCGCCATGCCATACTGAAAGTCAAAGGTGGCATCCCCTTCATATAGCTGGGCCAAACGGTCGGCCAGGCTAAATGCCTGAGGGTATTGCTTACGTTTAACCAGCACAGCTAAGGCCTCTAACCGTGCCTTATTTTTTTTCTGCTCAGCGGCGGGAACCTGGCTATTGCTAGCAGCTGCATCGGTTGTGAGCTCGGCTGTATGTCCCTTTAACGCTACTAATATAATTAGTGGTGATAAGAGCAGTAGCGCTAATTTCTTCATGATATTAGTAGCCGTGAATTA
>MAAD01000235.1 GCA_002162985.1 Bermanella sp. 47_1433_sub80_T6 | reverse complement strand
GCGTATCACCACGGGCCATGACCATCGCCGAGATTGAAAGCACCATTGAAGAGTTTGCTTTGGCGGCCTTGCGCTGCCAGCAAGCAGGATTAGATGGCGTGCAAATTCATGCCGCCCACGGTTACCTCATTAGCGGCTTTTTAACCCCGCACACCAATCGCCGCAAAGACAAATACGGCGGCTCGCTGGAAAACAGAATGCGCTTCTTGATTGAAGTGGTGCGGGCGGTGCGCAGCAAAGTGGGGGCTGATTTTCCAGTAATTTTAAAACTCAATGGCCATGACGACCTAAAATTTCGCAAGGGCCTAAAAACCCAGCAGCTGGTAGAAATTGCTCGGCGCATGGAGCAAGAAGGGGTAGATGCCATTGAAATTTCTGCGGGGCATTATGAGTCGGGCAATACCTTTTCACGGGGGCGCTGGCAGGGTTATACCAAGGCGGCGGTTAAACACGGTGCCGGAGCTTACCTGCCCCCCTTACGGCGTATTGGCATGGACTTGTTTGCTCCTTTGGTAGACTGGTATTTCAATAAGGTATCTGCCTTTAGCCCTGGATTTAATTTAAGTTACGCCAAACAATTTAAACAGGCGCTAACTATCCCGGTCATGTGCGTAGGAGGGTTTGTAGACAAGGACGCCATGGAAAAAGCCCTTAACGATGGCGACTGCGACCTTATATCCGTGGCCCGAGGGCTCATTGCCGACCCTTACCTCTATCGCAACATGCGTGACAATATCGAGGGCCCAAAATGCACTTACTGCAATGCCTGCTTTGCTCGCCCCGGTGTGAAAGCCTTAACCTGTTACGAGCCGGTGGTGAGTAAACAGCGCAGCAAGATGTTAAGGACATCTGCTAACCAGACCAACATAAACCCAACTAATTTAGCCATCACTGTGGACAACTAATTTTGTGAACAATATAGAACTGGATACCCCCATCACTCTCAAACGCGGCCAGCCCATAAAAAACAGGTTATTCAAATCTGCCATGAGCGAGCAATTGGGGGATAGACATCATAACCCCGGAGAAGAATTTACTAATCTGTATGGTGCTTGGGCACGGGGCGGCATCGGCCTGGCCATCACCGGAAACTTCATGGTGGACAGAGAACAACTGGGTGAACCTAAAAATATAGTTTTGGATGAAAAAAGTGATTTTGTTCAATTCGAAAACTGGGCAAAAGCCGGCACCCAAAACAACACTCAGCTGTGGGTACAGTTAAATCACCCGGGCAAACAGGTGCCCAATTTTATTCACGGCCGCCCCGTGGCACCCTCTGCGCTGCCTTTAGAAGGCGCCTTGCAAAAAAACTTTAATACCCCAAGGGAATTAAAAAACAAAGAAATTGAAGACATCATCCAGCAATTTAGCCTCAGCGCTAAATTGGCTAAAAAAGCAGGTTTTAGCGGCGTGCAAATTCACGGTGCCCATGGCTATTTAGTGAATCAATTTTTATCCCCCAGACATAATCAGCGTAAAGACAAATGGGGCGGGTCCCTTGAGAACCGCATGCGTTTTGTGCTGGAAATTTACCAGGCCATAAGAGAAACCGTGGGAGATGATTTTCCAGTGGGCATTAAACTAAATTCGGCCGACTTCATGCGCGGTGGTTTTAGCGAAGAGGAATCCATGATCGTTGTGAAAAAACTCGATGCAGCGGGCATCGACCTCATCGAAATTTCTGGCGGCTCTTACGAGGCCCCTATCATGGCCGACGGCACCGGCAAAAAAAGCAGCCTGCAACGAGAAGCCTATTTCCTGGAATACGCCGAAAAAGTACGCAAACTGGTGGACACACCATTGGTGGTTACCGGTGGATTTCGCAGTAGTAAGGCCATGCGCCAAGCATTAACCAGCGGCGCCACCGACTTTATTGGGCTCGCTCGCCCCATGGCACTGGACCCCAACATGCCTCACAAGGCCATTCAGGATAAAAGCTACCAAGTGCAATCACGACCGTTAACCACAGGCTTTAAGGCGCTGGATAAAATGGTGTTATTGAACATGAGTTGGTATGAAGTGCAGCTGGCGCGTATTGCCAAGGGCAAGTCACCCAAACTTAATTTGAGTGAGTGGTATTCGACACTTATTGTTTTTAAACATTTGGGGATATTTGCGTTTCGTAAACGCCGGGCATGACGTAACTGAAAAACTAAAGAACCCGGGGTGTGCTTAATTCAACCCTCGGGATTTTACAAAACTTTTACAGAACTATTTCAACGGCAGCGGCACATCGATTGGCAAGCTCTCTAGCCTCATCAATAGAATCGCCATAGGCCAGTGCCACACCCATGCGACGAGTACCTTTCACTGCTGGTTTACCAAACAATCTCAGCTGAGTATTGTCCACATTTAAGGCATTTTCTAAATTACCAAACTGCACACAATCGCTTTCCCCTTCTACTAGGATCACACTGCTGGCCGAGGGAGCATATTGTTTAATGCTATTAATGGGTAAGCCCAAGATGGCACGGGCATGCAAGGCAAACTCGGATAATTCCTGGCTCACCAACGTCACCAAACCGGTATCGTGAGGGCGCGGTGACACTTCGCTGAAAATCACTTCATCCCCTTTAACAAACAGCTCCACCCCAAACAAACCCTTACCACCCAAAGCATCGGTGACTTTTTTGGCTATGCCTTGCGCGGCCGCCAATGCGTCAGCAGACATCTTTTGTGGCTGCCAGGACTCCTGGTAATCGCCATTGGCCTGACGATGCCCTATTGGTTCACAAAAAGAGGTGCCGTCGCGGTGGCGAATGGTAAGCAGGGTAATTTCAAAATCAAAATCCACAAAACCTTCCACTATGACCTTGCCTTTACCCGCGCGCCCGCCTTCCTGAGCGTAACTCCAGGCGGCTACTGCATCGCTTTCGCTTTTTAATAAAGACTGGCCTTTACCCGATGAACTCATGATGGGTTTCACCAAACACGGGTAACCTATTTCTTTGAGTGCATCATTATATTCAGCTTCATCGGCGGCAAAAATATAAGCGCCGGTTTTAATGCCTAATTCTTCGGCGGCCAAACGGCGAATGCCTTCCCGGTTCATGGTGAGTTGGGTAGCTTTGGCGGTGGGAATAACGGTGAACCCTTCCTGTTCCAATTCAAACAGGGTATCGGTGGCGATGGCTTCGATCTCGGGTACAATTAAATCGGGCTGCTCTTTTTCAATCACCTTGCGCAAGGCATTCCCATCCAGCATGTCAACCACATGACTGCGGTGCGCCACCTGCATGGCTGGCGCATTGGCATAACGATCTACCGCGATCACTTCTACGCCTAAACGTTGCAGCTCAATGGCCACTTCTTTACCCAGTTCACCCGAGCCGCACAACAACACTTTTTTTGCTGTCTTGGAGAGTGGAGTGCCTAACATGAGCGACATAGTGCAGCCTTAAGATTCAGTTTTTAAATTGGTATTTTGGGATGGTTTAGATAGAAATGATATTGCCGGAAGCCTGTTCACGTGCCGCCACTTTTATTAGTACCTCACGCTTTTTTTCGTTGTCCATCTCGCCCCACGCCGTAATCTCGTGCCCAGTGCGGTAACAACCAATACACACGTCATTTTCATCCAGCGAACAAATAGCCACACAGGGAGACTTAACCATACCAAATATGTTTTGTTTTACTGCCGTCATTACTACGGGCACCTCTATTACAATTCTTGGATTTTTAGATCTTTATTAAAGCGCTTAAAGTTTTGCACATAAAATTCACTGCCCATTTCCAGCTGCTTTTTCTGCATGTCATTTAATTCACGCTTAATTTTTCCCGGCGAGCCCATTACCATAGAACCATCCGGCACCACCATGCCCTCAGGAATCAGGGTATTGGCGGCAATGATACAATGTTTGCCGATTTTAGCGCCGTTTAATACCACGGCATTGATGCCCACCAGAGAATGATCGCCAATCTCGCAGCCATGCAGCATTACCTTGTGACCAATGGTGACGCCCTTGCCCAGGGTGAGTTTGAAACCCGGGTCGGTATGCAACACAGAACAGTCCTGTACGTTGCTGTTTTCACCTATGGTAATCACATCGTTATCACCACGGATCACCACGTTAAACCAGACACTGGCATTATTTTTTAAAACCACACTGCCAATTAAATCGGCACTGTCGGCGATAAAATAATCATCACCGTGAATTTCTGTTTTGCGATCGCCCAAAGAGTAAATCATTAACTTTCTGTTCCAATAATCATTATTATTTTTGAATTAAGTCGTGCATATCACCCAGATGCAGTTCAAGGTCGGCATCGTAAAAACGATTAAGCAGCTCGGCTAACATCATGGCGGTCAAACCCCAGATGGTGTACCCCTGAAAATACCATCTGGGTCCGCGAAAACTGCCAAATTGATCTATTTGATCGGGTTGGCCTTCTAAAAAAAACTTAAGCGGCACACGAAATACCCCTTCAATTTCCCGTGAGTCGGCATTAAGTTCGATGTCGGCCGGCACGATTCCCAATACAGGGGTCACCAAAAAACCAAAACGTGAAATAACCTGATCTAATGGCCCAATAACGCGCACGTGTTTGGGATCCAGGCCCACCTCTTCATGGGCTTCACGCAACGCCGTGGCAATGGCATCGCTATCAGACGCTTCCGCCTTTCCTCCGGGGAAAGCCACCTCCCCTTTATGGGTGGGCATTTGACTGGAACGCAGGGTAAGAATGACTTCCGGTTCCGGCTGATCTGTGATGGCCACCAACACAGATGCCTGCGCTAACTCATGACCCGATAACACTCTGGGCTGGTGAGCGGTGACACCCTCTATCAATGAAGTTAACGACATATAAGCGACCTCCAAGTCCTGCTTATTTTAACCAATTAGACTCTGAGCGGATATAGCCACGCTTTTACTATCAAACCAGATCCCACTTAAAAGCGCACTCAAGTCACACATTATTAACCTAACTTATAAGAGTTTGGTCTTAATTACGCTTTCTTTATCGCCAAATATCATGAATAGAACTGACCTTTTAAAAAATAAAGCCACTAAGTCTTTGTTTTAATTGATATTTTCACACCCATGTAAAACCAGCTCAATGGCACACCTGTAGAGTTTTGGCCCTTCCTGCCCTAGTTTCAGGCTCTTTTCAACCTTATCTAACCAAGCATTCACAGGTAGACTAAACATCAGGAATTACAAATTTGATTGCCAACTTTTTTAAATAACTAACGGCAACGATGTATTGGGGTAAAGAAGTATGAACCAAGTACTGCCAAGTTTTGAAACTTTGCTGAACATGGCCAAGCAAGATCCAGAGGCCCTGGAGCGCTTGCGCGAACAGCATGTAAAAGCCGCCATCGACAGTGCACCCGAAGCCTATCGCCAACGCCTGGCTGGATTACAGTTTCAAATTGATGGTGTTCGCAGAACCTCCAAGTCCCCCATGGCCTCCTGCATGAACATCAGTAAGATGATGCACGATTCCTTGCAGACCTTAAAAACATTCATAGATGAGAGCGACACGCCCATAGAAGCCTCTCCCATGGAAGCGGCTAAGGTATTAGCCTTCCCAGGTTAATCCTTCACTTACTTACTTTGCGCCTAACAACATCAGGTGGCGCTCAGAAATCCCCTGCAAACCGCGACCTATGTTAGTCGCGGTTTTGCTATCTGCTCACCTTGAACGTTATACTCCCTGCACAGTTTAGGCTCGTTAAGGATTAGCATGAAATTTTGCAGCGAATGCGCTCATCCGGTGCATTTAGAAACCCCCGAGGGTGATAATCGCCAACGCTCGGTATGCAAGCAGTGTGGCACCATTCATTATGTGAATCCGCGTATTATTGCCGGGTGCCTGCCGGTGTTCGAAAATAAAATTCTACTGTGTAAACGGGCTATCGAACCCCGCAAGGGTTACTGGACTTTACCGGCGGGTTTTATGGAGCAAGGCGAAACCCTGGAAGAAGGGGCGGTACGTGAAACGCTAGAAGAAGCCGGTATTGAAATCAGCGCCGGGCAATTGCTCACCTCCATCAGTGTGCCGCATATTTCCCAAGTGCATATATTCTTTTTAACCCAGATGGACAATTCACAACACGCGCAAAGCACCAGCGAAAGCCTGGATGTGAAGTTATTTGATATGGATGATATTCCCTGGAAAGAAATTGCCTTTCCCACCGTTAAAAAAACCCTGCGTCATTACCTTGAAGATTTACAAGAGGGGCACATTCAAACCCGGATATTTGACATTCATTTTGATGAACGCCTGGCACGCGCTAAAAATTAATTAAAATCCTGCAAGCCTAAAACCGGGTATACATCGTACGCCGCCTCTTCATAGGGGTGGGCCACCAGCATAGCCGTTAATGCCTTTTTCATGGCGGCGGCCTCACACACCATTTCCAGCTTGTACTCCACCACCTTTTCCAGTTTACCCACATCCCCTATAAAGGCATCACTGCCCGCCAACGGCCTAAACTGCCCTTCACCCTGGGTTTGCCAACAACAGCTATCATACAAACCCATGCGCCCGGCACCGGCGTTAAACATGGCAAGTTTAACGGCTTCCAAATGGGACTGGGGCACATAGACATTTATTCTGAACATTTAGACAATCCTAGGTAACACTCTCAAGGTAAATAATATTGTCCATGGCTTGCTCACGGGTATCTCCACAGATATCAAACTCGGCCTGAAAAGCACCACATACCTTGGGTCGATCAGTTTTACCAAACAAAAGACAAAGATCATTTTCATCCAGCTGCACACAGCGTTCACCGGCTTTTTTACCCCGGGGCATGCCCGGAATAAAACTGCTAATGGAGGGGGCTATGCAACAGGCGGCGCAATCCAGACGGCACTTCATTTATAAACCCAAAAGATTTAGCAGGTGGCGGTTATAGCGAGTGCAATAACGCTCTAACATATAGTTTTCTTTTAAATCTTGCTTGGACAGTTTTTTATCAATGGCTTGGTACAAGCGATACTCGTTCAATACTTTCACACCGTATTTTTTTCTAATGACCTGTCTTTGGTCACGATCAACTCCGGGCATTTTGGGTTTGCCGGCATTGACGGCTATAAAAGCGGCAAACTTGGGGGCAACGCTGTTAGCGCTGGCTTGAGCATCTAAAATTGGCGACTGGATTTTCCTTAAATCCAGACTCGCGGCCATCAGCTGAACGGATGCCAAAACGAGTAATATCGAAATGAATATTTTCATGGACCGGCCTCAAGAGTAATCCGTGGATTACTCTTGAGCTTAGACCTAGCTGGCAAACTCTTCCATAAAGTCCAATTCTGCTTGCTGGCGTACCACCTTGCGATGATTGGCCCATAGCTGCTGAATTTTTTCCTGATTGCACTGCTGGCGATCCACCAGTACCCGGGTATTTAATTCACCACGTTTGCCCGAAGCCAATGGCACCTTGCTAAACACATACTGGTTGCTAATCAGGTCCATGAAGGGCCCTGACTTACTGGTGGGCATGATAAACAGTAACTGCAAACCCAGGCTCTCGGTTAGATAGTTAATCACTTCCTTGGAGCGGGTTTCATCCATCTTGGAGAAGGCCTCATCC
>MAAD01000194.1 GCA_002162985.1 Bermanella sp. 47_1433_sub80_T6 | reverse complement strand
CTGTTAATACCGGTGATTATTTTATCCGGTTGGTTTGCCATCAGTATCAGCCCAAGTTTGGAAACGCTTTTTTTTGGTGGCTCTATGGTGGACTGGCTCAATAATGATTTGGGTGTGTCGTTCAGCCAACGTAACGCGCTTATTGTGGGGTTGGCCATGGGTTTTGCGGTGATACCCACTATATTCTCCATCGCCGAAGACGCCATCTTCAGCGTACCAAAATCCCTAAGTTACGGTTCATTGGCACTGGGCGCTACCCCATGGCAAACCATGATGAAAGTGGTATTGCCCACTGCCAGTCCAGGTATATTTTCGGCGCTCATGATCGGCATGGGCCGCGCCGTGGGTGAAACCATGATTGTGCTCATGGCCACGGGGAATACGCCCATCACCGACGTGAACATATTTGAAGGCATGCGCACCCTGGCGGCCAACATCGCCGTGGAAGTACCCGAATCGGAAGTGGGCAGTACCCATTACCGTATTCTTTTCTTAACGGGTTTTGTTTTGTTTCTATTTACCTTTGTATTTAACACCGCGGCGGAGACAGTACGTCAAAACCTGCGTGCTAAATATGGTCAGCTTTAGGAGGCCCTAATATGAAAATGCAAATTACATTTAAAGATTGGGTAAAATCCGGTTCACCGTTTATTTGGTTAAATGCCGGTGCGGTGGCCATTAGCATCATCATGGTGCTGGGCCTAGTGGGTTTTATCGCCAGTAAAGGGCTAGTGCATTTTTGGCCGGCGGCCATCGTGCAGGCCAGCTATACATTGCCCGGCAACGCGTCAGTGAAGATAGTGGGCCAGGTAACCGACAGCGAAATGGTGAAGGCAGAGCAACTGGAAGCCATCGGTTTAAAAACACCAAACGGTGCGCCTGAGGCACAACGCTTGTTATTAAAAGTAGGTAACCGCGACGTTTACGGCGGCGACTTCCGCTGGGTGCTGGATCATCACCTCACTGAAAAATCTTACCCTCAAAAAGCCGTAGTCATAGAACGCCGCGAGTGGGGCAATTTTTACGGTTATCTTAACGAAGTCTTTGAAGGCTCAACTTTGGTGGCAGACGCCAACCTGGATGACAGCCAGTCCTGGCAAGAATTTCAAAGCCGTATAGAACGAGCATTAACGATTCATGACAACATCATGGATATTCAGAAGGGTGAGATCGGCAGCATCAACTATAAAATTGAGCGTCTCAGGCTGGAAGAACGCCGCCTCGAGCTAAATGATGAGCTTAGCGAAATGGAAGTGGCTCGTTTGCAATTTGAACGAGATGAATTAAACGCTGAGTACAAATCCCATCAGAAAAAACTCAGTGTCTTGTAT
>MAAD01000338.1 GCA_002162985.1 Bermanella sp. 47_1433_sub80_T6 | reverse complement strand
TCAGACGCACCGTCTGCACTGCACATAATCAAGGAACTGCGCTTCTGGAAGTCATACACCCCTAAAGGCGATGAGAAACGGGCAGTACCGGATGTGGGCAGCACATGGTTAGGACCAGCACAGTAATCACCTAAAGCTTCGGCGGTGTAACGGCCCATGAAAATCGCACCGGCGTGGCGAATTTGCTTCGCCGCCGCCTGTGGATCTTCGATGGACAATTCCAAATGCTCGGGGGCAATGCGATTGCTAAGGGCAATGGCTTCATCCAGGTCTTTAACCTTTATGAGCGCACCACGACCAGACAATGAAGCACGAATCATTTCCTGACGTTCCATCTCAGGCAGCAATTTGTTGATGCTGTTTTCAACTTCTACCAGGAAGTCTTCATCCCAGCTAATTAAAATTGCCTGTGCATCTTCATCGTGTTCGGCCTGACTGAACAAATCCATGGCTATCCAGTCGGCATCGGTTTTACCGTCACACACCACTAAGATTTCGGATGGACCGGCAATCATGTCGATGCCCACTTCACCAAAAACAAAACGCTTGGCGGTGGCCACATAAATGTTGCCAGGGCCTACAATTTTGTCCACCTTGGGAATAGTTTGTGTGCCGTACGCCAAGGCAGCCACCGCTTGGGCACCACCTACAGTAAATACTCGGGTAACGCCTGCTGCTGCCGCGGCGGCCAATACCAGTTGGTTTACTTCACCACCAGGCGTAGGCACAACCATAATAATTTCTTTCACGCCGGCCACATGGGCAGGAATGGCATTCATCAATACGCTGGATGGGTATGAGGCTTTGCCACCGGGTACATAAATACCCACGCGGTCCATGGCGGTAATTTGCTGCCCCAGAACTGTGCCGTCTTCCTCTTCATACTGCCAGGATTCACTGCGCTGGCGTTCGTGGTAACGACGCACCCGCTCAGCTGCGGTTAATAATGCTTTGCTTTGATCGTGGGGAAGATCTTTCAGGGCTTGTAATAATTCGTCCTGGGATACTTCCAGTTGATCCATGCTGCTCACTTGCAAATGATCAAAACGATTACTGTATTCAATAACCGCTTCATCACCGCGAGCTTTTACTTGCTGCAAGATATCCAATACGGTTTGCTGTACCTGAGTGTCGGATACCGACTCCCACGCCAACAACTTATCGAGAGACGATGTGAAATCAGCTTGCTGGCTATCCAGTTTTTGTATTTTAAAAGTCATATAGCCTCCAGCCTAACGGCGACGTTCCACTGCCGCAGCCAGCTTTTCAATAATAGGCTGAATTTGCAGATGTTTAATCTTCATGGCAGCCTTGCCCACTACCAGACGGGAACTGATGGGCGCAATTAAATCACGCTCTTCCAAGCCATTGGCCTTTAGGGTATTGCCGGTGTCTACGATATCCACAATCATATCCGCCAGCCCCATGATAGGTGCCAATTCCATGCCGCCATACAATTTAATGATATCTGCCTGACGACCCTGCTCGGCAAAAAAACGCTTGGTTAAATCCACAAATTTAGACGCTACTTTAATACGCCCCTGAGGCTCCACTGCCCCCTTAAGCGCACACGTCATTAAACGACAGGTAGCTATGTTCAAATCCAACGGCTCGTAAAGGTCCTGGCTGTTGTATTCCATCAACACATCTTTGCCCGCCACGCCCATGTCGGCCGCACCGTATTCCACATAGGTAGGCACGTCGGTGGCACGAATCACCACCAACTTAATATGCTCATGATTGGTATCAAAAATCAGCTTGCGACTTTTTTTAATGTCTTCCGCAGGTACGATACCGGCCTCTGCAAATAACGGCAGAGTGTCATCAAGAATACGACCTTTTGAAAGGGCGATGGTGAGAGGCTGTTGACTCATTTTTTTTCCTAATACAAAAAACTGTTTGGGCAAGCCATGACGACTCACCCAAGTTTTTCCTATAACAAACGCTTATTTAGGCAAACGGCGAACATTGGCGCCGATTAACTGTAATTTTTCGTCGATGCATTCATAACCACGGTCGATGTGGTAAATGCGATCCACCACGGTTTCACCCTTGGCCATCATGGCGGCAATCACCAAACTGGCCGAGGCACGTAAATCGGTGGCCATCACGGGAGCGCCGGTGAACGTATCGCCGCCCTTAGTGAAACAGGTATTACCTTCCTGCACGATATGAGCTCCCATGCGCGCCAATTCTTGCACGTGCATAAAGCGGTTTTCAAAAATCGTTTCGGTCACGGTGGCACTGCCTTCGGCAACGATGTTCATCACCAAAAACTGGGCCTGCATATCGGTGGGAAACGCCGGGTACGGGGCGGTCTTAACGCTCACCGCTTTGGGTTTGCGCCCTTCCATATCCAGGCTGATCCAGTCTTCGCCGGTTTCAATCCGTGCGCCGGCTTCTTCAAGCTTGTGTAATACCGCTTCGAGTATGTCGGCACGGGTATCTTTTAATTTGATACTGCCACCAGTGGCGGCGGCCGCTACCAGGTAAGTGCCGGTTTCGATGCGGTCTGGCATCACGTCGTAGTGACAGCCGTGTAACGACTCAACCCCTTCGATGCGAATCACGTCTGTGCCGTGGCCAGTAATTTTGGCGCCCATGGCGATGAGGCATTCGGCCAAATCCACCACTTCAGGTTCGCGGGCGGCATTTTCAAGATGGGTCACACCATCGGCCAATACCGCAGCCATAAGTAAGTTTTCGGTACCGGTAACGGTCACTGTGTCCATGAAGAATTTGGCGCCTTTTAAGCGGCCATCTACCGTGGCTTTCACGTAGCCATCAGTCACTTCGATGGTGGCACCCATGGCCTCCAATCCGGACAGGTGAATATCCACCGGGCGAGAGCCGATGGCACAACCGCCTGGCAGTGAAACCTGAGCTTCGCCAAAGCGCGCCACTAACGGCCCCAATACCAGGATGGAGGCTCGCATGGTTTTTACCAACTCATAAGGTGCAATGAGGGTTTTAATGTTGTTGGCGTTTACTTCGATGGAGATATCTTCTCCCATCACCAGGTCAACCCCCATAGTACCCAGCAGGTTGATCATAGTGGTCACATCATTAAGATGCGGCAAATTACCTATGGTAATGGGGGTATCCGCCAGCAAGGTCGCCGCGATAATAGGCAGGGCTGAGTTTTTAGCACCTGAAATGCGCAGTTCGCCGGAAACCGGGCCACTGCCTTGAATTACTAATTTGTCCATTGAAGGCATAACACTACTACTTCTTATTTAGTTATTGTGCAGCCCATTGGGCCGGAGTGTAGGTCTTGATGCTGACGGCGTGTACCGAACCGTCGGCAATTTTCTCGTTAAGCGCACCGTATACATGCTGTTGGCGCTTAACCGCATTTAATCCTTCAAATACTTCGCCCACCACAGTGATGTGGTAGGTGTGTCCATCGTTTTCCACTGTTACTTGGCAATTAGCTAACTTCTCAGACATTAGGGTTTGTAAGTCTTCAGGGCTCATGATTTCTCCAAGTCACTCTTAAAAAGAGCGCCAACGTAATACAGTGAAAATAAAGGCGGGGATTATAGCCCAGTAGCAGGCAAATAGCTAAATTCTCATGGCGCTCAAATGGGCGCTCATATGGGTATTCTGCAGGTGCAGGGCACTAACGCTGCACGGTGATGATGCTCTCAAGCTCGGCACTTTGAATCATGGCCATCAAGCTGGCCGGCACCCCGGAAAATAGCAGTGCTTTTTGCCTTTTATTGGCGTAGCGCAGCCAGCTAAGCAACAAGGCCACCGCGGCACTGGAACAGACCTCAACATGGCTTAAATCCAGGGTGATTTTTTCACCCCCCTCATCGATGACACCGAAGCCCTCTTTTTCTACGAAGACCACGGACTCGAAAGTCAAATCCCCCACAACGCCGTAATGATCGGCTTTCCGTTGCTCAATTTGCTGCTTATGCACCCTCTACCTCCTCAACAGCTGATTTGTCCACCGCTTTCACCTCCAATGACCAGGCTTGAATGGCCAGGTCCAAATCCCCGTGATTACTAGATACCAGACGGGCAAATTGATCACGAAATAGCTGGCCTATATTCACCCCGCTGATGATGACGTTTTGCACCATCCAGCGTTGTTGCTTCTTGTGAAAAAACAGGCTCTGAATAACAGGAAACACTTGGCCACTGGCGGTAATCACCTCAATTTCAACCAGGGTATTACGCTGACTTTGATGGGCATTTTTAAGGGGTTTTAGACGGATTTTATAGTCTTCAAATTCCCACAGGCCTTTTGCATAAGTATTGAGCAGGGTTTGTTTAAAGACAGTGTAAAAGTCTATTTTTTGCTGTTTGCTGGATTTTTTATAGTATTTGGCCATGACTCTGCGGGTAATGCGCTTAAAATCCACCACCGAGCCTATCACTTCTTCTACCGCCAATATTCGTTGCTGTTCATCCACCGACGGCAAGGTTTTTAACTGTTCAATTCGTGCCAACAAAGCATGAATACGTTCATCCACCAGCTTTTGTGCGTCCTCGGGATTCCCCTCTCCCCAGGCGGGAAACATCACAAAAATCAGTAAAAGCCTTAAAAATACCTTCATTTATTATTCGCTGCGACTAAATAGAAACTGACCTATGAGCTCTTCCAATACGATGGAAGATTGTGTGTCTGCTATTTCGTCGGCATTCATGAGGGTTTCTTCATCGGCGCCCACACTCAAGCCAATATATTTTTCCCCCAATAAGCCTGCGGTTAAAATGGAGGCCGAGGTATCTGTGGTCAATGGCACATTTTTATCTATGGCCATCTTAACCACCGCCACATAATCCTCGGTGTCCAGCTCAATGCTCACCACTCGACCTATGGTCACCCCGGATAACGAGACTTTGGCGCGCTCACTTAAACCCGATAAATTTTCAAAACGTGCATATAAAAAATAACTCTGATCATCACGGGCAAAATTTAAGCCACTGGCGTTAAAGGCCAAGACCACCAGGGCTAGAATCCCTGCTATCACAAATGCGCCCACACTGATTTCCAAACGTTTACTATTCACTTGAACCCCCTAGAAAATCACACTCACCAAGGTTTTTCTCAACTTGCTTAGTGGCCATAGAAACCTCACAAAAGTATTGCATCAAAGCTAAAATATTCGCTGCCATTAAAAGCCCCCTAACATGACGGCCGTTAACACAAAATCCAACGCCAGTATCGCCAGCGAAGCCTGCACGACGGTGGCAGTGGTGGCGGTACTAATGCCTTGCGACGTGGGATGAGCATTCCAGCCGTGAAAGATGGCTATCCAGGTCACCACCAGGGCAAATACCAGGCTTTTAATTATTCCTTTTACTATGTCGTCGTAAAACTCCACCGCCCCCTGCATATTGGCCCAATAAGAGCCTTCATAAATGCCTAGCATATCCACCGCCACCAGGGCGCCACCATAAATCCCCAGCACACAAAACATCAGGTTTAATAACGGCAGGCAGATAATGCCCCCCCATAATCTGGGGGCCATGATGCGCTTAAGGGGGTCTACGCCCATGATTTCCATGGCGCTTAACTGCTCTGTGGTTTTCATCAAACCAATCTCGGCGGTAAGAGCCGAACCGGCACGACCGGCAAACAGCAAGGCACTCACCACCGGGCCAAATTCCCGCAAAATGGATAAAGCCACCATCTGTCCCACGGCTTCTTGGGACCCGTACCCCACCAAAATATGGTAACCCTGCAGCGCCAGTACCATGCCTACAAACAAACCGGCCACTAAGATAATGGGCAAGGACAATACGCCCAATTGGTACACTTGAAATACCAGCCTTGAGAAAGGAGCCTTAAAGCCCTTACCCCAAGTTAAACTTTGCACTAAAAACCAGCTGGCACGTCCAAAACCCGCACACACAGCCAGGGCATTTATGCCCATGCGGCGCACCGCGTTTATCAAATAGTGATGAATCATTAGTCTACTGGGTTTCAAACGAGCACCTCTTCAACCAGAGGCTTGGCCGGAAAGTGGAAGGAGACCGGGCCATCGGGAAGGCCGAATAAAAATTGCTTCAGTTCCGTGTCGTCACTGTCCCTTAATTGCTGGGGCGTACCTGAGGCAATAACTTGGCCATGACTCAGTACATACACCTGATCGCTAATACTCAGCGCTTCCTCCACATCATGGCTCACCAGCACACTGGTGAGGGATAACTCAGCATTAAGAGAGCGAATTAAGGTCACCAGCACCCCTTTAGACACAGGATCCTGACCGGTGAAGGGTTCGTCGTACATGATTAATTCAGGATCCAGTATAATGCTGCGCGCCAGTGCCACCCTTCTGGCCATGCCACCTGATAATTGGGAAGGCATAAGCTGCCCGGCCCCACGTAAACCCACATTTTCAAGGCGCAGCAACACCAGGTCGCGAATCATATGCTCGGGCAGATTGGTGTGTTCGCGCAAGGCAAAGGCCACGTTTTCAAACACCGACATATCGGTAAATAACGCCCCCGATTGAAACAACAGGCTGAGCTTTTTACGCAATTCAAATAACGCCTGACGGGACAGGTTAGGCACCGACAAGCCATCCACCAGCACATCACCAGAATGAGGGCTAAGTTGGCCGGTGATCAAACCCAGTAAGGTGGTTTTTCCTGTGCCACTGGGCCCCAGGATGGAGGTGATTTTACCCTTGGGAATTTGCAAACTGATGTCATCAAAGATCAGCCGACCATCACGACGAAACGTTAAATTTTTCAATTCGACATAATTATCCATTTAATCAAAACGCTCCCGAGGTCAGAAATTCCCGTTCCTGACTTTCAGCATAGACCACTGTATCCATAACAGCGGATGGCAAGACAATTCCCTATAATTAAATGCAATTACAATAGAGCACCTATACTCTTGGGCAAAAGCGCCATGCCTCTTGAGAGGCGGCTAAAAGCCTGTAAAATGCGCCCATTCAGTTTATTTGAGAACACCTATATGTTGTTAGCTTGTTTGGCCATCGCCGTGGGATTAGTGGTACTGGTGTGGAGTGCCGATCGTTTTGTATTAGGAGCGGCCGCCACCGCCCGTCACTTCGGCATGTCGCCCTTGTTAATTGGCATGACCATAGTATCTCTGGGCACCAGTGCCCCTGAGATTTTTGTGAGCCTGTCGGCCTCCTTCGACGGCGCCGGCACCCTGGCCATAGGCAACGCGCTGGGGTCAAACATTGCCAACATCGGCCTGGTATTGGGCATCACCGCGCTGATTGCCCCCTTGCCCATTCAAGGCAGAATGCTCAAAAAAGAGATACCCATCTTGTTATTAGTGACTGTCATTGCAGGTCTGGTATTGCAAGATTTAAGCATCGACTTTTGGGATGGCATCATATTACTAAGTTGTTTAGTGGTGACTCTATTTTGGTTGTTTTTTGAAAATTCAGATCAGGGCACTACCGGCATAGATGAAGAAGAATCCGAGGCCATGGACGCATTATCCACCAAGCAAAGTTTGTTCTGGTTGGTGGTGGGGTTAGTTGCCCTGATGCTCAGCGCCAGGCTGCTAGTGTGGGGGGCGGTGGAAGTGGCCCGTTTCTTTGAGATTTCAGAGCTGGTTATTGGTTTAACCATAGTCGCCATAGGCACCAGCCTGCCTGAACTGGCTGCCAGCGTCACCAGCGCCCTGAAAGGCCATCATGACATTGCCATAGGCAATGTTGTGGGCTCAAATATATTTAATCTATTGTCGGTATTGCCCATCCCGGGCCTAGTAGCGGTAACTCAGATTGAAAGCAGCGCTCTATACAGGGATTACACCACCATGTTTTTGCTCACCCTGCTGCTCATCGCGTTTTTATACGGCTCACGTCGTGCCAAAAGGGTGGGGCGTCGCGCCGGTTCTATACTGTTATTGGCCTATGTGAGCTATTTGGGTTTATTATTAGTACAAAGCTAACAACCTGCTGGACCCTATGTTGGACACACGATAATACATAGGCGATCTGGTTTTTTAATAGTGCGCGGTTAAGCGTACTAGTATTTGATAATGTACATCTGCCATATAAGAATTTAAAAATGAGCCAGTTTGACTATCTAGCCTCCATCAATCGCACTGTGAGCGCCGAGCGCGATGCGGTTAACGAGCTGTTATCCCACATTGAAGATTCGGCCATCAATACCGCCTGTGAATTATTGCTCAACTGCAAGGGTCGCATCGTGATCACTGGCATGGGTAAGTCTGGGCACATCGGCAACAAAATTGCCGCCACCCTGGCCAGTACCGGCAGCCCCAGTTTTTTTGTACACCCAGGCGAAGCCGCTCACGGCGACATGGGCATGATCACCGCCAATGATGTGGTGATCGCCCTGAGTAATTCCGGTGAATCCGGTGAGGTAACCACTTTGTTACCGTTATTAAAACGCCTTAATATTCCTTTAATTGCCATGACAGGTAATCGCCAATCGAGTCTTGCGCTGGCCGCCAATAGCCATTTGTATGTGGGCGTGGACAAAGAAGCCTGCCCGCTAGATTTGGCCCCCACCTCCAGCACCACAGTGGCCCTGGTCATGGGCGACGCTCTGGCCATCGCTTTGCTGGAAGCCCGTGGTTTTACAGCCGAGCAATTTGCCTTCAGCCATCCAGGGGGCAGCCTGGGTCGCCGCCTATTGTTGAAAGTGAAAACCATCATGCATTGTGGCAGTCAAATCCCTAAAGTGAAAAACACCACGCTGGTGAAAGATGCCCTGTTGGAGATGACCCAAAAGGGCCTAGGCATGACCACAGTGGTGGACGATACAGGTCAATTATTGGGCATCTTCACCGATGGCGATTTACGTCGTACCCTGGATAAAGACCTGGATTTCCATACCACCCAAGTGGGCGACGTCATGACCGCTAATTGCGCCAACATCCACCCGGAAAAGCTGGCCGCCGAGGCGTTACAGGTGATGGAAGAGAAAAAAATTAATGCTATCGTGGCCATAGACGATGGCCTGTTAGTGGGCGTGCTTAACATGCATGATTTATTAAGAGCCGGGGTAATCTAGGTGCGTAGACGCAAAATGCAGCCTATTCAGCTGAGCATACAAGCCCGGCAACCAACCCCTATGATTAAGGGACAATAAGCCATGCGTAGACGCTATATTGTCACTATTCTCACCGCCATTGGCGTGGTGGGATACTTGGCAGTGGATGACAAGCAACTTGGCCCCATCAGCAATGCTCAACAAGCCATCCAGCAAGAACCTGACTACATTATCAAGGGCCTAAAGGCTCGACACTATAATGTCGATGGCCAGCTGGATCGCACCATACAAGCCAACACCGCACATCACTACCCGTTTGATGACCGCACTAAGCTGCTAGCACCGGCCCTCACTCTGCACCAGGGAGAACAATCCCAATGGCAGGTAAGCTCCCAACAAGGCAAGCTGTTACAGGGGAAAACGCTGGAACTGGACGGCGATGTGCAAGTATCTCCACAACAGCAAGACGCGGGTATTTTTTCCCTAAACACCCAACATTTGTCCATAGACTTAAAACAACAAATAGCCGACACTGATGAGTCAGTGGTGATCAGTAGCCCCAGCACAAAGTTAACCGCCACCGGCATGAAGCTGGATATGGTAAAGCAACAGGCCAGCTTTAAATCTCACGTTCGAGGAATACATAATCCCAATGCGCAATAAAGGTATTACCCAACGCCGTTTTTTGTCACTGCTAATGTTACTGAGCATCTGGAATAGCAGTTTTGCTCTACCCGAAGACAGCCAACAAGAAATTCGCATCGCCAGTGACAGTGCCTTCATGGATAAGCTCCAGGGACAGCTGGTCTATACCGGTAACGTAGAAATGATCCAGGGCACTTTAAATATACAAGCCGATCGCATCACCCTGATTCGCAATGATAATGGTCTGCAAAAAGTCATCGCCGAAGGCAAACCTGCCCGCTACGAACAAACCATAGTGGCCGATGAAGGCAAAACTCAAGCCTACGGTGAGACCATTATTTTTCACACCAGCAACGAAGAGCTCATCTTGCTGAAAAATGCTGGCCTTGAAAAACAGGGCAACGTTTTTGCCGGTGAAAAAATTGTTTATTTAATGAAAGAACAAAGAATTAAAGCAGACAGTCAAGCCAGCGACAGCCGCATTCGCATGGTGATTCAACCCAAGCAAGAAAAAGAAACAACGGGACAAGGAACAAACAAATAAATGGCAACCTTACACGCTCGACACCTTGCCAAGAGTTACGGTCCCAGAAAAGTGGTAGAAGATGTTTCATTATCTATTAGCAGCGGACAAATCGTTGGTCTATTAGGTCCCAATGGGGCCGGTAAAACCACCTGCTTTTACATGATTGTAAATTTGGTGAATGCCGATGAAGGCACCATCAGCATCGATGATGAGGACATTACCGATCTTCCCATGCACGGGCGCGCCAAAAAAGGCATCGGCTATTTACCGCAAGAAGCTTCCATTTTCCGCAAACTCACGGTGGCCAATAATATCCTGGCCATCCTGGAAACCCGTAAGGAATTAACCAGTGCCCAGCGCCATGAAAAGCTGGAAAGCCTACTAGATGAATTTAACATACAACACATTCGTGACAGCCAAGGCATGGCTTTGTCTGGCGGCGAACGCCGCCGTGTAGAGATAGCTCGCGCCCTGGCCGCCGACCCGGCATTTATCCTATTGGACGAACCCTTTGCGGGGGTGGACCCTATCTCGGTGGGAGATATCAAAAGTATCGTTAAACAGTTAAAAGACCGTGGTCTGGGTGTGTTGATTACCGACCACAATGTACGAGAAACACTGGATATTTGTGAAAAAGCCTACATAGTGGGAAATGGTCACATTATCGCCGAAGGTTCCGCCGACGTAGTGCTGAGCAATCAACTGGTAAAAGATATTTATTTAGGTGATGACTTTAAGTTGTAATCTTGTATATTCAAGACACAAGTTACTAAAAAAGTTTACGTGTTCTCAGTAATATTTCATGATTTGTGCTTTAGTTTTATTGAGTTTGTAACAGGATCAAATAGCTATATATGAAAGCCTCGCTACAACTAAGAATGGGTCAGCAG
>MAAD01000157.1:25860-32971 GCA_002162985.1 Bermanella sp. 47_1433_sub80_T6 | reverse complement strand
CCAGCGCCGATATTGCCAAACAGCTGCCCCCGCAACAATTTGCCCTTCACTGTGATACTGGGCTTGAACTGAATGCCGCCATTGCCTGGGGATTAAGCAGCTACCAGTTTGATAAATACAAAAAAATCGAAACACCCCAAGCCACCCTAGCCCTGGCAAATGCCGACATTGCGCAACAAGCCAACAACGTCATTCATGCCACTTGCCTAGTGCGTGACATGATCAATACCCCGGCCGGGGACATGATGCCCGAACACATGGCACAAACAGTAGAAGCCGTGGCTCAGCAGTTTGGCGGCACATTTAGTCAACTGGTGGATGAAGAGTTACTGGAGCACAACTACCCCACCATACATGCGGTGGGCCGAGCCAGTGTTCATGCGCCGCGCTTACTGGACTTACGCTGGGGCGACAAACAGCACCCCAAGGTGACCCTAGTGGGCAAGGGAGTGTGTTTTGACAGTGGCGGCCTGGATTTAAAACCCTCTGGTGCCATGCGTCTCATGAAAAAAGACATGGGCGGCGCCGCCCACGTGATGGGCTTGGCCTATCTGATCATGAGTCATAATTTGCCTATTCAGTTGCGGGTGATCATTCCAAGCGTTGAAAACGCAGTGTCGGCCAATGCCTTTCGCCCGGGCGACGTATTACAGACCCGCCACGGCATCAGCGTAGAAATAGACAACACTGATGCCGAGGGCCGCCTGGTATTATGTGACGCTCTCAGTGAAGCCTGTAACGACAAACCGGATGTGATCTTCGATTTTGCCACCCTCACGGGTGCCTGTCGTGTGGCCCTGGGTACCGAGCTACCCGGTTTCTTCTGTAACGATAACCAGATTGCCCAGGACCTGTTTGCGGTGGGCGAGGAAAATGATGACCCGGTATGGCGCCTGCCCTTACACAAGGCCTACCGCGGTTTATTGAAGAGTGACGTAGCTGACATCAGCAACTGCGCCTCTACCCCCTTTGGCGGCGCCATCACTGCAGCCCTGTACCTGCAGGAATTTGTCGATCAAGACATTCCATGGCTGCACTTCGATGTAATGGCCTGGAACAACCGCAAGCTGCCCGGTCGCCCGGTGGGTGGTGAAGCCTTTGGCATCCGCACGGTGTTTGAGTACCTGGCCCAGCGTTATTCTGCCTAAACCTGTCAACACAGGCGCACCCGCGCCTGTTGTTGATCCAGCTCAATTTTCAATCAACTAGCAGCCTCCCCACTTCCAAAAGTCGCAATATGCCCTATAATGCGCCCAGTTTTAACGCACCGGATTTACGTTCCGGCTAGCCGAGGTGATGTTTTGCAAGATAATACAAAATCCAGCACAGTTGTATGTGCCATGTACAAGTTTGTCACCCTGGACAAATTTGAAGAAATCAAACCCAAATTGCTAAAAGTAATGGAAGATAACCAGGTGCGCGGCACCCTGTTATTGGCTCAGGAAGGCATCAACGGCACAGTGGCCGGCACCCGCCAAGCCATAGATAACCTGCTGACTTGGTTGCAACAAGACCCACGCCTCAATCCCCTGGTATGCAAAGAATCCTACACCGACAACAGCCCCTTTCATCGCACTAAGGTGAAGCTGAAAAAAGAAATCGTCACTATGGGTGTGGAAGGCATAGACCCCAAACACGTGGTGGGCAGCTATGTGAAACCCAAAGACTGGAACGCCCTGATTAGCGACCCGGATGTGATCCTGGTGGATACTCGTAACGACTACGAAGTCCAGGTGGGCACTTTTAAGGGGGCCGTGAACCCGGTAACCGAGACCTTCCGTGAATTCCCCCAGTACGTGCAAGACAACATGGATCCCAAGAAACACAAAAAAGTGGCCATGTTTTGTACCGGCGGCATTCGTTGTGAAAAATCCACCGCCTACATGATCGAACAGGGTTATGAAGAGGTGTACCACCTGGAAGGCGGTATATTGAAGTATTTGGAAGAAGTACCGGAAGAAAACACCTTATGGGAGGGTGAGTGTTTTGTATTTGATGAGCGCGTCACCGTAAACCACCAGCTGGAAGCCGGCATCTATGACCAGTGCAACGCCTGCCGCATGCCCATCACTCAAGAAGAGCAGCTTAGCGAAAAGTTTCAAAAAGGCGTGAGCTGCCCCCATTGTTTTGATAAAACCACTGAATCCCAACGTCAGCGCTTCGCCGAGCGAGAGCGTCAGGTGATGTTAGCCAAACAACGAGGTGAAAGCCACATAGGGGGGGATGTGAAAGGGTCTATCGAGGAACACCGTCAGGCCAAGTTGGCTGAGCGTGAACGCCAGAAACAACGCTCACAGGCCAAAACATCCTAATAGCCTTTTGATGCTATAAACTAAAAAATAAGCGGCCATGGCGCTTATTTTTTAGCCAGAGATTTATTCATTGCCCACCCGCAATTAGCCTATTACACTGCAACAAAACATCGCATCAGTTGTACATGACCCCTACCCCAAAATACACCACCATTGCTGGCTGGCCGCTAGCCATTTGTCGCGCCTTGGAAGCACAAGGCATAGACCCTGTTCCATTGTTAAAGGCTGCAGGTTTAGATCGCGAACAATTCCGTAATAAACCCGATGATCGCATCGATATTGCCAAGATGACCTTCTTTTGGCAAAGCCTGCAACAAGCTACGGGGGACATGGCATTTGGCTTAAAAGTAGCCAGTTATGTACAGCCCATGAATTTCCGTGCGTTGGGATTATTGATGCTCACCACAGACAATTTAGAAACCGCCATCACTATGGCGGCGAAATACCATAGCCTGGTCTCCAACTCGGTAAGCATTCGCATCGAACATCAAATTGACCTCATTGGTTATGCCATCGATTTAATTCCCAACGTGGAGATAAGCGACCTGGCCATCGACAGTTTTTTTGCCAGCATTTTAAATTTTGCGCAACTGCCCAATGAAACCAACAGCTTAATTGAGAAGGTGGAATTACTGCGTAAACAACCCAAAAACTCCGAGCCTTGGCGACAATGTTTTCAGGCCCCCGTTGAATTTTCTGCCAAACAAAACTGCTTGTGGTTCCGCCGTGATGGGTTAAAGCAGGCCAGCGTCATGGGTGATGCAAAACTTGCAAGTTTCAATGAAAGCGTGGTGCAAGAATATGTGCAAAATCTCAGCAGTAAAAACTGGAGCACAGACGTTTCTAAAATTATTTTAAAGCAGCTGGATAAAAACGAGCCCACCCTTAAATGGGTAGCGCTACAACTAAAAATTGGTGAACGCACCCTGCGCCGACACTTGTTAGAAGAACAAACCAATTTTCGCCAACTATTGCAAAATGCACGCATGGAAATGGCCAATCATTATTTATTAAAATCCGATCTATCCATGACCGACATCGCCCTGCGCCTAAGCTTCAACGATGCCAGTAATTTTTCTCGCGCCTTTCAGCGTTGGTACGGTATGCGACCCAGCCAATACCGCAGTAATCCGCCCAAATAATATTGGCGTGCTCGTCAGATAGTCCTTAATTGCCAATCTGGTCATTCAAGACAGGGTAATGTCCTACCATGACTAGCGGCAAGCCCCATTCAGGTTACACTCTAAAACACATAAATCGTTTAATAATGATAATTAGAGATTGCTTATGACCTCACGTCTTTTATTAACCTTGCCGCTGTTGGCAAGTTTAAGCGCCTGCGACAACAGCCCGGAATTTGAGCAAGGTGCCGATAGCCAAGGGCACACTGCCCCCAGCATGGTGACCGCCAAGGCCAACCAGGCCATCATCGATCAACGCCCTTTCAGCAACACCGCCGATTTTGAAGATGCCAAGCGCGGCCTGATTGCCTCGGATGACAGCCTAATCACCTCCAAGGTGGACGGTGAAGTGGTGTGGGACATGCCGGCCTACGACTTCATTAAATATGAAGGCGACAACGGTGGCGCCCCCGCCAGTGTGAACCCTAGTTTATGGCGCCAGGCGGCATTGAATAACATTCACGGCCTGTTCAAGGTAAAAGAAGGCATTTACCAGTTACGTGGCTACGACTTGGCCAACATGACCATCATCGAAGGGGACAGCGGCTGGATTCTGGTGGACCCGCTTACGGCTGAAGAAACGGCCAATAAAGCCCTTAAATTTGCCCAGAAACACCTGGGCAGCAAACCCATTCGCGCCATCATCTATACCCACAGCCACATCGATCACTTTGGTGGCATCAAGGGCATCATGAAAGACATGAGCGATGCTGATAAAGCTCAACTGCGCATCATCGCCCCTGAAGGGTTCATGGAAGAAGCCACCAGCGAAAACATCATTGCCGGCGTAGCCATGAGCCGCCGTGCCATGTTCATGTACGGCAAACGCCTGCAGCGCAGCGAGCGCGGCCATGTGGGTACCGGCCTGGGTAAAGGCCCTGCTTTTGGCACCTTTGCCTTACTTGAACCCACAGAACTCATTAACGAAACTGGCCAGACCCTGGACATCGACGGGGTACCGTTTGAATTTCAATACGTACCTGGCTCAGAAGCCCCGGCAGAATTTACTTTTTACTTACCTGAACACAAGGCCTATTGCGGCGCAGAAATGCTGTCTCGCAACATGCACAACCTGTACACCCTGCGTGGCGCCAAGGTTCGTGACGCCAACATCTGGAGTGGCTACATAGAAGAAGCCAACGAGCTTTACGGCCACAGCGATGTATATTTTGCCAGCCACCATTGGCCCATGTGGGGAAGCGAAAAAATTCAGGATTTCCTAAGCCAGCAAAGCGATACCTACAAGTACATTCACGACCAAAGTGTACGTCTGTTTAACTCAGGCCTTACCCCTAACGAGGTGGCCGAAGAAATTAAAATGCCCGCCAGTCTGAACACGGCGTTTCATAACCAGGGTTATTACGGCACAGCCAAACACAATGCCAAGGCGGTTTATCAAGGTTATTTAGGTTGGTACACAGGCAACCCTGCCAAACTGGATCCGCTACCCGAAACCCAAAGCGCCATTCGTTACATGGAGATGATGGGCGGTGTGGATGCGGTATTGGTTAAGGCCCAGACGGCCTTCGACGAAGCCGCCAATGCCTCAGTTGAAGATGGTACCAAAACCTATCGCTGGTTAGCCGAGCTGTTAAATCACGCGGTATTTGCCCAACCCGACAATGTGGCCAGCAAGAACCTATTGGCCAAGGTTTACGACCAGCTGGGATATCAAGCTGAGTCGGCTCCGTGGAGAGATTTTTACCTCACAGGTGCCTATGAACTGCGTCACGGTTTGCCTGAAGTGGGCATCGACATGGCCATCATGAAGGGTGTTCTGGTAGAAACGCCAGTAAGCAATTTCTTTGATTCCATGGCGGTACGTTTGAATGGTCCGGATGCAGAAGGCAAAAAACTGGATATTAAAATCACCTTCACTGACTTGAACGAAAGCTATTTACTGAGTTTGAACAACTCGGTATTACGCCACAAAAAGGTCGCTGCCAATGCCAAGGCGGACGCCACCTTAAACCTGACTCAGCCTTTGTTTATTGACATCATCATCGGCCAGGCCGGCTTAAAAGATACCTTATTTGGTGATGACTTGTCGGTGGAAGGCAGCAAGCTGGATCTGCTTAGCTTCTTTGGTTTGTTAGATAAACCCGCAGGTACTTTCCCCATCGTGACCCCGTAAAGATTTAATATAGAGTCACATTGGTAAAGGCCAGCCTAACGTTATTAAATAATTAATAGCGTTAGGCTGGCCTTTTTTATTGGTGTTTTATGAGGCGTTGTCGGGCACCATAATTTTCAATTCATTGGGCTGGGCAAACACCGCTGTGGGAGACATGCCCAACATATCCCTGAATGTATGAGAAAAATGGGACGAGTCGGTAAAACCGGCACTGATGGCCGCCTGCGTTAGGCTTTCACCCTTACCCATTTTCACCGCGGTGACATACAGCCTGTGCCACAAACGAAAACGTCGCATGGGCACACCAGTCTGCTGTTTAAATAATTGCACCAAGCGGGGTACCGATAAATTCACCAGGCTAGCCAGATCCTCCACCGATAAATTATCATCCACGGTCTGTTTGATGTGCTCCACCACACTCACCACCCTTGGATCTACCTTGTATTGAGCGTCACCATCATAGGCCAGTAATTCATCTAACTGCTCAAAAGCGGCCTGAGAATTTTTTATGGTCACTCGCATATTAATAAATTCTTTAATAAGCCGTTCTTCGTTTTCAAGGTCGTAGGCCACCCCGGATTGATTTTTTTGCATGCGCTGGGACAGGGCAAAAAAATCGCACCCCAAGGCATCCAGATTACAATTAACAATAATTGCATCCTGAGTATCCACCGTCACCGAGAAACCGGCAGGCAATAACAAACTGCGGCAGCTGATGGGTTTGGCCATACCTTCGCAGATAAAACTAATGGGTTTATCGAGCGCTAAACTTAAGGTGGCAGCCCCCTGGGACAGACTCAATTTTTCAGACAAAGGGCCAATATACAGGGTGCGTTTGTCCCACAAGTACAACAGAGATGGCGTCTTTTCATCTGTCATGACAGTTTCCGTTAATTATCTTTATTATTATTTTAATAGCGGCTGCATAGAAACATCTAGGCAGGCCTGCTAATGATGAAGCACAGCCATACAAAAATCCAATAAGCTAAACCAATACTGCCGCTATTTATTGCCTTTGAGCGAACGATCGTTTTATTTAAAAGACTAGGTCACACTTTTTTATTAACACACAGCCTACTAAAATCGACTAAATATAGGTTGAAACAGCCATTTATTGGCAATAAAAGTAATATCATCAAATCTTACAAGTGTTTTTCTATTGAACATTTATTCTTGCCTGCGTCGACAACACCAAACATAAAAATAACAACTTATTGGAATAAAAATGAAAAAAACTATCCTCTCCATGCTGACGCTATGGGTATTTACTCTGGCGCCACAATCAAACGCTGGTTTGTTCTCAAGCTATTTCAGCTATACACAAACCAAACACCCCATCATGCTGGTACCCGGAATTTTTGCCTTCGACTCCATTGCGACTATCGATTACTGGTACCAAATTCCAGCCAAACTGGAAAAACAGGGTGCGCAGGTTCATGTGGCCAAGATTAATGCCTTCGACAGTTCTGCCATGCGCGGTGAAA
>MAAD01000157.1:0-25738 GCA_002162985.1 Bermanella sp. 47_1433_sub80_T6 | reverse complement strand
TTAGTGGCATCGGTTACCACTATGGCCACCCCTCATACCGGCTCCCCCATCGCCGATGTGGTCACCGACATCGCACCACCATCAAGCATTCAAGGTGTATTATTTGAAGTCTTTGCCAATGCGGTGGGTGACTTGGTTAACCTCATGAGTGACAACAAAAAAGATAAGTCTGACATCTATGCCATGTTAGGTGAGTTTAACGCAGCGGGTGCTGCTCAGTTTAATGCCGACTACCCCGTTGGCATGCCCACCACGACCTGCGGCGCCGGCAGTGAGCAGGTGAACGTTGACGGCCATACTATTAAATTATATTCCTGGGGTGGCACCGGCCACTTAACCGGCGGCGTGGATATTTCCGACCCACTTTTTGCCATTACGGGATTAATATTTGATGAAGCGAACGATGGTGTGACCGGCAAATGCGCCAATCATTTTGGCCGTGTATTACGGGACGATTATTTCATGAATCATCTGGACATCAACAACCATGTATTGGGACTGGTGTCTTTGTTTGAAACCAATCCCAAGACCGTCTTTAAAAACCATGCTCACCGCCTTAAAAATGCAGGCCTTTAAACACTAAATATTAACGCTATTTTGCCCGCACCATAAATAGCTTGGTGCGGGTAAACTTAATATTCAATCTCGGAAAATTTATGCCCAACAGAAAACTACTGGCTGTCGCCATTGCAGGTATCATTACTTGCGGATACTTCATCAGGCCTCATGACAGCCAATCGCTTGTTACCAACAATGTGGCCGCACAGCAAGCCACTGCCGTTAATGAACAAATATACAGGCAATCCAACACTCTTTTTCCTGCCCATGCCCTGCCCGCTTCCCTGGCCGACATAAAACACGGCGTTGTACTGCAGGTGGATGAAGATGGCAACCTGATAGTAAATTCTCACACCCACGATTTATTTGAATTTTATCTGTCCGCCATGGGGGAAGAGCCACTGGAGCAGATATTAATACGCATTCGTCACGATATAGAGCAGCAACTAACATCCGTGGCAAAGGACCAGGCATTTTTATTATTAAAAAACTTTGTGGACTACAAAGTTGAATTGTCATCGCTTTCCACAGACTTAAAAAGTCAGGCAAGCCCTGGGCTTGAATTATTAAAATTACAGAAGGCTCAGGTATCCAGCCTTAGAGCTCATTATTTTTCCCCCAATACTTATCAAGCCTTTTTCCAGCAAGAAGAAGATTACGATGACTTCATGTTGTCACAGCTAGAAATTAATCAGAACCCTCATCTGGACGCCATACAAAAAAGCCAGCAAATAGACGCTTTGCTTGACCAACTGCCCGAAGAAATAAAACGAGTAAGACGTACAGCTAGCCGCCACGGTGAGCTTTTTCAAACCGCCAACAACATGCGCAGCAATGGCGCCAGCAATGAAGACATATATCAACTACGGGCAAGATCACTGGGAGATGAAGCCGCCACGGCCCTGGCTGAACTGGATGTAAAACGTAGCCTGTGGCAACAAAGACTAAGCCACTACGCCCAGCAACGAGATGCCATTTTGGATTCAGGATTAAGTGACCAAGACAGCCTGCAGGCCATAGATGCGCTCATCAATCTAAATTTCTCTCATCCGGAAATTGTCAGAGTCAAAGCCCTCGACCATACTCTTTAATCCGGCAGCACACTTAATACAGCCGCCAAAAAACTTAAACGGCTGTTATTATCCCCTTGTAACAAACATTACTGGACAAGTGCCGATGGATGATTGCAAAATTCTGTTATTAACAGGGTTTCAATAAAGGGACAAATATGGATTTTGAACAGGCTCAACACTATCTAAGCCAAAAACCCGAGGCAGAATTGAGCTACCCGTTTGACCCGGATGTGATGGTATTTAAGGTCATGAACAAGATGTTTGCCTTGATATCGCCCAGCGGCGGCCAGAGTCCCAACAAACAAGCCCAAATGAACCTTAAATGCGACCCGGACCAAGCCCAGGAATTACGTGATCTTTTTGAGGCTGTGATCCCGGGTTACCATATGAACAAACGCCACTGGAACACGGTGATTTTGGATGGCAGCATTCCCAATTCTGAAATTGAGCGCATGATCGACCACTCATATGGTCTAGTAGTCAAAGGCCTTAGAAAAGCCGAACTTAGCCAATTAATGCTGCATTACTCTGAAGATGAGCTATTTAGGGAGTAACCAGCCATTCCCACGCCCCCTCGTGTGCTTTAAAATACAGTTAAAATAGATATCAGCATTCAAGGCAAGATAATGGCGTCACTTCAAGATCAACTTTTAAAAGCGGGCTTGGTAAACAAGAAAAAAGCCAAACAAGCGGAACGCAACAAACAAAAAGTTGCCAAGCAAAAACGCCAAGGGGAGGACGTGGTCGACGAAGCCAAGACTTCGGCCGAAGCCAGCCGTCTTGCCAAACTTGAAAAAGATAAAAAACTGAACGAGAAAATTAAGGCCCAGGCCCATAACAAAGCCCTGCACGCGCAAATTATCCAGCTTATCAAGAGCAACGGAATAGACCGCCAAGGCGGTGATGTGGACTACAACTTTACCGATGGTAGTAAGATTAAACGCATTCAGGTAAACAGCCTAATGCAGCATCAACTGAGCCGGGGCATTCTGGCCATCGCCAAGATTGACACTCAGTATTTTGTATTGCCCGCCATCGTAGCCGACAAAATTCGCGAGCGAGATGAACAGTCGATCGTCTACCAAGCCGAATTGGCGCCAGCAGAGGCCACCGAAGAAGATGACCCCTACGCAGACTACCAAATTCCAGATGATCTCATGTGGTAAACCAGCCCATCTAACATGGCCTGCGGCCGAAGCCCTGACTGCACTGCGCCAGTCAGCTTTGGCCTGTAAAGTAGAACCCCCCACCTAATAAGACCATACAAGCCACGTGTAACCCTCCGCCTTAATTAACCACAAAAAATTGCACAAACCCTCTGGCAAGCTAGACACTTTGGGCTAGTCTTAATTTTGAAGAACCTTTCCCCCAATTAACCACTGGATATGAAAGTATCGATGCAGCCAGCATTAAAAAAAGTATTGGTCATAGATGATGATTCCACCGCGCAGAAATTTATCTGCAATGCGATACTAAATGACTACCAAGTGGAAACCGCCAGTGACGGGGACCTGGGAATCAGCAAGGTATTCGAGTGGCAACCAGATGTCATATTACTGGACGTTGAAATGCCGGGTAAAAATGGCTATGAAGTCTGCGAACAGCTTAAATCTGGCGACTCCACCAGTCACATTCCTATTATATTTGTATCCGGTAACAGCTCATTAAGAGAGCGCCTCATTGGCTATGAAATGGGCGGTGATGACTACCTGGTCAAACCCTGTGAAAAAGAGCTCATCAAGGCCAAGGTCGATTATATTTGCGCACAATATGAGACCAAGAAAAAACTGGGGGAAGAAGCACACAACGCCCACCAGGTAGCTGAAGACGCCATTCAGAGCAGCGCCGAAATTGGCCGCGCCATACGCTTCGTTGAGAAATCCTACGCCATGCCTTCATTTGATGGACTGGCTTCCGGAATTTTTAAAACCATGACGGAGCTGGGCCTTAAAACTTCGGTGATGTTTTTATCAAATCAAGGGCCGTTATTTTACTCCTCTAACCAGCAAGGTATTTCACCCTTAGAGCGCGACCTGCTCGAGCTCACACAAGACAAGGGCCGCTTTTATGATTTTGGTTGCCGTACAATCTGTAATTTTCGTCAGGTTTCACTTTTAATTAAAAACATGCCTTTGGATGACAGAGAGCGCTATGGGCGTTTAAAGGATACCGTGCCTTTTATTCTGGGGGCCACCGATGAAAAAATACGCTCCCTGGATACCCATGACAGCCTATTAAAACAGGCCGAATCCCTCACCAGCACCACAGATGCCATACGCACCACACTGGATAGCATTAGCCAGAGCGCCAGTAGGAGTCAGGATAAAATAAATGAAACCATGCGTACTACCATGCAGGATTTAGATTTCATGTTACCCAGAATGGGATTGGATGATGATCAAGAAAAGTCCATCGTCGACCGGCTGGATCGCACCTTCATGGAAACGGTGGCCAACCTGGATATTGGCATGGAATTAAAAGGGTCTTTATCGGGCATTGTAAGACTGCTCAGCCATTTGGTGGCCCAACAAAAGAAGATGATCTCCAATGCCACCACCACTCCCGTGATGGTGGAGGCGAGAGCTAGTGATTCAAATGAGCTAGGGGATGATGTGGAGCTGTTTTAGCCAACCTTCCATGCCTAACCTCAAGCTAAGCATACTTGACCCAAAGCGGCTGCTAAGTTAAAAATACCTAATCCACTAATTTTCTTGATAAACGGATCCATCAGATGAAATTACTGACCTTATTGGCACTTGTGACGTTACTGGCAGGCTGCGCCTCCCCTGCCCCTCCAATGAAAGAAGCACCACAAACCACCGAGCGCTCGGATCGCGCTCATCAGGAACTGGATAAGGAAATGAATAAATAAGAGTCCTGAATCGCGCCTAGCCCCTCATGGCAGCGCGCCATACCGTTCATCCTGAACATAAAAAAACCGGATATAAATCCGGTTTTTTTTAAGCTCTCAGTTAAACTGCAAATTATTTTTTGCCGCCAACCTCTTGAGACTTCAGATACTCTTCGTAGCTTCCATGGAAGTCATTCACACCGTCTTCGGTAATTTCAATAATACGCGTGGCGATGGACGATACAAACTGACGGTCATGGGACACAAACAACAACGTCCCTTCGTAGTTTTCCAAGGCAAGGTTTAATGACTCGATGGACTCCATGTCCATGTGGTTAGTGGGCTCATCCAACAATAGAATGTTTGGAAATTGCATCATCAATTTACCAAACAACATGCGGCCTTGCTCACCACCGGAAATCACCTTAACCGACTTTTTAATATCGCTGGCACTGAACAACATACGGCCTAGTTGACCACGAATCACCTGCTCGTCATCCCCTTCATTTTTCCACTGATCCATCCAGTCATAAAGATTCATGTCTTCTTCAAAGTCACTGGCGTGGTTCTGCGCGTAGTAACCTATTTTACCGTTCTCGGACCACTTGATAGTGCCGCTTTGCTGCTCCATCTTGCCGGCCAGCGTCTCCAGCATAGTAGTCTTACCTATGCCGTTTTGACCTATGATGGCGATGCGTTCACCCACTTCCACCATCATGTTTATATCTTTAAACAGGATATTGTCATCATAACCCTGCTTCATATCTTCGATCACCAACGCATTACGGAACAATTTCTTTTCCTGCTCAAAGCGAATGAACGGGCTTTGACGAGAGGAAACCTTAACTTCGTCCAGCTGAATCTTGTCAATTTGCTTGGCACGAGAGGTGGCCTGCTTGGCTTTAGACGCGTTGGCCGAGAAACGACTTACAAAAGCCTTAAGTTCAGCAATTTGAGCTTTCTTCTTGGCGTTATTGTTCACTAACTGCTCACGCTTCTGGGTGGCTGCCGTCATGTATTCATCGTAGTTACCCGGGAATACACGTAATTCGCCGTAATCCAAATCGGCCATGTGAGTACAAATACTGTTCAGGAAGTGACGGTCGTGAGAAATAATCACCATAGTGCAGTTACGCTGGGCCAATACTTCTTCCAACCAACGAATGGCGTTGATGTCCAGGTTGTTGGTGGGTTCGTCCAACAGCATGATGTCCGGCTCGGCAAACAATACCTGAGCCAACAACACCCTAAGCTTCCAGCCCGGCGCCACGGCGCTCATTAGGCCGTAATGCTGCTCAATAGGAAGATCCAGACCCAACAGTAATTCACCGGCGCGCGCTTCGGCACTGTAACCGTCCATCTCTGCAAATTCGGTTTCCAGATCGGCCACCCGCATGCCGTCTTCTTCGGTCATGTCCGGATTGGCATAAATGGCATCCCGTTCGGCCTTCACTTTCCATAGTTCGGCGTGCCCCATCAATACTGTATCCACCACACTGTATTCTTCATAGGCAAACTGATCCTGATTTAGCTTGGCCATGCGCTCGTTAGAGTCAAGAGAGATAGTACCGCCCGTCTGCTCCAGCTCACCACTTAAAATCTTCATGAAAGTGGACTTGCCGCAACCGTTGGCTCCGATTAGGCCGTAGCGGTTACCATCACCGAATTTTACTGAGATATCTTCAAAAAGGGGTTTATCCCCGAATTGCATGGTGATATTGGCCGTAGAGATCAAAGGCGTACCTATAAAATTGAGATATGGAAAAAATGGTGCCGTAGAGTACAATTTGTTGGCAATTTGATCAATATATTACTGTAATTAGTCCATATAAAGCGGCTTGTTTTCGCTCATAGCCAGCATCCGGACCAAAGCATGGCCAGGAAACCAAATATAAAGTTAAAATTCGGCTAAATACTTGATTTTTAGGCAGTTTCACACTATCTCTATGGGCATACCCCAAAAAGAAAGGGACACACTATGATTAAAGTTATTATTGAAAGAAACATCGCAGACGGCCTAGAGGCCAATTACAAACAAGCCATTCGTGCCACCCTAACCGCTGTGTTGGAGGCTCCGGGGTACATCTCCAGCGAGTCCCTCACCGACCTTAAGAGCACCAACCACAAGCTTATCATCACCAACTGGACCACTCTGAAAGACTGGGAAGTTTGGTATGCGTCGGTGGAGCGCAAACACGCCATAGGGGAAATTGCTGCCATTTTGCAAGGAACCGAAAAAATAACCGTCACCGATGTTCGATAAACCAGGTAAAACGGCCCTGTTTAGTCACCTTAAATAAGGCCTTTTCCCATTGTTACCATAGCCGTTTAGCTTTATTATCCTTTTTCCTATTTTCACGTGATTTCTACTAATGGCAGGGTTAAGTAACAAGATGTCCGCTTCCAAAGAACCCACAGTGGGACTTGCCTCTGCCCGGGCCATCATTGAGTACTTTCAACACTTCAATATGAGTACCGCCCAACTGGCGCAGGAACTTAAAGTTGACGAGTCCATACTCACCGAAGAAGACCAGCGCCTGCCCTTGAGCCTTTATCAAGAGATTTGGCATTTGGCCCTGGATAAAAGCCAAATACCGGAACTGGGATTGCGCATCGCCCAGGAAGAAAGCAGTGAAGATTTAGGCCTGGTTGCCCACGTGGTCTACAACAGCGCCACCCTGGGTGAAGGCATCAAACAATATGTTCGCCTTTTTAGCGTGGTAAACGAGGCCTTCGAGCTTGAATTTGAAGACAATGGCAGACAGGGGAATTTAAAGTTCATCAACAAATCCCCCAATTGCTACAACATCTCCGACATGGAGCGCACTCTGGCCATTGCCGTCACCCGCACCACTAAGGCCACCGGCATCGGCAACATGATTTATGCGGTGCACTTTCAACACAGCAAACCGACTTACGCGAAGAAATACCAGGAACTTTTTAACTGCAAAGTGCTGTTTGATCAACCCTGTTGCGAAATAATATTTGATTCGCGCATGCTGGCTTTAAAACCCAAACGCCGCAATCCTCACATGCGCATCGCCACACTTAACTACGCCAATCAAATTATGTCGCGTTTGTTTAAACGCAGCATCAGTCACAAGGTGAAACGCCTTATCGAAAAGAATATCGGTGATGGCAGCTTTGATGCAGAGCAGGCGTCCAACCAATTAAATATGAGCCGTCAAACCCTATATCGCAAACTAAAAAACGATGGCGCTTCCTATAGCGAATTAGTGGATCAAGTTAGGCAGGACAAAGCTTTCTACATGCTAAGACAAGCCAACATGCCGCTAACCGTGATCGCCTATGACTTGGGCTTCTCGGAACTAAGCGCCTTCACGCGTGCCTTTAAACGCTGGACAGGTAAAAATCCCGCAGAATATCGCAAGCAGTTATTGTCGCAAAACAATTAGATTTCACTAAAAGAAAAAACAGAAATAAAAATAGAGAGATAACTGACAAAGAACATCAGGTCATGCGGTGAAGATTTAACATGGTCAAATCCCCGAACACCACCGCACAACTCTGAATAGGGTTTACGCTGCTTCTAGAGCAGAAACAAAGTCAATAACGTCTTGAACTTTGCGAATCTTCTCAGCGCTGTCATCGTCGATTTCACAATCGAACTTCTCTTCAAGCGCCATTAGCAACTCTACAGTGTCTAGTGAATCAGCACCAAGATCATCGATGAAATCAGATTCCGCTTTAACGTCGGCAGCGTCAACACCCAACTGTTCAACAACTACTGCAATAACTTTTTGTAATACGTCAGACATATAATTTCTCCTAAATAATCTGAAATTTAACCTGCTTTTTGATAAGACAATTCTGAAAAATCATGAATTGCAGGCGGGGTTAATGGATCCGGTTTTTGCTCATAATTAATAAAATCATAAGCAAAGCCAAATTGCTGTAAGAATTTTTGCTTAAAGTTTTTAATATCCACCAGCTCAGACAGGTTTTCTTGATTCAACTCATCAAAAACAGCCTTCACTGCCTGCTGCATACTGGCATTACACTCTAAATCATCCACTCGTAAATATTGTTCAGGCTTTCTGGCCTTATTAAACAGACCCTCGCTAAACAAACGATTCACCTGCTGTAATGTATTTTCAAATTTGCCCGCTTTTTGCTGCAACTGCTGCAGCACAGATATATACAGTGGCATACCTGGAATCACCGAGCTTGATGGTGTTACCTGTGCCTGCAAAACAGCGATACTGGCTTGGCCGCCCATATCCACTAAAGAGTTATCCAGGGCAATGGCAGTTTCATGCAGGTGAGCCTTGGCGCACCCCAGAGTGCCTTCAGCGTATATGGATTGTGCCTGCTCCGGCCCCATATAGCTGTAAGCTACGGTCTTAAAGTTTTCGGCCAATACGCCAGCCTTCTTTAAACGCAAAATCCACTCTTGCCAATCCTCACCACCCATCACTTTAACGGTGGCATCTACCTCTTCCTGATTGGCGGTTTCGATTTCAATGTCACGCAAATTCTCTTCGAAAACATCCAGTGTGCGCCCACGATAATCTTCACCTATGGGTTTGATGGTACTGATATATTCTCCAACACCCTTAATCTTTCGCTTGGGCGCCGACAAACTGTAAACCAGTACATCAATTTTTTTGTCGTTTTGCTGCAGCTTTTGAATCACCCAATCTTTGGCGTTTTTTTGAAATGCATCTTGATTGGTACTGAGCGCCAATTTATTTGCACGTCGGGCGTAATATTCAAATGCCTGATTATTGTACCAACCAGCACTACCATACTTATGGGCTTGGGCAGCACGATCGGAATAAACGCCGATAGTATCCATACCCGCTGAAAAGGTTAAAGCCAAGCGTGATGCCAAGCCAATACCCGAACTGGCACCAATCACTAAAGCGGTTTGGTTTTTGCCGGTTTTAATTGGTTTATCTAGTGCATCCAACATCTGGTTATAAACACTGTAGAAACAACCAACAGGATGAGCATTTGTACAGATATTATTTTTTATTCTTGGACGATACATTCTTTTCTCCCATTCGCTAATGAGTTGCTGGCTTAGTTAACAACTTTATATAAAGGCCAAGACAACTGGTCATTCAATGCAAACACTATAAAACAAATAGCAGCGGGCACTTGACCTTGGGTATCAAAGAATTGATTGGGCGTGACAAGCACAGGGTAGTCACCCTGTGCTTGTTTTAACTGAAACGTTAAATAAAGGAGGGATTAATAGCGTCGGCGCAGGTGGCCAGTGATTTCTTCACGGTCGTGATACAGGTGTTTGAATGACATTTCTACTTCCAACCCGGATTTGGCAATGATTTCATTCATTAGCTCAATGCACTTCTGCACTTCCTGGTAGCGTTTTTTCATGGGCAATTTAAGGTTAAAAATAGCCTCACTGCACCAGTCGTTGGCCATCCATTGGGCCATACGCTCCGCCACCTTGATGGGGCTTTCCGCCATATCACACACCATCCAGTGCGCTTTCTTGCTGGGAGAAAACTTAAAGCCATCCACCTCATGATGCGTCACCTGGCCGGTCTCCATTAAGTCCCCCTTCATGGGGCCGTTATCTATGGCCTCCACCATCATGGAGCGCTTCACCAACTGCCAGGTCCAACCACCAGGCGCTGCCCCCAAGTCCACCGCGCGCATGCCGGCACTTAGACGTTCACCCCACTGACGCTTGGGAATAAACCAGTGCCAAGCCTCTTCCAACTTCAAAGTAGAACGACTGGGGGCATCCTTGGGGGATTTAAGATGCAAAATACCATCGGGCCATTTACAGGCGTTATCGGTAAAGTGATACCCCACCAAAACCTCTTTCCCCTCTAGAAACATGATCATCAAACGAGGGATTTTATGGTTTCGCTTGGCGCTAAGGCGATTCTTTTTACGCAAACTGGCCGCCAAGGGGCCGGTTAGACTCTTGCACAAGCGACTGAGTGCTTTAGCCTCATTGGTATCCACATGAATAATTTCCACTTCACCACAATGGGGAATGCCGTCCATTTCTTGCGATATGGCCGACACCCTGTCTTCACCGCTCAGATGAACCACATCACCACAAATAAACCACTGGCGGGCAAAGATAAGGCTTCGAAAACGCACATGCTCCACCAGCTGTTTAAGCTGGTGATCTTCCGCCACAAAACTCACCCAGGCTTGATCATTCTTGGTTTTACAATAACCAAAACAGCCCGCCTGGGAGGCCAAATCCTGAATCTCTGCCGCGGTTTCCGCCTCAAAGCCCTGCCGACACAGCAGCACCAATTGTGTCATTGCCATATTTTTTCAATTCCAAAGTATGTTCGACCCCAAGACTTTCGGGGCATTATGTATTTTTTAGACAGCGTTTAATAAACTGTGCACTGGCTTTAATAGCAGTGTCGATGTGCTGCTCATGCTTAAAACCACTCTTCACCCTGGGTTTAAGGTCGTGATTGCCATCTTCCAGCCAAAACATCTCTATAGAAGACGGTAAGTTAAGCCCCATTACCAGATCCTTATCACCCAAGGCATCCCGGGTACCCTGCATGACAGCCATGGGAACCACTAAATCAGGCAGGTGCTCGGTACGCAACTTTTCAGGTTTACCCTGCGGATGAAACGGATACCCCACCGCCAGCACACCCTTAATTTGTTGGTGTTGCGGTTGCATAGCCGCCAATATGCTGGCCATGCGCCCCCCCATGGACTTACCTATCAATACACAAGGTCCAGCCACCTGGGCAATCACCTGTTCAAAACACTCAAGCAACTCTGGCTGGCGATTGGGGGGGCGCTTTTTACCATTTAAGCGGCGCTCTTGCATATAGGGAAATTCAAATCGCACCACTTTTATATCGAGTTTGGCCAAGCCCTGGCTAAAACAATTCATGAAATCACTGTCCATGGGCGCACCGGCACCATGGGCAAAAATACAGGTATATGGATTAGATATACCATCTATGAGCTTTTCCATTATCACCCCAAGTTAAAAAGCGGCAGTGTAATCTACCGCGACAAAATTACCAGCTGTTGTTTTTTTAACCAACAGCAGGCATCACTGCTAGACTTTAATTCAACTTCACCATTTAGCATTTGTACATTTTACCGACAAAACAGCTAACTTATTGTTGAGAAAGAAAAAAGGTTGATGTGTATCAGGCTTTACTGATTGCTTTTACACAGCTCTTTCTTGATAATTGCGCCGATTTTTTAACTTGCTGCTAATGGAACCTAATACATGAGCACTGCTATCGAGCAACCCAACTACAATTATAAGGTGGTAAAGTACTTTGCCATCATGGCCGTGGTGTGGGGCGTTGTGGGTATGTCAATCGGCGTACTTATTGCCTCACAACTGGTATGGCCTGAACTGAACTTCGACATTCAATACTTGACGTTCTCCCGTTTACGACCTCTGCATACCAATACGGTTATCTTTGCCTTTGGTGGTTGCGCCCTGTTTGCCACGGCTTATTACGTGGTACAGCGTACCTGTCAGGCACGAATATTCTCCGATTCACTTGCCATGTTTACCTTCTGGGGCTGGCAAGCTGTGATCGTTGCGGCGGCCATCACCCTACCCATGGGTTTGACCTCCACTAAAGAATACGCCGAGCTGGAATGGCCCATCGATATTCTGATTGAAGTGGTTTGGATCTCTTTTGCCATCGTTTTCTTTGGCACCATAGCCAAACGTAACCAGCCCCACATCTATGTGGCCAACTGGTTCTTCGGCGCCTTCATAATTACCATCGCTATCTTGCATACCATTAACAGCCTGGCGATTCCAGTGAGCATGTGGAAGTCTTATTCCATCTACGCCGGAACCATAGATGCCATGGTGCAATGGTGGTACGGCCATAACGCAGTGGGCTTCTTCCTGACCGCTGGCTTCCTGGGCATCATGTACTACTTCATTCCTAAGCAGGCAGAACGTCCGGTTTACTCTTACCGCCTATCTATTGTTCACTTCTGGGCGTTGATTTCTATCTACGTTTGGGCCGGTGCTCACCACCTGCACTACTCTGCACTTCCAGACTGGGCTCAGTCTGCCGGCATGGTAATGTCCTTGATTCTATTAGCACCTTCTTGGGGCGGCATGATCAACGGCATGATGACCTTGTCTGGCGCATGGCATAAATTGCGTACCGACCCTATCTTGCGCTTTTTGGTGGTATCCCTGTCTTTCTACGGCATGTCTACCTTCGAAGGCCCAATGATGGCCATCAAGACAGTAAATGCCTTGTCTCACAATACCGACTGGACCATTGGCCACGTACACTCTGGCGCTTTGGGCTGGGTTGCCATGGTTTCATTTGGTGCAATCTACAACCTGTTGCCTGTGGTTTTGGGCAAAAAACAAGGTGAGATGTATTCCATCAAGTTGATCAACATTCACTTCTGGTTAGCGACTCTAGGTACCGTACTTTACATCTGCGCCATGTGGGTTAACGGCATCATGCAAGGTCTGATGTGGCGTGCGGTTAACGCCGACGGTACCTTGACCTACAGCTTTGTTGAGTCACTGGAAGCGTCTTACCCAGGTTACTTTGTACGTGTAGTCGGTGGTGCCTTGTTCCTGGCAGGCATGCTGATCATGGCGTACAACACATTCAAAACCGTTCGCGGTGCCCATGCCGAACAAGCCAAGCTAGCTCAGGCATAAGGGAGAGATTAAATGAAACACCACGGTATAGTAGAAAAGAACCTCCCGTTGATGATCGTATTGATCGTCATTGCCATCAGCTGGGGCGGATTAGCAGAAATCGTTCCTTTGTTCTTCTTAAAAGAAACCACGCAACCCATCGAAGGCCTTAAGCCTTTGAGCGCGGTGGAACTGGAAGGTCGTGACATTTACATCCGTGAAGGTTGTCACGTATGTCACACCCAGATGATTCGCCCGTTCCGTGCCGAGACCGAACGTTACGGTCACTACTCACTGGCCGGTGAACACGTTTATGAGCACCCTTTCCTGTGGGGCTCCAAGCGTACCGGTCCGGATTTGGCCCGTGTGGGCGCACGCTACTCTGACGATTGGCACCGTGCTCACCTGTTTAATCCTCGTGACGTAGTGCCTCAGTCAAACATGCCATCTTTCCCATGGTTGTTTGAGCAAAAGGTAGACGGACGTGATACTCCCAAGAAGATGACCGCCTTGCGTTATGTGGGTGTGCCATACACAGATGAGCAAATCGAATCAGCAAAAGATACTGCTGACGGTGTTCGCGAAATCGATGCCCTAGTACTGTACCTACAGCAGTTAGGCACAGTGTTAACCAACAAGCGGTAGAGTTATGGATATTAATGACGTGCGCGGTTTAGGTACTGTATTCGCCTTAATCGCCTTTATTGGCATCATCGCTTGGGCTTACAGCTCAAGCCGCAAGACGCGTTTTGACGACGATGCCAACATGGTATTTAAAGACGAAGACATCGCGCAGCGTTCAGCACTAGCGGAGACAACGAAAAATGACTGAATTAACAACATTTTGGCACCTATGGGTAAGTGCCATCGTAATCGGCTCCATGATTGCGTGCGGGATCTTATTGACCCTTACCCTTAAAGGCCAAAAGTACAACGAAGAAACCGACCAAACCACAGGTCACAGCTTCGATGGCATAGATGAACTGGATAACCCCATGCCCAAGTGGTGGTTATGGTTTTTCTGGAGCACTATCATTTTTGGTGTGCTTTACATTGGCGTTTACGGCATTGGCGGCTGGACCGGTTTTTCAGACTGGTCTTCACACGGTCAATGGGAACGCGAGATGGCCAAGGCCGAAGAAAAGTACCAGCCTTATTACGACAAGCTAAACACTATGTCAGTGGAAGAATTGGCCACCGACAAAGACGCACTGGCCACCGGCCAACGTTTGTTTGCGTCTAACTGTGCGGTTTGTCACGGCTCTACAGCCACTGGCGCCCTGGGCTTTCCTAACCTAACCGACAGTGACTGGTTATATGGCGGAAGCAGCGACGCCATCAAACAGACCATCACCAACGGTCGCACCGGCATTATGCCAGTTGGCGGACTTGGCGGCGAAAAGACAGCCAGCGAACGCAGCGACATCGCGGCTCACGTACTGTCTTTATCAGGACGCGTTGGTGCCGGTGACGCTGCCAAGGGCAAGGCGTTGTTTGCCTCTTCTTGTGCAGCCTGTCACGGTGGCGATGGCAAGGGCAACCAGTTAATGGGTGCTCCTAACCTGACCGACAACATTTGGTTATACGGCGGTTCAGAGAAGCAAATTGAATTTACCATTCAGCATGGTCGTGGCGGTGTAATGCCAGCCTGGAACGAAATTCTAGGTGAAGACAAGATTCACGTACTATCTGGCTACGTGTATTCCCTGTCACAAAACCAGTGATATTGAGCTAGCTCAATTTGTTTAAAGAAAGCGGCCCATGGCCGCTTTTTTTATGTTTATTAGCTTGTCTGAATACACTAATATAGCGCCAAAATAGCCCCAATATTAGACACGGAAATACTCTACCTGCCCAAAAAATATTGCAGTTGTGAAGATCACCTTACAGCTCAATAACGACTAGACTTAAGTCACTTGCAGTCAATCAGTATTTTCTCATTAGCAAGGTGGTACGCGATGAGCGAAATCCCCATTAAAGACGTTACCCCGGTCAACATTCATGAAAAGTACGATGGCATTGCCGCCAAACACAAAGAAGGCAAGCTGTACGTACGATCTATCAGCGGTTTCTTTCAAAGAATGCGCACCGCCTCTTTGTGGGCTTTAATGTTTGGCTACTTTGCCACTCCGTGGATTAATTTAGGTGGCCATCAAGCGGTGTGGTTCGATTTACCCACTCGCCAGTTTCATATTTGGGGCATCACCTTTTGGCCGCAGGATTTTATTTTATTATCCTGGTTAATGATCATCGCCGCCTTTGGCCTGTTTACCATCACTACTCTGGCCGGACGGGTGTGGTGTGGTTATACCTGCCCACAAACCGCCTGGACACTGATATTTATGTGGGTGGAGGAAAAAGTAGAAGGCAGCCGCAATCAGCGCATCAAACTTGATAACGCCCCTCTAACGGCTGGAAAATTCACCAAAAAAGCCGTCAAACACAGCTTATGGCTAGCAATCTCCCTGGCCACCGGCATCGCTTTTGTAGGGTATTTTTACCCCATCAGAGACCTAGTGCCAGACCTATTAAGCTTCGGTATCGAAAGCAGTTGGGCGATATTTTGGCTGGGCTTTTTTACCCTGGCCACCTATGGCAACGCAGGCTGGTTGCGAGAACAGGTTTGTACTCACATGTGTCCCTACGCCCGTTTTCAGGCGGTGATGTTTGATCAGGATACCTTGATCGTCTCCTATGATGAAAAACGCGGGGAACGGGGCAGCGGTCGCGGCACCCGCAAGAAGGGCCTGGACCCGGTGAAGGAGAACATCGGCGACTGTATCGATTGCAACCTGTGTGTGCAGGTGTGCCCGGTGGGCATAGACATACGGGATGGACTGCAATACCAGTGCATCAGCTGCGCTTTGTGTGTGGATGCCTGCGACGAAATCATGGACAAGATGGACTATGAACCAGGCCTTATTCGCTACACCAACGAGCACGCCCTGGAAGGCAATAAGGTGCAGGTATTACGCCCCAAACTCATCGGTTATGCGCTGGCTTTGGCCACTATGATGCTGGTATTTGGCTACACCGTCCTTAATCGCGTGCCGTTGGAACTGGACGTGATGCGCGATCGTGGCGCCTTGTATACCAATACCAGTGATGGCCGCGTGCAAAACAGCTATCGAGTAAAAATAATGAACATGTCACAACAGGCCCATGACTTCACTATTACCCTAAGCGGATTGGACAAGAGTGAGCTGGCCGGCAAGACTCATTTACGCCTGGAAAATGGTGAAGTGGGTGCACTGCCCATGAGCATTAAAGTATCCTCCTGGGAATTAAAACGCTCCCGCACCGATGTGACCTTCACCGTAACCCGTGATGATGGCCTCGAAGTGCACAAAGAGAGCCGTTTCATCGGCCCCGCAGGGCGTTAAATACTAAGCGCTCATTACTAAGTAAGCCCGGATTAGACTGGCACATTTTTCAACCAATGTGCCGGCTAAAACCGGGTCTAACGCTTGTCCTGCCGGTGACAGATCAGTACACTGGCGGCCTTGATCCACAGCCAATATGTAGTAAGCCATTTATGCAAAGTGTTGCCCCCACAAAATCTCGCGTCTGGTACAAAGAACCCTACGTTTGGATGCTAATCGCTTTCCCTTTGTCTTCCATCATCGTGTGTTCTTTCCTGCTAACAGTTGCCATCAATACCAAAGATTCCCTAGTACGTGGCAACTACTATAAAGATGGCATGGCCATGAATGAGGAACTAAAATGGGACAATAAGGCTCGTGCCATGGATATTCGTGTGGCATACACCATAAAAGACAATGTCGCGTCGCTCACTGTTCTCAATAGTCGCCTGGACATGCCCAGTACCCTGCTCATTAAATTTAGCCACCCCACCCTGCAGGGCAAAGACCGAGATTCCTTGTTACAACTGAAACCCGGCAGCAGGTCTTATCAGGGTTTCATCGATTCTGTGCAAGATGGCAAATATTACATCCAGGTGGAATGCGCCGAACAAAGCTGGCGAATTCGCGGCGAGGTGTATCTGATTAATGGTGAGAGCCATTCACTTTAATCGATACCCAGGTTGCGCTATGTTTATGATGACTCAATTCCCCGGTACCCCATGACCGACTGCTTTCACTGCGGCGCCAGTGTGCCACACAATGTGCAAATTCAGCTTGATATCTTGGGTGACGCGCGCGACTTGTGCTGCGTAGGCTGTGAAGCGGTGGCCACGGCCATCGTGCAAAGTGGCAGTGAATCTTTTTATCGATACCGCACCGATGTGAGCGAGACCCCGGAATTTACCCCCGCCAGCTTGCCCCAGTCCATGCAAATGGAATTGTCGCTGTATGATAACCAAGACGTTTTGGACGAACTCACTGAAACCACCACCAGCGGCCGCCAAATCAGCCTCATCATCGAAGGCATCACCTGTGCCGCCTGCGCCTGGCTCATCGAAAAACAGCTCAAACAATTTAGCGGGGTTGAGTTCGTCAACCTCAATCTTAGCCAACACAAGTTACAGCTACGCTGGCAGCAGGATATTACCCCCCTAAGCGAACTCATTAATCGCATCTATGCATTGGGGTTTAAGGCACAGCCCTACAGCCCGGATCTGGCCCAACAACAATTGGAAAGTGAACAAAAAAAGGCCACGCAAAGACTGGGACTGGCGGCACTGGGCATGATGCAGGCCGTGATGTTCGCCCTGCCGCTCTACGTGGGAGATTGGGGCGGAATTCTTGCAAAATATGAAACCTATTTTCGATTCGCCAGCTTAATCATCACCACACCTGTGGTGTTATACAGCGCCCGTCCTTTCTTCGTGGCGTTTTGGCGCGACCTAAAAACCCGCCACCTCACCATGGACGTGCCCGTGGCCATCGCCATCGGCGGCGCTTATTTGGCCAGCATCTGGTCTACCTTCTCCCTGGGTGACGAAGTATATTTTGACGCCGTCTGTATGTTTACCTTCTTTTTGTTAGCAGGACGTTTTCTGGAGAGCCGCGCACGGCTTAAAAATTGTGAGGCCGGTAATCAGCTGGCCAGCGTCATGCCGCGCTCCACCCTACGCATTCACCCCAAGGAAAAAACCGAAACCGTGGTGCCGGTGAGCCAACTCAAAATTGGCGACCACATACGTATTTTGCCCGGCTCCACTTTGGTGGCCGATGGCATCATAGTGGAGGGCCACTCCAGCATAGATGAGTCCATCATCACCGGGGAGTTTTTACCCATACAAAAACAGCTGGGTGATCGCGTCATTGGCGGCAGCCTCAATGTGGAAAGCCCCATTACCCTGCAAATCACCGCCCTGGATAAAGACATGCAAATCAGCACTGTCATGTCGCTACTGGATCGCGCCACGGCGGATAAACCCAGGATTGCCGTATTGGCAGATCAGATCGCCCAGTATTTTGTGGCGGCAGTATTGATCCTGTCGGCACTGGTATTTGTGAGCTGGAGCTTCATCGACAGCGACAAGGCATTTTGGATTACCTTATCGGTACTGGTGGCCACTTGCCCATGCGCCCTGTCGCTGGCCACTCCCACGGCGCTCACTGCCGCCACCGGCGCCTTAAGACGTGAGGGCATACTGATTACCCGTGGCCATGTTTTGCAAACCCTCACCCGCAGTAAACGCATCATATTTGATAAGACCGGCACCCTTACTCTGGGGCAATTAAACATTGAAAAAATCGTCACCCTGAAGGGCCGCGAAGAAGATGCCTTGCAAATTGCGGCCAGCCTGGAAGCCCACAGTCAGCACCCCATCGCCAGTGCCTTCGACTACTCCCCGCTATTAACCGTTGCACAAGTTCAAGCGCAAACCGGCGCAGGCCTACAGGGCGAGGTGGAAGGCCATGAATATAAGATTGGCCTAGCCAGTTACGTAATAGACCAGCCCCCCAAGGCCCCGGATAATGGCCACTGGATTTTATTGGCCAGCGGGCAGACGGCACTGGCCTGGTTTTTATTGAGTGATCAATTACGCCCCGATGCAGCCAGCACCATTGCCGCCCTTAAAAAATCAGGGTTAGACTGTGAAATGTTAAGTGGCGATCACAGTGAACAGGTACAGCTCATTGCCAACAAATTACAACTGGCAAAGGCACAGGGAGCCATCAACCCTGCCGGCAAACTAAACTACATAAGTACCCTGTCACAAAAAGATGCCACGATCATGGTGGGAGACGGCATTAACGACGTGCCCGTACTGGCACAAGCTCCGGTATCCATCGCCGTGGGTTCCGCCAGCGACCTGGCCAAGACGCACGCCGATGTGATTTTAATGGCCAATCAACTTCAGCATTTACCCAGGTTAATGACGCAAGCCAGGCGCACTGCGCGCGTTATTAAACAAAATTTGGTATGGGCATTATTGTACAATACCAGTGTTTTACCCTTGGCCGCCCTGGGTTTATTACCCCCTTACATGGCGGCCATTGGCATGTCTTTTAGCTCGCTGGTGGTGGTGTTTAACGCCCTGCGCCTTAATAAGCTGCAGACTTAATTTAGAGGAAACATCGTGGAAATCATCTTCGTTACCATTCCAGTAACCCTACTGTTCATCGCTATTGCGGCGGCGATCTTTTTTTGGGCCAGCAAGGGCGGTCAATATGACGACCTGGACAGCCCCGCCCACCGCATATTATTTGATGACGACATAACTCCCGCCACCAAACAGGAGCCAAGGAAAACAGAAAACCAAGAGCCGCAAAGCACACCGTCGGACAAGCAGCCATAACATGAACGAACCCCTGTCATTCTTAAGTGCCTGGTTGTTGGGTTTTTTAGGCAGTGTGCATTGCATGGGCATGTGTGGCGGCATCGTGGGCGCACTGTCACTGAACACTAAAGGCCCCAGCATGGCCATTCACCTGAGCTATCACCTGGGGCGCATTTTCACCTACGCCAGCCTGGGTTTTATGGCCGGTTTAATCGGCTTATGGCTGGCCTCCACTCACAGCTATGCGGGACAGGTTTTACGGGTATTGTCTGGGGTTATGCTGGTGCTCATGGGAGGCTATATTCTGGGGCGCACCCATTTACTCATGTGGTTTGAAAAGCGCGGAAGTTTTATCTGGCGCAAGGTACAACCCTTGTCTAAAGGTTTATTGCCGGTACGCTCCCCTAAACATGGCTTAATGCTGGGACTTATCTGGGGGCTGTTGCCCTGCGGATTAATATACAGCACCCTAAGCTGGTCGCTGGTGGCGGCCAATCCACTGCATTCCGCCGGCCTCATGGCCATGTTTGGTCTGGGTAATTTACCGGCCCTGCTTAGTTTTGCCGCCTTCGCCCAACAGCTAAACCGCTTCAAGCAAACCCCCTGGGTGCGCTTTTCCCTTGCCAGCCTGATCATGGCTTTTGGGGCATGGACCATCGCAGCCCCCTGGTTAAACTAGAAATATTGACACAGATCAAGGTAGCTCACGAGCGGGCGATGATTTCTTGACTTAGATCATGACTTTCAACAACATGCAGCCGAGTAAACCTGACCGATGCAGCAGTATTTTAGGGAATGATTATGTCTACAGAGAACAAGATATTGGACTCTATTGCCTCCAGTAAAAATAACAAACCCCACTGTGGTACCTGTAGTCTAAGCTCTCTGTGCCTGCCCATTGCCTTACAAGCCAACGACCTGGATGCACTGGATCAAGTGATTAAACGTGGCCGCCCTATTCAGAAGGGCGAGATGCTTTTCAAGCAAGGGGACGACTTTAATGCCGTGTTTGCCATTCGCACCGGCGCCGTCAAAAGTTTTACCGTGGCCAGAAGTGGCGAAGAGCAAATCACCGGCTTTCATTTAGCCAGCGAACTGGTGGGACTGTCGGGTTATGCCGAAGACGTGTACCCCTTGTCGGCCAAGGCGCTGGAAACCACCACTGTATGTGAACTGCCCCTAGATAAACTGGAAGTCTTGTGTGATGAGATTCCGGGCCTGCGCAAACAAATCATGCGCAATATGAGCGGCGAGATTCGCCAGGACCAGCAAATGATGCTGCAGCTTTCTAAAAAGAGTGCCGATGAGAGATTGGCCTATTTTTTACTGGAGTTAAGCGGCCGCTTTGAGCGCCGTGGCTTTTCAGCCAAGGCCTTTCGCCTCGCCATGTCACGGGTTGATATCAGTAACTATCTGGGCTTGGCCGTTGAAACCGTGAGCCGCATTTTTACCCGCTTTCAAAAAAATGGCTTAATCGCCACCGAGGGCAAGGAAATCACCCTGTTAAACCTGGATGAGTTAAACAACCTGACAGGCAACCCCAGCCTAAACGCCCAGTGCGACTCCCAGTAACTCGCTTCTTTTCACTGTGTATTGCCGAATAAAAGCTTCAAATACACAGTGCCAAAAATAATTCAAGTATTTTTTGCGTTTTCCTTTTAACGACCTAAGGTATATCTATTAGGGTTAAATCAGAAAAATCGAGCCTCCACAGTGTGTTAGCTTGGTTTTTGATTTATTTGCAACATATTAAAGGAAGAATACCCATGGGAATCTGTCCCAGCGAATTGCAACATTTGGTCATACGCCCCACGCTCGAATACCTAGGGGAATATTCATTGGCCGCACAAACCTTGTTAATGGCCACCGCCGCCATGGAATCTGAACTGGGTTTTCACTTAAAGAACGACCAAAACCAGGGGCTGGGGGTTTATCAAATTAGCCCTCGCAGCCACCAATACCTATGGAACCAGTATTTGGCAAAAGACCCGGACATGGCCAGTAAGGTACGCGGCCTGGCCAGCCAGCACGAATTTTTAATGTCACCTCATAGTGAGCTGGCCACCAACCTTAGATACGCCACGGCCATCGCCTGGATGATGTACAAACGCAAAGGCAAGACCCTGCCCGAGGCCGAAGATATTGCCGGCATGGCCAAGTTTTGGCGCCGCCACTTTCACAGCCGCCCGCAGGCCAGCGTGGATACCTTTATGGAGCGCTACCAAAAACTTATTAATAGCGGCGAGCTGGCTGCCTGATAACAAAACCGTCAAACTATCTGCCCGGCAATTTCTTACGGGGCAGATAGTTTTTATCTGCTTGCCCCTATTTGTTTATTTTCACTCAGGCCCTCGCTTGCCAAAGCTCGGTAATAATTGGCCAACGTGTGAAATGCCATTTTTTTAATGCCCTCTTCGGACACTAAACCCTTTCGATTCCAGTAATTCTGAAATTGGCTATTCAAGCGGTAGGGGGATCTAAAATCCTTTAACACCCAAGGGGACATACCCGCTAGATCTGGGATGTTTTTTAATAATTCAAACTGACTTAGGTACACCTCCGACTGAAATTGCTCCGACCAGATATGGCCTTCATCACTGTTAAAACCCTGTTTAGCACCGGCACCAAATTCACTGATAATGATGGGTTTGTTGAGATGAGATTCAATTTTCACTTTTTTCATTTCAAGCAACATGGCGCTACGAAACTCATCTTCGGTCAAATCCCAATCCGACTCGCGCATGACACGGGTGGCCACCGCCGACACATACCAGCCTAAATATTGGTTATAACCCACCACATCCACTATTTCCCCCAGCGGATCATCCAACACTATGGTTACCGGGTCTGGATTGGGCACTAGGGTCACCAATTTACCATTTCGGCCATTTGTTTTAAGCACTCGCTTGCCCACATTTTCGGCCACGGATTCCATCTCATCACGACGACCAAACAGGGCAGAGGTGATTAAACGACTGCCATCAACCGAGCGCACATGGTTTGCCAGGCTGGCTAAAAATTGGTTTCTGGCCTCACTCACCGGGGTTTCGTTTGAAATGCTCCACAGTATAATCGCAGCCCGGTTTTGATCCCGCGCGATCATCTCGCTAAATTGTCGTTTAGCGGATGCCAGCGTGCACGGGTTATCAAATGCCATGGAATGATAAATGGGCAGTTCGGCCCAGATTAAAATACCAGCGGCCTCAGCCGCTTCGATCATATGCTGGTTATGTTGATAATGGGCCAGGCGTACAAAATTTACATTAAGATCTTTAAGGACTTTAACGGCCGCTTGTGCATCCGCCCAGTCATTCGCCCGCCCCGCTTTTAATAAGGACTCTTCGTGCATGGAGATTCCGCGCAAAAAGATGGCTTGGCCGTTAAGTAATATTTTTGCGCCTTGGGTTTGAAGGGTTCTAAAACCAATGTTACTGGAAATTTGATCGCTGGCATAAGACAGCTTTACCTCATAACGGTATGGCTGTTGCGGGCTCCAGCGTTTTACCTTGGCCGCAAACGAAAACTCACCATAACCCTGGTCATTCACTTGAATGGTTTGTGCAATGCCCGCCTGCTCAATGTTGATTACAACCTCGCCGGCGTCGCCCTGGACCTGCACCCAGCCTTGAATATTAGAGCCGGTGTCATTATCCAGCTGAATTTTATAATTTTGAATATAAGACTGAGGAGTTGATACCAGGGATATATCCCGGGTTAGGCCGCCGTAATTCATCCAATCATTGTATTCAGTAGGAATGCCCGCCGGATCACTGCGACTGTCTACCTTAATAATGAGCGCGTTTTCACCCTGTTTTATATGGCTTGATACATCGATGTTAAACGCGGTGAAACCGCCGTCATGCCGAGCAATGAGTTCACCGTTTAGGTAGATGTCTTTTTTAAGGTAAGCCCCGTCAAAATACAAAAATGTTTTTTCATTTGCTTGGGCGCTAAAATTAAAACTTTTTTTATACCAGATTACCCCGCGGTACCATTCAAGTGAGGGCTGCTGGCTATTCCAGTCACCAGGTACCGTTAAGCGAGCGGCATCACTGAAAGCATATTCAAGCAACTGCGTGGGCAGCGCCTGCTGACCAAGTCCCACTCCCCCTTGCATGGTGATGCCTTTGTCCCCCATGTCTAACTGGTCGATGAGGTATTGCCACTGGCCATTTAAGCTAACGCTTTTTCTGTGTTGCACATCGGCTATTAAACCACTTAATCCGCTGTTGGCTGGCCGAGAAGCACCTAGATCAAAACTCACAAACGGGGTACTTTCCCTGTCTGTTTGTTGCTGACTACAGGCTTGCACTTGCTCCTGTGCAGATAACATTGCAAATTCTTCATGGGAAGAAAAGGACGCGGGTTCACTGCAACCAAATAACCCCACAGTCATGATGATGCCCATTATTTTTAGTAATGATGTTTGATTCATTTTTCAAATACCTGTTGGTTTAATATCCCTTGCCACACAATTCATTCACCCACATTTTTTTGCTTAGCAATTTTCACAGCAAAATAATGGGTATTGTGTGACCTGTTAATTCATAGCAAGATTGTTGCAGCAAGTGAGGCTCAAAAGAATGCAGAAAACCCTCACATCCATGGAGATTAATATTGCATGACAGCGTTACAGCGGGCAGCACATATACAATGGCGATTACTAATGGGCGAAACGGTATCGCCAGAGGAACTCGTTTTTTGCCTGCGGCAAGCCGTGGGGGATCATGAGGGCAGCCCGCTGCATGGTCTAGCGTCAGCAGATTTGAGCAAACTCACCCGCGCCATTATTCGCCAGGCCATGGACAGTGAATTAAGCAAGCTCTGGCAAGCCACTTTCGCTCACCCAAAAGGTATTCAAGAGCAAGATGCCAATGGCTTTTTGTTAGATTTTCACAACTGCGTGCAGGAGAGCATTGGTGTGTTTTTCTCATCCAAAATCACCGCGGGCACCACCGTCAAGCAGCTGGGTAACCCAGGAGATGTGAATACCAGAAGGGCCAATAATAATCTGGGCTGGCGTTTGCATCTCACCACAGCCGGCAGCGGGCACTATAATTGTGTACGCCAACAGCTCATTACCCGGCCTGGGGATCTGGTATTGCTTTCCCCCGATGCCTTGATGGATTACCGTCGCCACGAGTCATACGATATGTGGCAGCACCAATGGATTTATTTCCCCCAACAAGAAAACTGGATTAAATTATTAGATTGGCCGGAGGTCGCCCCCCATATTTATCATTTATCGGCAGAGGGTGATCACTTGCGACAGATCGAATCACTGTTTGCGCAAGTCATTACCCTGCACAATGACGAGGGTTATTTATCTCAGGCGCTCACCCAAAACCTGTTAGAGCAAATATTACTGCACTGTAAAAGATTGGCCCCAGAGAGTAATTTGCAAGTGAGTGACAGCCGTATCCGCCAAGCCAAAGACTACATTCTGGAGCACTTCAATCAGGCATTCACCATCGATGATGTGGCAAATAAAGTGGGGCTGTCAGTGGCCCGCTTATCCAGCCTGTTTAAACAGGACACCGGCACCACTATCATGAAATGCAGGGATGAACATAGAATGTCAAAGGCCGCCCAATTATTGCTGCACAGCAAGCAACCCATCAACCAAATTGCCGATCAAGTGGGCTTTAACGACCCCCTGTACTTCTCCAGAAGCTTCACGTTGTATTTAGGTTGTTCGCCCAAAGAGTATCGTGAGACCCAGCAAATCAAAGATAAGACCTAACACCCTCGCCATTAGGCCCTCAAATCCCTGTGGGCGGCCATACAAACATAGCCAATTGACCAAGTTTTACCCTATAATCCGCCCATTTCCAGATTACCCAGGGCTGTAAGCATGGTTCAATTCAGTGATGCCACCCAGGCACCCAAACAACATACCCAAGATTCCTCTGAGCAAACACAACCCAGTGAAA
>MAAD01000171.1 GCA_002162985.1 Bermanella sp. 47_1433_sub80_T6 | reverse complement strand
GTCACGGTAATGCCTTGTACGCCAATCTCAGACAGTGCTTCACGCACATCGTCTAATTTGAATGGCTTGATAATGGCCGTAACCAATTTCATGTCCAACTCCTTCTATGATTGGGATAAATGAAGCTGAGAACATTCACTCAGCTTCATTGTTTAAGTATTTACGATTTACTTAATCGCTAAGGTGTAAGTTGCAACAACCTGTATATCTTCTTGTACGCCAGCAGTGTCATCAATAGCTTGAGACAGAGTCAAAGACAACTCATCAGTTAGGGAAAATGAAGCATCAATGTGTGCGTATTCGCCGGCAGTATCGCCGTCAACCATGCCGTAAGTAAGTGCTACACCAGCTACTTCATAACCCAGTGCGATGTAAGTAGTATCTTCTAGGCTTTCAAGACCAACATTGTAAGACAAGCTAGCACCCATGAAGCCAACATTTAGGTAAGCTTCAACACCGTCAAGAGGCGCAGTGTCTTCAGGGTCACCTGCACCATCATCTGTATTTGGGTATACATAAGTTATTGCACCCACATCAACAGACACATCACCCGCGTCCATTGCAAAACCAGCATATAGATCGTATTCAGGAGAGTTAGCTACCCATAAACCTGCGTATGCGCCAGATTCATGAGAGTAGTCAGCAGCACCAGAGAAAAGCGCATCGCTTCCACTGATGTTTTGACCACGGTATAAGTAAGAAGAATCTAGCTGGGCAGAATATTCAACTTCAGCGTTCGCTACCTGCGCAGACATAATGCCGGCTGATAGTAGACTCGCAATGGCAACAGCTTTAGATAGAGTTTTCATATTGTATTTCCTTCATTGAGAAACGTTTTTATTATTTCACGCCAGAAGCTTGTGGCTTCTGTTTTCGGCCCTGCTGATAATTAGCTCAGGCTAAGCGCACCAATTTGGTTAACACCAAGTTAATGTTCTTGATCTGAGTAAATAATTGCAATCATGGTGCCAAGTACTCTAAGTCCCCGATTTAAAAGGGCTTTAGCATATTATTAGACCATGAACGCCACAACAACGGCTCTATTTTGTTGCATTTGCACCAAGTAAGCTCGACATCAGTGCGCCATTTTGATGCTTTTTCGAGCAGAGTGTCAAAATGCACCATAAAGGGGTTGGCAACTTACTATTTATTTAGCTCTTTATTCCTTTATGGCTACCAAAATATTCAAACATATTCGTTTTTATTACAAGCGATTAATACTCATAATCCACTTGCACAATAATTGTGCTTTGTAAGATAGATGATTCATGGGAATTGTTAGAAGGGCAGGCTTTAAAGGCAAGATAGAAATCGAACGCTATCGTCTTCTGTTTTTTATGACTTCGACAGTTAACCAGGGGCTTTAGATTGAAACAAAAAAGCCGAGCAAGTTTTAAACTTGCTCGGCTTTTTAAACTAACTTGGGATGCCTTATGGCAGCTAAGTCAGTTGCTTCAAATTCTAATTAAATAGCAATTAGAATTCTGTAGAAGCAGTTAAGAATACTAAAGTATCATCTTCAGCAAACTCATAGCTTACGTTGGTAACGGTTAGGGCAACATCAACAACATCGAAGCTCTTACCAACAGACGCAGACATGTCAGTGAAATCTTCGCCCCAAACAGCTTCGCCATCTACTTTACCATCTAGAGTGTGGCCGATCGCTACGTCTAAGCTTAGCTCTTGTGGCAATTCTGTAGAGTATGCCAAACCTAGGTAGGTAGTGTTCGCAGCATCGATATCCTGGTAAACAGACGCTGTGATACCTGCAGTTGTGATGCTTGCAGAGATTTCAGTAGTGTTCCAGTCATCGGCATCAGCATAGTTATAAGTTAAGTAAGCCAGGTCAATTTCAAAATCGCCCACTTCCATCCAGTAACCAGCATAGATGTCGTATTCAACGTCGTCTTGAACTTCACCTTCGCTATCGGCTGTCTCGATGTTGCTCAACCAAGTACCGGCATAAACACCTGAGTCGTGAGAGTAGTCTGCACCGCCTTGTAGTGCCGCACCATTGCTGGTGTAAGAGGCGCCACGGAATACGTAGTCAGATACCAATGAAGCGTTAAAAGCCACTTCGGCGTTAGCGACGTTTGCAGACATTACGCCAGCAGATAGTAGACTTGCGATGGCAACCGCTTTGGATAGAGTTTTCATATTTTACTTCCTTCGTTGTGAAGAGTTTATTGTTATATTTTGCCCAAGAGATCAATTTCGTCTCTTTTAAGGTTGGCTCGTGATGTTTGCTAAATACCAAATATCTAATTGAATAATTATTCGGCATACACACTTACAAAAAAGTGCTTTCACAAATGAACCCCAAGGCATCACTTGGCTCTAACTTATCCCCCGTTGGCCCTCCATTTCAACCAAAACAAAGCGTTTTACGGCCCAATGCGCATATTGTCCAATTCGGTCTAACCACTAGGATATAGCATGAGAAAAAATCACGCTGTGGTACACTTTAGTGACAATTTTGGAGTGATATATGAACCCCGCCATGCTAGAAAAATTAGCCTCACAAATTAGCCATTTGCTGCCCGAAAATGCCGGCCAAGACATCAAGGATAATGTGCAGCAATTACTTGCCAGACAATTAAACAAACTGGACCTAGTGAGCCGAGATGAGTTTGAAGCGCAGCAAGCTGTGTTATTGCGCACCCGAGAAAAACTCGAAAACCTTGAGAAGCAATTACAAACGTTAGAAGAATCACTGGCTAATCGTTAAGCCACTGCCACATATCACTTACAAGGTTTCATACCTATATCTGATGGTCAGCTAATCAAGGGCAACTAAACTTAAGCTCATAGTCATTTAAGCAAGGATGCTTATGTCGTTAGCCGTGGTTTATGCCCGTGCCAAGGTGGGCATAGACGCCCCCTTGGTACACGTGGAAACACACCTCTCCAACGGACTTCCTGCATTTTCTATCGTGGGTTTGCCCGAGACCGCGGTAAAAGAAAGCAAAGACCGAGTGCGCAGCGCCATCTTAAACTCCAACTTTGAGTTTCCCGCTAGCCGCATCACCGTAAATTTAGCCCCAGCCGATTTGCCCAAGGAAGGAGGGCGCTTTGATTTGGCCATTGCCCTGGGCATATTGGCAGCCAGCGGCCAAATACCCAGTAAGCCGTTAGATCAGTATGAATTTTTAGGGGAGCTGGCCCTCACCGGTGCCCTGCGCAAAGTGGATGGAGTAATTCCAGCGGCCTTGGTGGCTGGCAAAGCGGGCCGCCAATTAATACTACCCACCTGCAACCAGCAAGAAGCCAGCCTTACCTGTGGCAACCATTTAATTGCCAATCACCTGTTACAAGTGTGTGCCCATTTGTGTGGCGAAGGGGGCTTGGATCATGCACCACCCCTAGAGCCACAAACAGAGACCTACCAAGGGCCAGACCTCGCCCAGGTAAAAGGCCAACAACATGCCAAGCGCGCGCTGGAGATCACTGCAG
>MAAD01000133.1 GCA_002162985.1 Bermanella sp. 47_1433_sub80_T6 | reverse complement strand
AGCCTGTTGTTCACTCAACAGGTTTTTTTCATTTTATAAATGAGGTTTTCATGACCGATATTCATTCACAAAAAATCCTGATTTTAGATTTTGGTAGCCAGTACACTCAGCTGATTGCACGTCGTGTGCGTGAGTTAGGTGTGTTCTGTGAAATCCGCTCTTGGGATATCAGTGGCGCCGACATTCAGGAATTTAATCCTAAGGCGATCATTCTTGCTGGTGGCCCTGAGTCGGTAACCGATGCCGACGGTCCAAAGGCTGCGGATATTGTCTTTACCATGGGTTTGCCTGTGTTTGGTATCTGTTACGGCATGCAAACCATGGCCGAGCAGCTGGGCGGCAAGGTGCAGGGCTCTAGCGTTCGTGAATTCGGTTATGCGCAAATTAAATCTGAAGGCGACAGCGCCTTGTTTAAAAATATTTCGGATCACGTTAACGATGACGGTGACAAGCTGTTAGACGTTTGGATGAGCCATGGCGATAAAGTAGTGAAAATGCCGGAAGGCTTTGAGCTAATGGCCAGCACCGAAAGCTGCCCCATTGCTGGTATGTACCACAAAGAGAAAAACTTCTACGGCGTACAGTTCCACCCTGAAGTGACTCACACCCTACAAGGTGGTCGCATGCTGGAACATTTCATCAAAGACATCGCCGGCTGTGAAGGTTTGTGGACACCAGCGAATATCATTGAAGATCAGATCAAAAAAGTTAAAGCTCAAGTGGGCGACAGAAAAGTTCTGTTGGGTCTTTCTGGCGGTGTGGATTCTTCGGTAGTGGCAGCGTTATTACACAAGGCCATCGGCAAGCAGTTAACCTGTGTATTTGTTGATAACGGTTTGTTGCGTAAAAACGAAGGCGACGCGGTAATGGACATGTTTGCTAAAAACATGGGTGTAACTGTGATTCGTGCCGACAAGGCGGATCTGTTTCTGGATGGTTTGAAGGGTGTATCCGACCCAGAGAAAAAACGTAAGGTAATTGGCAATACCTTCATTGAAGTATTTGATGAAGAAGCCAACAAGATTAAAGACGTGGACTTTTTAGCACAGGGTACTATCTACCCGGACGTAATTGAAAGTGCCGCTTCTAAAACCGGTAAAGCGCACGTGATTAAATCCCACCACAACGTGGGTGGCCTGCCAGACGACATGAAGATGGATTTGGTAGAACCGTTACGTGAATTGTTTAAAGACGAAGTGCGTAAAATTGGTTTGGAATTAGGTTTGCCATACGACATGGTTTACCGTCACCCATTCCCGGGGCCGGGTTTAGGTGTGCGTATTTTGGGTGAAGTGAAAAAAGAATACTGCGATATCTTACGCGAAGCCGATGCTATCTTCATGGAAGAGCTGCACAACTTCGATTGGTACCACAAAACCTCACAAGCATTTGTGGTGTTTTTGCCGGTTAAATCGGTAGGTGTAGTGGGTGACCAGCGTCGTTACCAGTGGGTAGTGTCTTTACGTGCGGTAGAGACCATCGACTTCATGACCGCTCGTTGGGCGCACTTGCCGTATGAGTTGTTAGAGAAGGTTTCTAACCGTATCATCAACGAGATCGAAGATATTTCCCGTGTGGCTTATGATGTAAGTTCGAAGCCGCCGGCTACCATTGAGTGGGAATAATATTTTAAAATATTAAACCGGCTTAATGAAAAAGGGGATGTACTAAATGTGCATCCCCTTTTTTAATGTGCGGATTAAAAGGCAATTGAACAAGTATAAAAAAGGCCTGTCTGGCTTGATGCGTTGTTAAAAGAACACTCTGTTTGTGACCTGTGTGTATTTCTTTTGTACAAAGCTAAGGGTTGCTTCCCCCTGGCAGACTTATGCCTTAAAATAGCCGCAATTTTATACACCCCAGAGTTACCAATTTGCACACCTTACAGCAGTTAACATCGGGCGAACTTTCATCTACAGAGCCCTCCATTACTCGCCTGCAGCTAGCTGAGAACCTTACAAAATTCCCTACGGAAATATTTGATCTGGCCGGCTCATTGGAAGTATTAGATCTTTCCAACAATAAGTTAAGCAGTTTACCCGCTGATTTTGGCCGTTTAAAACATCTAAGAATCTTGTTTTTATCCAATAATCAATTTGACCATTTGCCAGAAGTGCTGGCCGAATGCCCAAAACTGGAAATGATTGGCTTTAAAGCCAACCAGATTAAAACGGTTAGCGAAGATTCACTGCCGCTACAAACTCGCTGGTTGATTCTTACCGATAATAAAATTGAAAAACTGCCCGACTCCATGGGGTTGTTATCTCGTTTGCAAAAACTGGCGCTGGCCGGCAACCGGCTGACTGAATTACCTGGCTCCATGGCCAATTGTCGTAATCTGGAGTTGGCTCGTCTGTCCGCTAACAAGCTATCGGCCTTGCCCGATTGGTTGTTCCAATTACCTAAATTGTCCTGGTTAGCGTTTTCAGGTAATGCCTTTAATGCTGATTTAGAAGACGCGCCCATGGTTAAGGTGAATATGGCCAATATCCAGCTAAATCATCAAATAGGTGAAGGGGCGTCCGGGGTGATTCACCATGCCAACTGGGTCAAAAAACCTGCCAGTCTTAAGGGGGGCGATTCTGAAATCGCCGTTAAATTATTTAAGGGCGAAGTGACCAGCGATGGTTATCCACAGGATGAACTAAACTGTTGTTTGACTGCCGGTGAGCACCCTAATTTGATTAAGGTTGTGGCTAAGATAGCGCAGAAAAATCAGTTAGGCTTAGTGATGAAACTTATCCCAGAGTCTTTTTATAATTTAGGTCTGCCCCCTTCATTGGTGAGCTGTACCCGAGACACCTTTAAAGAAGATACCGAGTTTACACCCGAGCAAATTACCAAGATCGCCTTTAGCATGGCAGATATTCTTAACCATTTGCACGGGCAAAAAGTCAGTCATGGTGACGTATATGCGCACAACACTATGATAGATGATCAGGCTTCGGTTTTATTTGGTGACTTTGGTGCCGCGTCTGATTTGTCCGTTTTACCTCTGATGCAGCGTGAGGCTATGGAGAGTGTTGAAGTGAGGGCCTTTGCCTGCCTACTGGAAGATTTGCTGAATCATAATAGTGAAAGTTACGATTCCACTTTAATCACTACGCTAACCGAACTTAAAGATACCTGTATGCATGAAGATACGGTATTTCGTCCCAGGTTAAATGAGATTAAGAATAAGCTGCAATCGTTATTGGTTCAGCCTGAGCTAGAATTTATTTTTTAGGCTTTAATCCCTAACCTGTAGCTAAAATATAATACTTAGGAGCGGTCTGTGTCATTTTTTACCAGTGTCGATGAAAATGTAATCTGTATCGCTCGCAATAATATGGACCATAACCTATCCAGTTTTGCGCTGGTAAGCTTTGAGTTGGAAGATAAGGTTTGGCCCAGTGTGGAACACTATTTCCAGGCCATGAAATTTCCAGTCGGTGACTATCAAGAGTCCATTCGGCTGGCTAAAACGGCTAAAAAAGCTCAAAAATTGGGTCGTAATCGCTTCAAGAAAATTAGAAAAGATTGGTCGCAGGTGCGAGAAATTATCATGACCCGCGCTGTCTATACTAAGTGTCGCACTCATTCCGATATAGCTCGAGAATTACTGGCCACTGGCGAGGAAACCCTGGTAGATAATAATCAGTATGACTACTTTTGGGGTTGCGGTCGTGATCGCCGTGGCAACAATGCTTACGGAAAGGTATTAATGAACGTACGTGCCAAGTTACGTGAAGAGCAGAATACTTAAACGCCATAAAAATGCCTTTTCTATATATTGATTGCGCGCCATTCCAGCAGCCTCTAAGCTAGTGGCACCTAATCAATAATAATAAATCTCACCATGAAACTACTTAAAACCATCGTACTGTTAAGTTTTCTGTCTGGCTGCGCCAGCTTCGAAAATTCCGTTTTTGAGCTGGGCCTAAGTGCCGAACGGGCCATGGCGGGCTTCGATAAACACCAAATTCAATTATCGGATCATAACTGGACGTATCTGGAGGCAGGCAACCCTTTGGACCCCACTGTGGTTTTGCTGCACGGTTTTGCCGCCGATAAAGACAACTGGACGCGCATGGTGCAGAAGCTGGAAGGTTTTCATGTGATTGCCCCTGATTTACCCGGTCACGGCGACAGCAGCTTTGATGATAATCAGCATTATGGTTTCGATAAGCAAAGCCTGCGCTTGGCTGAGTTTGTTGATGCCCTGGGACTTACCCGTTTCCATTTAGTCGGCAATAGCATGGGGGGAGGCATTGCCGGGCTTTATGCCTATCGTCATCCAGGTAAGGTACTGTCTTTGGCCCTGTTGGATGCTGCCGGTTTTTATGGAGATCAGCCCAGTGAGTTGCAGTTGCTTATAGAGAACAAGCAAAAAAATCCACTGATTGTTCGCAGCCCACAGGATATGGAAGTGTTAATGAGTTTTGCCATGGAGCAAGTGCCTTTTTTACCTTGGCCGGCTACTAATGTGTTGGCCCGCCGCGCCATGGCAAAAGAACCTGCCAACGACCACATTTTTAAAAATATGATGCAAGAGGTTGAAGCGGCAAAATATTCAGGTGGTTTTACCAATATTTTTAGCAAGTTAACTCTGCCCAGCTTTGTGTTGTGGGGTGAAAAAGACCGAGTGATACATGTGTCCAGTGTGGATAAGTTTCTAGAGCACATGCCTAATGTGCAAACGGACGTTTTACCTAACGTGGGACATGCTCCCATGCTGGAAGTGCCAGAACTAACGGCCAGGTTACTGGTGGAGTTTTGGCAACAAAGCAGCCAGGTTTCATTGGCAGAATATTGATGACAATTGAAATTTTAAGCTTATGAATGAACCTCAGCACAATCATGAATTTTTCATGGCGCAAGCCCTGGAAGAAGCTAAAAAGGCTTACGCTCTGCAAGAAGTTCCGGTGGGGGCGGTGGTGGTGTTGAATGGTGAAGTCATCGGTCGCGGTTTTAATCAGCCTATCAGCAGTCATGATCCATGCGCCCACGCTGAAGTGATGGCGCTGCGAGATGCTGCTAAGCATATTAAAAACTACCGCCTGGTGGATGCCGACCTATACGTAACCGTAGAGCCCTGCACTATGTGCAGCGGTGCGGTGGTGCATGCCCGTATTAAACGCGTGATTTTTGCCGCGCTGGAACCCAAGGCGGGTGTGGTATGTTCGCAAATGACTGTATTTAAGCAGTCATATTTCAATCATGAAGTGGAAGTGGTGAGCGGTGTAATGGCGCAAGAGGCCAGTGCGTTAATTCAGGATTTTTTTAAGATGCGCCGTGAGCAGAAGAAGCAGTTAAAGTTAGCGGCCCGTGAGGGGGAGTTGGATTAAGGGTGCCTTTTAAAAAAGAGTCAGCAGTGTCCCTATGTTGGAAGCAGCTAACCCAATAGATTTTGAGGTGTTTGAGGCAGGGATGCCGAATCAAGCCTATAGGGATATATTCACGGCGCCCTCAATAGCTACTGGGCTAGCTGTGGGCAGTTTCATTGGAGTGATTTAACAAATGCTAGTCTGATAAACGCCGCTCCTTGCCATTCATGGCACCGCGTCATACCGTCTTTCCCGAGACATAAAAAAACCGGCCGAAGCCGGTGAAGCGGTCTAACTCTGGGTCCCTACTCAATTAACTTGAGTAAGAGGAGGAATCGTTTTGTAGGTGTTGCTGGCAGTAAAAATCGAACCTTCACCTAACATGGTATAGCTGGGTTCGGGCTGTTCACGCCAAACTAATAAATCATAAAACTTTCGAATGTTTTGCACGTAGTGCACCGGCTCATAACCCCGAGCGTATCCGTATTGGGTGTTCTTGTAGTATTTTTTCTTGGTCAATAACGGTAAACGGTCTTTCACGTCCATCCAGCGCTCAGAGTCACCACCCTGTTGCTCGGTTAACCTCTGGGCATCCCTTACATGACCTGCACCAACGTTATAGGCGGCCAGTGATAACCAGGTACGATCGGGTTCGTTAATGTGAGAAAAACGTTTTTTCAGTTTGGCAAAATAAGCACTGCCACCCACGATGCTTTGCTCTGGGTCCAGGCGGTTTTCCACGCCCATTTCCTTAGCCGTGGTGCGAGTTAACATCATCAAGCCACGCACGCCCGTGCGTGAGCGTGCACGTGCACGCCAGTGACTTTCCTGGTAACCAATGGCTGCCAGTAAGCGCCAATCCACATCGTGTTGTAATGCGGTTTGCTCAAATAAAGGCTGATACTTTTCCAGACGTTCATCGGCCTGGCGTAAAAAAGTGAGGGTGCCCACATTATCCAATTGATTCTGGTGGCCGTAATAACGTTCCTGTAACTGGGCCAATAAACCGGTTTCGCGCATTAACATGAAGAAATCGCGGGCTTCATTTAACAGTTGATTGTCGCTGAACTTGGCAAAGGCCCAAGCTAAATTTTGCGACTGGCTTACATCAAAAGCGGTGCGAACTTTAGGGTAAAAACCTGAGAGCGCTTGAAACTCGTTACTGTCAACGATAGTGAAATCAATTTCACCGTTCTCGACCATTTGCACCAGCTCACTTACCTCGGCATCGTCACGTTCAATCCAGGTTAACGCTGGCATAGTGGTTTTTTGCAGATGGCGTAGTTGCTGTGCGTGGCTTGAGTGGGCCGTCACCATTAATGTACCTTCTAACATGGCCTGCATGCTCTTGGGGCGCTTGCGATCGGTGCGGTAAATAAGTTGTTGAGTCACAGACATGTAGCTGTCGGCAAAGGTCACGTGCTCGCTGCGAGCATCTGTGACGGTGAGTCCAGCGGCGGCAAAGGCCACGTTGCCCGACTCCACTTCGGTGATTAAGTCTTCAAGACTGTCGGCCACTTCTACTTGTAAATCTACCCCTAGATATTCTGAAAATTTTAGGGCAAGCTCGTATTCGAAGCCCGAGCTTTGATCTCGATCCTGAAAATAAGTAGTTGGGCTATTGCGGGTAATAATTTTAAGAACACCGCTTTCAACCACATCTTTATACTGATGTTGATTACCAGAATTAACGGCAATGACCAATACCACGGCGAATAGGCTTAGGGTAAACCAGAATTTAATGAGCCATTGTTGCTTAGTAATATGAGCTTGCTGCATCTATCCCCCCTAAGATTTGGCAGTTAAAGTGTGAACTGAGTCATATTTTATTAGCTGAATACGAAAGTGCCAAATCAATTTGTAGGACAAAGTTGGCCAAAATTCACCCAATCGGCCCTCAGGCCCCATGGTTGTTGAACAACTGAATTTTAGAACATTTAGTTATATAAGTCATTTCTCCTAGTGACGATTAAAAATTAGACAATTCTTGGTTTTAAGCTTGTAACCTGATAACAAGTGTTTTATATCGCCGTTGAAGGCGGACCAGTTCTGCTCATGCTCATGTGTCTCCATGCACCTGCGGCATACCGTACATCCTGTTCATTCACCGCTCCTGCACATCCATGCCCCTGCGGCATACCGTACATCCTGTACATAAGGCTGGTGGCAGACAGCGCTTTCCTTTAGAATTACGCCCCTAATTTTTACCACTCAATCAGTAGGCCAGAGCAATGCTCAAATTGTCCGGTGCTCCTGCACTTTCCGCATTCCGTCGTGAAAAGCTGCTTGCA
>MAAD01000259.1:4929-7465 GCA_002162985.1 Bermanella sp. 47_1433_sub80_T6 | reverse complement strand
AACAATCTGAAAATCATGAAATGTATTTGGAAGTACGCGCCAGTAATATTGCGGCGTTGGCGTTATATGAAAAACATGATTTTAACGAAATTGGCCGTCGTAAAGACTATTACCCCATGAAGGGTGGGCGGGAAGATGCCATCTTGATGGCTCGGTCTTTACTGTTTTAGTCTCTGCTTAATTATCTATCTCTTAACTTCCTTCCTGACCCCCTGACTTAATATAGCGGAGACGCTGATGACATTAATGTATACCTCAATTCAGGTCTAATTTGACCCAATAAAAAAGGAGCCAATCGGCTCCTTTAATCTTTCTACGTAATCTAAACCGCTAAAACCTAAGCCAGTTTATCAGTCGCCACACGATAGTTAGGATCTTCAATAACATCCACTTCTACCATGTCACCCGCTGTACTAAGCAGGTTACGACATTCAGGGCTTAGGTGTTTAAGGCTTAGGTTTTTACCCAGCTTTTTATAACGGTCGGCCAGAGTATCAATAATTTCCAAACCGGAATGATCCGCTACACGAGAATATTTAAATTCAATAACCACGTTATCCGGGTCGTTAGCTGGGTCAAACAATTCCAGGAAGTAGCTGGAAGAACCAAAGAATAATGGGCCGTGTAACTCATAAACCTTAACGCCATCTTCTTCTTTAATATCCACACGAATGTGCTGCGCGTGTTTCCAGGCAAATACCAGGGCAGACACAATCACACCTGTGATTACAGCAATGGCCAAGTCAGTGGCGACCGTGATGCCACTCACTAAAATTAATACAAACGCATCTGACTTAGGAATCTTCTTAAGAATTCGAAAGCTTGACCATTCGAAGGTACCCAGAACCACCATCATCATTACGCCCACTAAGGCCGCCAATGGAATCTGGGAAATGATGCCGGAACCAAACAGAATAAACATCAACAAGGCCACCGCAGCGGTGATGCCCGACAAGCGGCCACGGCCACCCGAGTTAATGTTAATCATGGATTGACCAATCATGGCACAACCACCCATGCCACCAAAAAAGCCGTTCACGGTATTGGAGGCGCCTTGGGCGATACATTCACGATTGCCCTGGCCACGGGTTTGGGTCAGTTCGTCAATTAGGGTTAGCGTTAACAAGGATTCAATCAAACCAACACCTGCCAAGATCACACTGTAAGGCAAGATGATCCACAGGGTTTCTAATGTGAAAGGCACTTCTGGAATACTAAACTGCGGCAAACCACCGGCAATGTCGGCCACGTCGCCCACGGTACGAGTATCAAGACCGAAGAATATAACCGCGAGAGTAACACCCACTATGGCCACTAAGGCAGAAGGGATCGCTTTGGTGAGCTTGGGTAAGAAGTGAATAACTGCCATGGTAATGCCCACTAACGCCAGCATCACTAACATGGAATTGCCTTCTAACCAGGCCAGAGTGCCTGCGTCATCAATAAACTTAAACTGTCCCAACTGGCTTAAAAAGATCACGATGGCCAGGCCATTTACAAAACCCAGCATCACAGGTTGAGGCACCAGGCGAATGAATTTGCCCAGTTTGAAAAAACCAAACGACATTTGAATGAGGCCGGTAAGCACCACGGCGGCAAACAAATACTGCACACCCTGTTGGGCAACCAAGGCCACCATTACCACTGCCATAGCGCCTGTGGCACCACTGATCATACCTGGGCGGCCACCAAAAATAGAGGTAATAATACCTACCATAAAGGCAGCATATAGACCCACAAGTGGGTTCACGCCGGCCACGAAGGCAAAGGCTACCGCTTCAGGAATAAGGGCGAGAGCAACGGTTAAACCCGACAATATGTCGTTCTTCGGGTTTTCTGTGGTTTTTCCAATGAGATTAAACATCCGATCCTCGATTAAATTCTGTGTTCACCCACTAAAAATGGGGCGCGTAGCGTACCTAAAAAGACTCAAAATAACCAGCTAGTATAAAAAATGTTCTACCTTTTAATAGAGGTACTCTTAAGCATAGAGGTAATTGTGAGTATTGAAGCGGGCCTATTGCCCAGTGTATTTATGTGGCTCATGTTTGTGCCTGCAGGCTGGGTGCTGATGTGGGCGCTATGGTCTGTGAACGGACGGGCATTGCGCCAACACGCCGAACTACAGCACATCTTCTTTATGTGCTGCTTTGGGCTAACGGTGATGTGGTCGCTGCGGGCGGGCATCAGCAGTGGCATGGGAGTGCATTTTATTGGGCTCACCCTGGCTACCCTGTTAATGGGCTGGCCGCTGGCCATAGTGTGCGGTGCGGTAGCGCTGTTGGGCACCAGTTTCCTGGGGATTGAATCGTTTATGGGTTATGGGGTGAGCTTCATGGTGTCGGTGGCCTTGCCGGTTTATACCTCAAATACCGTGCTCAGGCTCATGCAGAGGTATCTGCCCGCCAATCCATTTGTGTACATTTTTGTGGGGAGTTTTTTTAACGGCGCCATCGCCATGTTTTGCGTGGTGAGCGCCACGTCTATCTTGCTGGTGAGTCTGGGGGTTTATGATTGGTCCCTGGTATTCGACCAA
>MAAD01000259.1:0-4917 GCA_002162985.1 Bermanella sp. 47_1433_sub80_T6 | reverse complement strand
CTGCCACTAATGATGTTTCCGGAAGCCTTTATCAACGGTGCCCTGGTGGCCACTTTTGTTGGGGCCACCCCTGAGTTATTAAGTTCGTTTGATGTGGATCGCTATTTTAACGATGACTAGTTGGTTTAACTTTAAACCGCTAACTTTTCACCGGGTGTTTAAGTAGTTTGCGCTGCAGGGTGCGCCGATGCATGCCCAGCTCGCGGGCACTGGCCGACACATTACCCTCATTTTTCTGCATGGTTTGCGAAATCAGCTCCCATTCCAGGCGCTTGGCCGAGGTGGGCTGTTGCTGCTCTGCCATCTTTAGTTCGCCCGGTTGTCCATCTCCAAAGGCCGCCAATAGCTGATCGGCATCGGCCGGTTTGCACAGATACTGATGGGCGCCCAACTTAATGGCATCCACCGCGGTGGCAATGCTGGCATAGGCCGTGAGCATCACGATGCGGGTATTGGGGGCCAGGATTTTAAGCTGGGGAATCAGGTTTAAGCCGGTTTCCTGGGTGAGTTTTAAATCCAGGGAGATATGGCTGGGCGGGTTTTGTTTGCATAGCGCCAAAGCCTGCGCGCCACTTATCGCGGTACTCACGCTGAAGCCCCGACGTACCATGGCCCGCTCCAAAACCATTAACAGGGTGGCGTCATCATCTATGATGAGCATGTGGTTTTGGCTTTCGTTACTCATTAAACGGCACATTAAACGGTATCTCTATGGAAGTAAGGCAGCCCTGGGGCTGATTGCTTAACGTTACCTGCCCGCCCAAGCGTTGAATACTGCTGTGGCTCAATAATAAACCTATGCCCAAGCCCTGCATGGAGTCCATGGGGGCACTGGGCAGGGTAAATTCTTCGGCCACCCCTGGGCCATGATCCAAAATATTCAGCGTCCAATGGTGTCTGTTCCAGCTAAGAGATAGCTCAACGGTGGCTTGGCTAGCATCGAAGGCATTGTTCAGCAGGTTGATAATGGCCTGTTGCAGTACCTGTGGATATTGCACTTCAGGACTAGTGGAGTGGTTTGTTTGCCAAATATATTGGCCCGTGGGACGCATTAATAACCATTGCTCCAGAGCGTGGTGAATAAACAGGTGTAAGGCTTGTTGAGAGCTTTGCTCAAGCTGTTGGTGCTGGCTTAATTGTTTGAGCTTGTCTTTGCACAACTCAATTTGCTGATGCATGAGATCCAGGTCGGCCTGGGTTTGTTCATCTTGTGCCTGAAGGCGCAATTCCCGAGTAAGGATCTTAAGGGTGGTTAATGGCGAGCCCAGTTCATGGGCGGTGCTGGCAGCCTGGCTGGCCAGTAGCATCAGGTGTTCACCTTGAATACTTTGCTCTCGATACTGCGCCACTTGCTGGCTTTGGAAGCGATTCTCCAGGGCCATCTCCACCACAAAATAGGCGATAAACAACGAGCTTAAAACAAAGGTTAACCACATGCCCACGATGTGCTGGCTTAAGCCCAGTTGAGCCAATTGGTATTCAAGGGATGCTAAGGGTTCATAGAAAAACAACAACCCCCCGTAGGCCAGCATGGCCAACACACACAACAACCAGGTCATTAACCAGCTGAGGGTGGCGGCGCTGATGACGATGGGCACCAATAAATAGGTGATAAAAGGGTTGTTGGCGCCACCGCTAAAATACATCAACGCCACAATCAGCAGGGTATCGATTAATAGATAACTAAACATCTCATGGGGCAGGGCACTGTTGCTGCGGGCCCGCCACAGGTTTAGCAAGCTCAGCAACGTCATGAGGATTAAAATCCCCCAGGCACTGAAGCGCTGCAGGTTACTGGCGGGCTCCTGGCCAAAAAACCACAAGGCCAGGGCAATACCGCTACAGGTAATAAGGCGCAACACCGCCAGGCGTTTAAGGTTGTGGATAAGGGCCGATGGCGCAGCGGTGTTCATCAAAATTGGCTGTCTTTTAATAATACATAGGGGGCCAACAAGTGAGATTTGATCATGCTCACTGCCTTTTCTTTATCGCGTTTTAATAATGTCTCCACCAGTTCATCGTGTTCCTTAAAGTTGGCGTCAAACACAGCGTTGTCCACCATGTGTTGTTTTAACCACAGGTTACGGTAGCGCGACGCTTTCTCGTATAAACCCAAGCGTACTTGCATTAGAGCGGGGGATTGGCAGCCCAGGCAAATGACGGTATGAAAATTATGGTGCAGCTTCTCCCATTGCTGGCTGTTTTGCAGGGTGTCATCCAGTAACGGCGCCGACTTTTTTAATTGATGGGCGGCGGCCAAAATACTGGCCTCCCAGGCATCGTCCCCTAAATCGATGGCTTGCCCCACACACAAGGCTTCGATGGCGGCTCGGGTTTGGTAGATGTCTTGTAGCTCGGCCTGAGAGGTGGGGTGCACCTTAAACCCTCGCTGGTTTTCCACCACCACCAGTTGTTCCACCAATAATTGCGACAAGGCTTCGCGCAGCGGGCTTACGCCCACGTTGTAGCGCTCTTTTAAGCGCGCCATGCGCAGTTTTTCCCCAGGGTTATAAAAGCCGCTAAGAATATCTTGCTTGAGCTGGCTTAAAACCTGAGTGGCAAAATTGTCCTGTCTGGTGGCCTGTGCGGTGAGGGCGCTCAAGGTCATGTGACGATCCTTACTGGGATAGCGTAATTTCGTCATATTCTACGATAAGTTGATGGAGGAGTTAAATAGCGCTGTAAAATCATAATGTTGACATTACACAAAAATGTCGACATTATTACTGGGTGTTCATTAATCAATAGGGGAATCCCCATGTCATTAGCCGCCATCGTGGACGAATCCTCCACCGGTTTTACTGTTCAGTCTCACCCCACCAGCAAACGCTTGCAGGTGATTACCTTGCAGGCGTCGGCGCTACAGGCTTTTCAAATGGCTACCCAAGCATGGGATGTACAGGCCGTAGAATACAAACCCTTTTTGCGCTTCGCCGTGGCCGATGCCTTGAATCAGGTATGTGATGGGCAGCTAGGTGAGTGTTTAATTGGCATCATCAAAGATCGTGAGCAAGGGGCTTTCTTGTTTGAATACCAGGGTGCCCCCAGTGGTGACGTAGCCGATTTTAACGTGTTGTTATCCACGGCGATTTCTCACCTTATTGGTGTGGCTAACTTTGATTCTATGCATGGCAAGTATTACGCACGCTTCACGGTACGTAACGTGGATAACTCCGACAGCTATTTGCGCCAGGCCCATCGCCGCATGGAACTGCATAACGATGGCACCTATGTGAACGAGCGCACCGATTTTGTATTAATGATGAAGATGAAAGAGAAAAATATGGAAGGGGGTAACTCCCTCATGCTGCACGTGGATGATTGGCAAGAACTGGATGCCTTTTACAATGATCCCATGGCCAAGCAAGACATTCAGTGGGGTTCACCGCCAAGCAAACAGGTAGCCGGAAAGGTGTTTCACCCTGTATTTTTTGAAGAAAATGAAAACGGCAAACCTAATATGTTGTTCATCGATCAATTTGCCGAGCCACAAAACATGCAGCAGGGTTTGTATTTGCATAAGATGGGCGAGTCTTTGGAAAATGAAGAGAATTGTCTGTCGGTACCTGTGCCTGTGGGGGCTATGTTGGTAATGCATAATCATTGCTGGTTGCATGGTCGTGATAAGTTTATTGCTCACGATGGTTTAGAGCGTGAGTTGTTGCGCCAGCGTGGTCATTTTAGTTAAGCTTTTAGCTTTCTAAATCTGCAAGTTTGGAGTTCCGGTTAATGAGTTTGAGGTCGCTGTAGACCCATCCCTGGGCGCTTGACTTTGGCATCCATGCCAAAGACATCCTCAAACTCATTAACCGGAACTCCAAACCAAGTTAACTACTCTGCCAATGTTTAGCATGAATAGCATTAGCGGCCACTAAACATGAACTTAGATGTGGGGTTCGGTATTTGAGGTGTTTGAGGCATGGATGCCGAAGCAAGCCCCCATGGAGGGGGCCACGGCGACCTCCAATACCAAATCCCTCATCTGAGTTGGCAGCTCCCACTAAATATGAGTTCAGTTTTATGATTTACGATTACATTATTATTGGTGGCGGCATCGTAGGTGTGTCCACCGCTTGGCAATTGAAGCAGCGCTTTAAAGATAAAACAGTGCTGTTGCTGGAAAAAGAATCCAAGGTTGCTCAACATCAAACTGGTCACAATTCCGGTGTTATTCACGCGGGCGTATATTACGAGCCGGGCAGTTTAAAGGCCAAGTTTTGCAAAGAAGGCGTGGCCGCCACCATGAACTTTTGCCAGCAGCACAACATTGAATTTGATCAGTGTGGCAAGCTATTGGTAGCCACCAATGAATTGGAAATGCAGCGCATGCAAGATTTATATAAGCGCTGTGAAGAAAATCAAATTACTGTGGAGATATTAAACCAGCAGCAGCTTAATGAGGCAGAGCCTAATATTTCAGGTTTGGGTGCTATTCGTGTATTGGATACAGGCATTGTCAACTATCAAAAATTGACCACTGTCATGGCTCAGCAATTTATAAAGCTGGGAGGCGAGGTTCGCTTGGAAGCGGAAGTGGTAGGTATGACAGAAAGCTCTGATGTTGTTGACGTGGTGGTTAAAGACAAAGGATCAGTCGATGAAGGTCAAACTAAAACTTTACACAGCCATTTTTTAATCAGTTGCTCTGGCCTAATGGCCGATCGTTGTACCCGTATGTTAGGCATTAAAACCGATTTTCAAATTATTCCATTTCGCGGGGAATATTATCAGTTGCCTAAAAAATACAACGATATTGTTAAACATCTTATCTACCCCATACCAGACCCTGAATTACCATTTTTAGGGGTACACCTAACCCGCATGATTGATGGCTCGGTTACCGTGGGCCCTAATGCGGTACAAGGATGGAAGCGCGAGGGTTATGGCAGAATCAATATTAGTGTTCGCGACGTGTGG
>MAAD01000339.1 GCA_002162985.1 Bermanella sp. 47_1433_sub80_T6 | reverse complement strand
TATAAGGCCCTCTTGAACAAAACGAAAAAGAAGGTGGTAGTGTGATTAATGTAGGTCTGGTGGGCGGCACAGGTTATACCGGTGTTGAACTGCTACGTATTCTGGTTCAACACCCACAAGTAAACCTAAAAGTGGTCACATCTCGTGGTGAAGATGGTAACCCGGTAGCAGGCATGTTCCCTAACTTACGACCTTTCACTGACATCTGCTTCAGTGTACCGGATGTAAAAACCCTATGTGAGTGCGATTTGGTCTTTTTTGCCACGCCTCACGGTGTGGCCATGAAAATGGCACCAGAGCTTATTGAAGCCGGGGTGAGAATCATCGATCTGGGCGCCGACTTTAGAATTAAAGATGTGGTGGAGTGGTCCAAGTGGTATGGCATGGAACATACTTGCCCAGATTTGGTAGATCTTGCTGTATACGGTTTACCCGAGGTCAATCGTGAGCAAGTGAAAACTGCCAAGCTAGTGGCCAATCCGGGTTGCTACCCCACGGCGGCGCAATTGGGTCTATTGCCCCTCATTGAAAATAATCTGGTAGATGAGCAAAACATCATTGCCGACTGTAAATCGGGCGTCAGTGGTGCCGGTCGTCAGGCCAAGATCGGTGGATTGCTGTGTGAAGCCAGCGAAAGCTTTTCTGCTTACGGTGCAGCGGGTCACAGGCACCTGCCTGAAATCAAACAGGGTTTGCAAATTGCCAACCAGGGCAAGGATGTGGGTTTAACCTTTGTGCCACACTTAACCCCAATGATCCGTGGTATTCACGCTACCTTATATGCCAAATTAAATAATAAGGACGTGGACCTGCAAGCCTTGTACGAGCAGCGTTATAAAGACGAGCCTTTTGTGGATGTATTGCCCGCCGGTTCTCACCCGGCCACGCGAAACGTGAAAGGCAGTAACTACAACCAAATTGCCATTCATATCCCCCAGGGCGGCGATACAGTGGTGGTATTGTCGGTCATCGATAACCTGGTGAAAGGGGCAGCCGGACAAGCGGTGCAAAATATGAACATCATGTTTGGTTTTGAAGAAAATCAGGCCATGACCGCACCGGCCATGTTGCCTTAACCTGGCATTGTCAATCAGTGTCCATGGCGTGGGTCGTGGGCAATTTACAAATAAATAAGAATAAGGAATGCGTGTTATGACTGCGGTAACAGGCAGCAAACAAGATAAGTTGATGGTGGTTAGCTATGACCCCTGGAAACGTTTTTGGAAGCGGTTTTTGATGCTACTTTTGGTGGCAGCGTTGGGCGGTGCCAGTTATTTATTTGGTCGCTTTGAAGCGCTGGAGACTCAGGCGCAAGCCATTGTCGAGCGTGATCAATTAATAGAAGATCTAAAGACGGCCGAGCAAGATGCCACCTCCTATAATCAGCGGGTATTAATGCTGGAAAAAGGCGGCGAGGTAGATCGTCGCTCCACCGAAGGTTTGCGCCAAAACATGGTGGACCTACGTGGCCAGATTGCTACCTTGCAAGAAGAGGTAGCCTTTTATAAGGGCATTATGGCCCCTTCCAGTCGTAAACACGATTTGCGCATTCAAAAAATTGAAGTGGAAAAGGCCCTGGAAGAAAGACGTTTTCGCTACAAGGTAGTCGTGACTCAGGTGGGCACTAATCAAACCTATATTAGTGGTTTGGCCGCGGTGAATATCACTGGCGTGTTAAACGGCAAACAAAAAGTTTACGGCTTGCGGGATTTGTCGGATGACGTGCAGGATTATGGCATTAAGTTTAAATTTCGTTATTTCCAGGAAATTTCCGGTGAGCTAGTGCTGCCAGAGAACTTCATCCCGGAATCCATCGAAGTGGTTTTACAATCTAAAGGTACGAAGGCCGGTCGTGTGAATCAGACGACGCCATGGCCTGGTCATGAAAGAAAGCAGGAGCAAGAACATGCTAAGCAGTAAAAAAAATAAAAGCACAGATCATTACGATACTTTAATTTCTACCAAGTCTGAATTTGAGGGCAACCTGCATTTTAGCGGCGGTTTGCACATTGATGGCTGCATTAAAGGCAACATCATCGCCGATGAGCAAAGCGGCGCCGTAGTGCGTATCAGTGAATCCGGCGTGGTTGAAGGGGAAATTCGAGCGCCTAATGTGATCATTAATGGTCGTGTGGTGGGCAACGTATTTGCATCCGGGCACATAGAACTGGCCAAGAAAGCCATGGTCACTGGTGATGTAAATTACACTATGATGGAAATGGTTATGGGTGCCCAGGTGAACGGCAACCTGATTCATCAAGGTGCCGAAGCGCCACGTAAGGGCCGTAAAAATGCCGAGCCGGTACTGTCTGAAGTGGCGGTGGGTAAAGGATCCAAGGCTGATTAATCACGCCTATTGAGAGGTTTTCCGATTGTTCCACGTCAAAACTAAAGTTGACTAAAACAGTCGGTTAATTCCATAATAGCAGCTATCAATAGTGCCAATACGAAGGTTTAGCTGTATGAACGTTCTCTCTCTTACCTCTTCTGCTGTGAAGAAAATGCAGGCGTTACTGGAAGACGAAGGGGATGACAGCTTGTGTCTGCGGGTCTTTGTTACCGGTGGCGGTTGCTCCGGCTTTCAATATGGCTTCACCTTCGACACCGAAATAGCCGAAGACGATGCCCAGATAGATCAAGAAGGGGTGCGTGTGCTGGTGGATTCACTGAGCTACCCTTACCTGGATGGCGCCAGCGTTGACTATCAGGAAAGCCTGGAAGGCTCTAAATTTGCGGTCTCTAATCCTCAAGCCGCGGCCACCTGTGGTTGTGGTTCTTCCTTTACCATCTAGCATGAACGCCTCGCGAACACTTAGCCGCTTACTAACCGCTCCAGTATTGCTGCTGTTATTGTTGGCTAATCTAGCAATGGCCGAAGAGCAGAAGTTTATTGCTCAACTGCACGCCAATACTCCTCAGGAGTTGGCAGACCTGCTGGATCGAGCCGAGAGTTGGGCAAAACAGTCTAAAACCTACCCTAAATACCCCATCGCCATCGTTTTGCATGGCCCTGAAGTCAATGTATTCATCAAGAAAAACTACGGGCAGTACCAGTCCTTGGTGGATCAAGCAGCCAAACTGGATGCGTTTAAGGTGGTGGACATTAAGATTTGTGAACGCTGGATGGGCTTCAATAATATCGACCGTAATCAGCTGCCAGCGTTTGTAGATACCGTGCCTTTTGGTCCGGCCGAAGAAGTGCGTTTAATCGAAGCCGGTTACCAAAGCTTCTAATCATGTTAACCCGGGTAAATCGCCCCTAATATCCTTCCGCCCTTGGCCCCCGTTACCTGTGGAACGTTGGCACACTTGCGCTCGATACATTGCTTGGCCAGCCAGGCAAATGCCATGGCTTCGATGTTCTGTGGGTCATGACCCAGCTCAGAGCTTTCAAGTACCTGAAAATGCTGTAATCGTTTTGTTAGGCTGGTCATTAAATATTGATTTAAGGCCCCACCACCGCAAACAATCACTTGTCCGCGGTTATTTAGGTTTTCTATTTCTCGAGCAATGCTTTCCACGGTTAACTGGGTGACGGTCGTCATCACATCGACCGCAGGAATGGCAGCATCCAGGTTGCTTAACTGACGCTGTAGCCAGTTAAGGTCAAACAATTCTCGGCCGGTGCTCTTGGGCGGCGGCAGTTTAAAGAAATCTTCACTTAATAGCTGTTCAAGCAGGCCTGAGTTTAATTGGCCGCTGGCGGCCCAGTCGCCGTTTTCATCAAATGATTTGTTTAAATGCAGCTGACACCAGGCATCCATCAGCACATTGCCCGGCCCGGTATCGTGCCCCTGGGTGTCACCTTGGACTGTTAGCCTGGAGATATTGGCCATGCCGCCAATGTTCACCACAAAGGTGTCTGTCATCATATCTGTTTGCTGAAACAGAGCCTGGTGAAAGGCGGGCACTAAGGGAGCCCCTTGTCCGCCCGCCGCCATGTCGCGGCTGCGAAAATCACATACCACATCTATGCTGCAGTTTTCGGCCAGCAGTGCGCCGTTAATTAATTGCACTGTATATTCAGGTGGTTTATGGCGTACGGTCTGGCCGTGACAGCCGATGGCGGTAATGTCGTTGGCGGGGATTTTTTGCTGTTCAAGCAGAACCTGAATGCTGTTTGCATACAGTTTGCTCAACTTATTGCTCAATACAAAAGAGCGATGAAGTTCATCCGAGCTACCATTGCATAATGCCAGTATGGAGGCTTTCAAGGACGGATCAAAATCAAGATGATGCTGGGCAATCAGTCTCATTTGATCTTTATCAAAGTGCATTAACACCGTGTCGATGCCGTCTAAACTGGTGCCCGACATTTGTCCTATGTAATAGCTCATGACTGGCTGCTCAATAATGAGTAAAGCTGTGAATGGATGGGTGAGCTTATGCTCTTTGAGCGACGCTGGAAAGGTGTCGGTTTAGGCTACTGCTAATTAGCGAGAAGCAAAATAATCACCAAACAAATGGCTTTCCAAGCGCATCACCATTACCTGCGCGTAATGCATAAAGTGTTCTTTTTGTTTTTTATCTATGGGCTTGGCGTGGGGCAGGCGAACCTTGAGCGGGTCGCGATGAGTACCGTTAACACGGAACTCATAATGCAAGTGAGGTCCGGATGCTAAACCTGAGCTGCCCACATAAGCCACCACCTGGCCTTGTTTCACCCGCTTGCCCACACGTACTCCTCGTCGAAAGGCTTTTAGGTGGGCATACAAGGTTGTGTAACTGGTGCCGTGTTGCAAAATCAATACTCGCCCATAGCCGCCCTTGCGGCCAGCAAATATCACCTTGCCATCACCCGCCGCCTTAATGGGGGTACCGCGAGAGGCCGCATAGTCTACGCCGCGATGGGCGCGAATTTTATGCAAGATAGGGTGTTTACGGCTTAAATTAAAGCGTGAACTAATGCGGGTGAAATCCACCGGAGTACGCAAGAAAGCCTTACGCATGCTTAACCCCTTTGGGGTGAAGTACTGGCTATAACCCTTGGCATCCTCAAAACGAATGGCAGTGTAGGTATTGCCGTGATTTTCAAAGCGGGCCACCAGTATGTCTCCGTCCCCCACTTTTTTACCGTCTAAATACTTTTCCTGGTAAATAAGGCTGAAGTTATCTCCTTGGCGTATATCCAGGGCAAAGTCCACGTCCCAGCCAAAGATAGTGGCCAGTTCCATAATCACATTATTGCTCATGCCCGCTTCCAGGCCAGTCTCAAACAGGGAACTATCTATGGTGCCCTGGGCAAAGGTTTCAACAATGTCCGGTTGCAACAAGATTTTTTGGCTTATAAAGGCATTTGTTTCCAGGTTAAATTCAAAGCTTTCAAATAATGATTTTTCCAGGCGAAAGCCCTGCAGCTTTTTATCCTGGTCCATCTGGAAGCCAACCTTATCCCCAGGATTGATCTTGTTAAGGATCTTGCCGTGTTCGCTCAGGGTTAGTTTGTATAAGGACTGCGAAGACAGACCCTGATTTTGAAATAATTGGGCCAGAGTATCCCCGGGTTTAACCGCTTTCATTTCCCATTCAGGAGTACTCTGCAAGGTGTGTGTTTCTGGTGTGGCGGGCAGGGGCAGCTCATAGGCGAAGGTACGGCGCTCCAGCTCTTGCTGCACAGGAATGAGTATTAATAATGCTGCTATAAACAAACAGGTTAGCCCCAAGGCGATCCAGTGTCGCTTGGGTAAAATGTCGAATGTGGATAAGTCCTTAGAATTCATGGGCTTGCCTGTACTTTTGGATGACTAGCATACCATCACCGTCTGGAATTTGAAGGTTACAATTAACCAGTATAAGAGACAGTTGGCAGTTATTCAGGGTAATCGGTAGAGACAACCACCTGCAAATACGTTAATTTGCCCCCCTTCTTAAATAGTAACGAATATTTTCTAGGTTTAGCACCATGACAGCGGCATTAATAGATGACTTAAAAGCACGTGGCTTATACAACGATTGCACCGGCGTTGATGAGCTCGTCGAGAAATTAGAATCTGGCTGTCAGACCCTTTATTGTGGCTTTGACCCCACCGCAGACAGCCTGCATATAGGCAGCCTAGTGCCATTATTGGTATTGAAGCGTTTTCAACAGGCCGGTCACCGCCCGCTTGCCTTGGTGGGTGGAGCCACCGGTCTCATTGGGGATCCCAGCTTTAAGGCCGCAGAGCGTAAATTAAATGGCCCGGAAGTAGTGGGGCAATGGGTTGATAAGCTTAAGGCTCAAGTAAGTCGCTTTATTGATTTTGATAGCGGTGAGTCCAGCGCCAAGGTGGTGAATAACCTCGACTGGGTGGGAGACATTAATGTACTGGATTTCCTGCGTGACGTAGGTAAGCACTTCTCGGTGAATCAGATGATTCAAAAGGAGTCGGTTAAGCAGCGCCTAAACCGTGAGGGGGCTGGTATTTCCTTTACCGAGTTCACCTATATGATTTTGCAATCCTATGATTTTGCCGAGTTAAACAAGCGCGAAAATTGTGTCCTGCAGATAGGGGGCTCAGATCAGTGGGGTAATATCACAGGTGGTACCGAGCTTACCCGTCGCATGAATGGTAATCAGGTATTTGGTTTAACTCTGCCGCTGGTGACCAAGTCCGACGGCACAAAATTTGGCAAAACCGAAAGCGGTACTATTTGGCTTGACCCCACTAAAACCTCTCCATATACGTTTTATCAGTTCTGGATGAATACCGCCGATGCCGATGCTTATAAGTTTTTAAAGTATTTCACCTTCTTATCTATAGAAGAAATAGACGCCATCGAAAAAGCCGATTCTGAAATACAGGGCCGTAAGAGTGTCCAGGGTATCTTGGCGGCGCAGGTTACCGAATTATTGCACGGTGAGGCTGGCTTGCTGGCGGCCAAGCGTATTACAGATGCCTTGTTCTCTGGAGACGCCACCAGTCTTTCAGAAAACGATCTCGAACAAATCAAGCAAGACGGCCTGCCTAGTAGCGATCTACTGGCAGCAGATCTGGTTGATAAGCCGCTAACCCAGTTATTGGCAGATGCTGGCTTGGGTCAGGGCAAGCAAATAAAGGATGCCTTGGGGCGCAATGCAGTATTGGTGAACGGCGAAGCATATGGCATGGATGCGTTAATGGCGGCCGAGCAGATCTTTAGCGCGCAAAATGCACTATTTGGTCGTTTCTTCATCACTAAGCTGGGTAAAAAGAAGCACCACCTGTTTGAACTTAAATAGTAATCGCCTATTTTTAAAATAAGAGTTGACCCTGTTTCGATTCTCCCTATAATGCGCGCCTCCTCAAACGGGAAGCGCGTTTTCTTTTTAGAATCTTTAAAAAGTTAACCCTGTTTAAGGCACTTGTTTTTCTTCAGTAAAATGAAAAAAATCAAGTAAAAACAAAGTGTTGACAGCTAATCGAAACACTGTAGAATGCGCCTCCGCTTCGGGGTGAAACCTAAAGCGCAACGCAAAAATTTGAAAGCTTCTTAATAAAAACTTTCAAACAAAACGTTGACAATCAGATGCGAATCATTAAAATACGCATCCGCTTTGAGAGATAAGCGACAAGATAAGCCAGTCCGAGCGGCGGTTTAGATCTTTAAAAACGAATTCAGACAATTCGTGTGGGTACTTACCGAGAGTCGAGATGTACTGCTTCTTATGAAGCAAAAGACTTTTTCGAGTAAGTTCAAACACGGTCAATTTAGATATCTTCGGATAT
>MAAD01000131.1 GCA_002162985.1 Bermanella sp. 47_1433_sub80_T6 | reverse complement strand
AGGATGATGCGCATCATGAAGTAGATTCCTTAATTCGCGATTGTTGATTGTGTATGACGTTAATATTGGGTTTAAGTTTGTCAGTTCAATGGCGTGTTAGATCTATTTATAAAGAATAGTTCAATGAGGTCGATATAGGTTTTTACCAACCCGGTAGTATTTGGTAATGCGAATTACTATCGTTTTTAATTGAATTTTTGTTAGTCTTTGCTATTATTCACCTCAATATTTATTCGTACTCTTTGGGATTCACCGGAATGAAACTAATTAAAGGTTTAACACTTTTATCGGCAAGCGTTATGTTGGCCGCTTGTGGTAGCAGTAGCGACAGTGATGACGCTACTGTGGTAAACGCACCCACCACTTATAACTTCACCAGCAAGGTAACTGCCGATGAATCTGCAGTTTCCTATTCCGGTCAGGCTACTCGTCAGTTATTGCTCAATGATTTGAAAGCCCTTATTAGTACAGCTGACCTGTACGATGTAACTCAAGATGCAGCCGGTAAAGCCGAAGTACTTGAAAGACTAAATCGTATTTATGCGGTTGGTACTAATGAAGTTGATGGCAAAGTAAACCTATTGGACGAAAACGTTTTTGATGGCGACATAGAAGCCACGCCAGTTAGTATTTCTGTGGAAGCGCCTCTTGCGCTAACACAAGCTGATTACTCATCTCTATCCAGTGATAAAAACCTGCAAGGCAAGATTGCCGGTCAGGATAACGATCTAACCAATACCTTTGTGGGTTGGGATGTAACTATCATTGGCGATCAGACCGACAACGATCGCCCTGATCTATTGATTCAATCCTGGTTCGATGCCATTGCTACATTGGCCACCGATGATGATGAAACCACTACGTTTGTTTCTGCCGAAGGCTTGGATTACCAGCAGCTGATTCAAAAACTATTGTTAGGTGCGGTAACCTATTCACAGGCGGCTGAAGACTACCTCAAGCCAAGCAAGGGTCTATTAAAGCAAAACAGTGCCGGTGATAAAGACGGCACTAAATATTACACAGCTTTAGAGCATCAATGGGATGAAGGCTTTGGTTACTTCGGTGCCCAGCGCGATTACAACCTGTATACAGATACTGAAGTTAAAACTACGCCGTACCAAGATGCAGATACAGACACTAGCATCGACTTATACGCTGAATACAGCTTTGGTCATTCCATCAATGCGGTTAAGCGTGATGCAGGTGCCGCAGATGAAGGTACCGACTTCTCTAAAGCCGCCATGGATGCGTTCCTAAACGGCCGTCAGTTGATTCAAGACAACTTCGGTACCGATCCAGTTGAAGGTTCTGGCTACCACAAGTACCTGGCGCTATATGCAGAAACTGCCTTGAACAACTGGGAAAACGCCGTTGCTGCTACTGCTATTCATTACATCAACGATGTAATTACCGAAACCAATAGCTTGGGCACCAACGAACCAGCAAGTTTTGCTAACCGTGCTAAGCACTGGTCCGAGATGAAAGGCTTTGCCTTAAGCTTACAGTTCAGTCCTATTGCTCAAATCAGCACGGCTGACTTAGTTTTGGTACATGACAAAATGGGTCAGGCACCTGTCCTAGACGCTGGTGATGCAGCCGTCGCTTATGTCGCCAAACTGGCTGAAGCGCGCGATCTATTACAAGCGGCTTACGGTTTTTCAGATACTAACGTTGCTGGCTGGTAGTATTATTTAAAGCACTCCATTAAGCTGCCCGGCCTCGGCCCGGCAGCTTTTTGTTTTTAAAGAGGTATCAAAATGAAGTTTGCGTTCGCGACATCAGTTTTACTGACTTTGTCTTTAACGGGCTGTGGTAGCAGTGGTTCCAGCTCATCCGGCACTACTAGCGACATGTGTAATGAATTAAGCAGCGAAACCTTTAGCTGTGCCACTATGTTGCAGGATATTACGGGTGTGGCACAGCAAGCCGTGGGCACAGTTAAAACCAGCCTAGTGCAACTGGACACAGACATCGCGAGTTATTGCACGGTGCTAGATGCTGCAAGCCTTAAAACTGCGCAAGATCAATGGGCCACTACCATGGTTGCTGTTCAGAAAATGGAAGTGATGCAGTTTGATGCGATAGATACCGCCCGGGATAATTTTTATAACTGGCCATCAAATGATACTTGTAAAGTCGATTTGCAAATCGCCTCTGGCCCCATCGATGATTTCACTAAGGTGGCTACGGGTCGTCGTGGATTAAATTCGGTTGAATATATTTTATTCGAAGAAGATACCCTAGCAAGCTGCTCTACCTTGTATAGCTCGGTGACTGACTGGATGGCTTTAAATGATCTGGCGGCGCGTAAAAAGGCCCGTTGTGATTACGCAAAAATTGTCACTGCAGACCTGGTAAACCGTGCCACTGCGCTGGAGACAGCGCTTTCCACACTAGATTTGGCTACCAAGTTTGAATCTTTGCAGTTGGCGGCCAACAGCATTTCCGACGCTTTGTTTTATGTAGATAAGCAAACCAAGGATGCCAAGTTAAAAGCCGCCCTGCCACAGGCAAGTGATGGCGAGTTTAAAGAGACTAGCCTGGAATCCCAGTTCGCTCATATCTCAAAAGACCATCTGAAAAACAATCTCTTGGGTGCTAGAGCCATCTTCACCGCCAACGACCAGACCGGCTTTGAGGACTACTTGATCGCAGCGGGGCAGGAGTCTATTGCCACCGACATGTTAGCTGCACTGGACGCCGCCCTGGCCAATTTAGAAGCCATTGAAGGTGATCTATTCACTGCTGTAGAAAATGCTGACAATGTTTCTACGTGCATTAATACCACGGACTATGTGTCAGACGATGATGATATCGTCAAAATATGTGCATTACAGCTGAGCGTTAAAACCTTTACTGACCTGTTGAAGGAAGACTTTGTGATGGTATTGAAATTCACTAAGCCTGCCGCCGCAGATGGCGACAACGACTAGAAATAAATGTTTTGTGTCTCGATTTAGGCCGCTTAATAAGCGGCCTTTTTTATGTTCAGGGAAGGAGCGTATAGGTTCAGGACGAACGGGCAGGGTTCTAGCGCTTTACTTGAAAGGAATCGTTTGCAGCAATAACTGCTTAACCAAGGGCTGCGCCTGTTTAGGCAGTTGGTAGTCAAGCTTGCCAGAGCGCCAGCTGTTGCAAAGCCTGTCCCAAATGGCTAACACCGATCCGTAATTATGTTTCATGGTTCTTACACCATGATGGGCCTGGTGTTGCGCTGGACTGATAAGCAGAGCTTCTAATCGCCCATAGCTAAATGGGATGTGACTGTGCCTTAAGTTGGCTCCCAATATGTTGAAGGCTATCACCCATGCGCTTGCTCCCCAAACCTCCCAGCTATGCGCCTGAAAACCTAAAAAGAAAAAGCTGCTACCGGCGCAGAAACCGTGCACTAGGCTGCCTCGTATTTGATATAAAACCGATTCCAACGGGTGCAAACGCAGGGTAGTAATGGGCGTAAGCGTACTGGCGCTATGATGCAGTTGGTGAATACGCCATAAAAAATCAAACTTGTGCATCACTCTATGCAGGCCATAACGACTGACATCATCCAATAGAAAAACAACCAAGGTATAGCAGGCTACGACCCAAGGTCCTGTAATGAGGACTTCTTGCACGCTGCCCGTTAATCGCCAGCCATCCAGGGTAGACAAAGCAATATCCAGGGTGAGCAACAGCCAGGGAATGCCCAGCAGGATAAACAGCCCTCGGTTCCCTAAGGCTAATACCAAGTCTTGCCAGGTGGATTTATTGCACCAGTAGTTTGTGCTTAAAAGGCTCTGTAAGTAGCCTTTGCGTTTGTTCCAGGACCAGCCGGCCCAGGTCAAGGCCACCAGAAAAGAGCTGATCCAATAGCCATAATGGGTACGTTTGGCCGGGTCTAGCAGCCATTCAAAAAGGGATTCAATCACAGGCGATGTTTATCAATGAGTTTGAGTTGCCCGCTTGAGGCAGGTCAGTGTATATGCATATTAAACCGAAACTAATTTAGATTCATTCTCATTTGTGTTTAAATTAGCGCCAATCTCATACCTTGTTAGGCCGTAGTTGTGTCTTCATTTGTCGTTAGATCTACATATTCACTTTCCGCACTGTTATTTAGCTCCCTGTCTTTAGCTGCCGATGACTCTGTTGAGTTGCAACAGGTTTACATCACAGGTGGCCAGGATGAAATAAGTACCCTGCCAGGCAGTGCCACCCTGATTGATCAGATGTCTTTGGAGCAATTTGAATACACAGACATTCACCGTGTTCTAAATGAAGTGCCTGGCATCAATATCCTAGAAGAAGACGGCTATGGTCTGCGCCCCAATATAGGGATGCGTGGCTCCAGCGCCGAGCGCAGTAAAAAAATTACCATAATGGAAGATGGCGTATTGTCCGGGCCAGCCCCATATAGTGCGCCTGCCGCCTATTACTTCCCAAATGTTTCCCGCATGAGTGCGGTGGAAGTATTCAAAGGCCCATCAGCCATTCAATATGGCCCAGCCACCGTGGCCGGTGCCCTTAACCTAGTGAGCCGTGGTATTCCGTTTGCGGCCCAGGGTGAAGTGGATGCTCAACTTGGTAGCTTCGATTACCGCCGATTGAACGCCTATTACGGTGAGCAACAGGGCAACTTTAGCTACCTGGTGGAAGCACTAAATGTATCCACCACAGGCTTTAAAGACCTGGATAACGGTGGTGATACTGGATTTGAACGTAACGATTTTAACTTTAAAACCAGCTACGATCTAAACGGCGAATATCGTCAGCACCTTACCCTAAAATTGGGTTATGCCGACGAGGAAAGCGATGAGACCTATGTTGGTTTAACAAAGAGCGATTTTGACGCCGACCCATATCGCCGTTATGCCGCCAGTAGCTTGGATAACATGCAGTGGGATCATAGCCAGATTCAGCTTACCCATGTGTTTGAACCTACTCTTACCAGTATGGTTACCACTGATGTGTACCGTAACGAATTTAGCCGTGACTGGTTTAAGTTGAATAGCTTCTCTGGGGATTCATCCACAACCCCATCCGTTGAAGATGTTATTAATGATCCAACCAATCCGGAATACAGTGACTATTACAAGGTGCTCACCGGTGAGCTGGCCAGCAGCAGCGCCTCAGATAATTTAATGATTGGTAACAACGGTCGCGACTTTATCTCTCAGGGCATTCAAAGCAAATTAAACATGGATGCCTTTGTATTTGGTGTAAGTCATGAACTGGAAGTAGGTGTGCGCCTGCATATGGATGAGATCAAGCGTAACCATACTCAGCAAGAATACAGCATGACCGACAATGGATTGGTGCTGGTTGACAATGATGCCAGCGACGACGCCACCAAGCAAAATCTAGGCGAGGCTACGGCCTTGGCCGTGTATGTGAAAGACGATATTCAAATTGATAAGTCTACGGTGAGCTTGGGCCTTAGAGCGGAAACTATTGAGACCAGTTTAACCGAGGGTTCAACAGCCATAGAAAGTACCGAATCGGTATTGGTTCCCGGCGCTGGCATCTTTACTCAGATAAGTGAAACCTTCGGTGTGCTGGCGGGTGTACATAAAGGTTATGTTGCTAGTGCTCCTGGGCAGGTATCGGATATCGACCCTGAGGAAAGCATCAACTATGAATTGGGCTTCCGTTTAAGTGGTGTCCATAAAGTTGAAGTTATCGCCTTCGCCAATGACTACAGCAACTTAAAAGGCACCTGTAGTTTTAACAATGGCTGTAGCGGTGACGACCTGGATACCGAAGTAAACGGTGGCGAAGTATTAGTGATAGGTTTGGAGAGCAACTGGAAAACGGAATACCAATTTCAAAGTTATAAGCTGCCACTTAACGTTACCTATACTTATACAAAAACAGATTTCCAAAATAGCTTCACTGATAAATCGGGGATTTTTACCGATGCCAATGGCCAGGTTGAAGAGGGTGATGAACTACCCTACGTACCAGCACACCGCCTAAACGTTAAAACAGGCGTACACGCCGAAAAATGGCAGTTAAACTTGTCGGCTCTTTACCAGGGTGAAATGCGCGACAAGGCCGGTCAAGGCACCATAGCCGACGCCGATAAGATTAATGCTTACCTGGTTCTGGATCTAGCGGTTAACTATAAAGTGAAACCCGAGCTGGCGCTTTACGGCACAGTAGATAACCTACTGGGTAATGAATACACAGTGGCGGCTCAGCCCATGGGCTATCGCCCGGGTAAACCTCGCACCCTGCAGCTTGGTGTTAAGTATTCATTTTAAAATGAATGTTTAAAAGCCAGCCATAAAAAAGCGCCCTTGTTGACTACTAACAGGGGCGCTTTTTTTATGCCGAGATTTTAGTTGCTAAGCAATCTGCTTAACGTTCTCGGCAAACCCCAACGCCTGCGAAGACTCAACAAAGTCATAATCAAACGCGGCCGCCACCGCCTTACAGGTGAGCTTGCCAGCGTGCACATTCAACCCTTTTAGCAAATGCCCATTGCTCGCCAAAGCATCAAGACCTTTATTGGCCAGCTGCAAGGCATAGGGCAAGGTCGCATTGGTTAACGCAAAGGTAGAGGTACGCGCCACCGCTCCCGGCATATTGGCCACGCAGTAATGAATCACCCCGTCCACTTCAAAGGTGGGGTCCTGGTGAGTAGTGGCCTTACTGGTTTCAAAACAGCCCCCCTGATCAATGGCCACATCCACAAGTACCGAGCCAGGTTTCATGGTGCTTAACATGTTGCGGGTAATGAGTTTAGGCGCGGCCGCTCCGGGAATAAGTACCGCCCCTATCACCATGTCGGCCACTTTAATTTCATCAAGCAAGGTCTCTTCGGTGCTGTATAAGGTGTTAAGGCGTTCACCAAATAAATCGTCAATCTCTTTTAAGCGTGAAAGCGATCTATCTAAAATGGTCACGTTAGCCCCCATGCCCAAGGCAATGCGCGCTGCGTTTAGCCCCACTACGCCACCGCCTATTACCGTTACGTGCGCAGGTGCCACACCGGGCACGCCGCCCATTAAAATGCCGCTACCCCCTTGGGCTTTTCTTAGGCAGCCAGCCCCTTCTTGCGGCGCTAAGCGGCCAGCCACTTCCGACATGGGGGCCAATAAAGGCAAGCCCCCGTGATCGTCTGTGACGGTTTCGTATGCGATGCAGCTGGCACCACTTTTAAGCAGTAAATCGGTTTGTGGTTGATCTGCCGCCAAGTGCAGGTAAGTGAATAATAGCTGCCCCGGGCGCAACATTTTGCACTCGTTGGCTTGTGGTTCCTTCACCTTAATAATCATCTCGGATTGAGCAAACACCTCCTGGGCCGAGCCGCTAACTTTTGCGCCCGCTTGCAGGTATTGCTCGTTAGTAAGACCTATGGCCAGGCCTGCATTATTTTCAATTAACACCTCATGGCCCGCTCCCACCAGTTCACGTACACCAGCAGGGGTTAAGCCAACACGATACTCGTGATTTTTAATCTCTTTAGGTACACCGATTAACATGCTCAATTGTCCTTTTTGGGTGATGGGTATTACTTGCTTGGTATTTAAATTCTATGGGGGAAAAGGGGGAATTATCTTCTTAGTTTGTTGTTTTAGGGGGCAATATAGGGCTAATCTTCTTGTATTGATCGGTAATTAGGAAGATTGGTCGCTATGCAAAATCCCACAGATTTAAGCAAAATTGATAAAAAAATCTTATTAGAGCTGCAAAAAAATGGCCGCATCAGCTTTGCCGAATTGGCGCGCCGAGTGGGCATGAGCAACACCCC
>MAAD01000225.1:8738-9099 GCA_002162985.1 Bermanella sp. 47_1433_sub80_T6 | reverse complement strand
CTGGTTGTGTACTATATTCATGCCCAACCCGGTGCTGCCCGAGGCGCGCTTGGTGGTAACAAAGGGATCAAACACAGATTCACGAATATCCTGCGCCACGCCCACGCCATTGTCCGTCACCATAATTTGCAAACCGTCATCCAGGTCTCGGGCCGATATTTCAATTTTACGATTTTGTTGACCTTCAAAAGCATGCACCGCCGCATTCATAATTAAATTGGTAATCACCTGGGTTAGGTCACTGCCATGGGTGGTGATTTGTATACGCTGATCGATGTCCAGCGTGCATTTAATTTTACTGCGTAAAAACTCCGCGGCCAGAGAAGTGGTGATACGGGTGACCAATTGAAACAGATTATGG
>MAAD01000225.1:0-8726 GCA_002162985.1 Bermanella sp. 47_1433_sub80_T6 | reverse complement strand
TCATCGATGCGATCCACCGCGGCATATTTAAAGTTTTGCACCAGGTCGATGGCCCGTTCCAGGTTACTGGAAACGGTGGCCATAATTTCTTTGCTCTGCTCTAGATACAGTTTCATGGACGATGCGGTGAGGGAGTTATCTTCAAAACTGTTGGCCACTTTTTTCAACTGTTCCTCATGCAAACTGTGTCCGGTTTTGGCGATGCCCAACGGGGTATTAATTTCATGGGCCACCCCAGCCACTACGCCTCCTAACGACGCCAGCTTTTCCTGGCGGATTAACAGGGTTTGGGTGCGTTTTAAACTTTGCATGGCACCTTCCAGATGGGCGGTGCGCATGGCTACCTTGCCTTCCAAATCGGCTTCGTACTCGGTGCGCTCAATCTCGGCGGCAATGCGCCCACCAAATATTTGAAAAACGGTTTGTATAAAATCGATATTTTTTATGGGGTCTTTATAAAGGGCCACGGTTAACCCCATGACCTTGCCGTTGGAGTCATGCAAGGGGGTACCCACATAACCACTTATGCCCATATCCACCAGCAATTGATCTTTAGGAAATAATCCGGTGATGCCATCCGGGTAAAGACACACACTGTTATCCGCCACATCGGCACAGGGGGTATGCTCCAAGCTGTACTCCATGTTATCCACCACCTGGCCTCCGGCTACCAGAGCTATGGTACGGGACATGTTAGCTTTTCTATCCAGGCGGGCGATAAAGGTAAAGTCCGCCCCTATGGCTTCATGTAATTTTATGGTGATAGTATCGAAAAACGCCTTACCGTAATTATTCGAAACCCCCTCTATGATGTTTCGCAGTATTTTTTCCATTATTGCCACCCGTATTAGAACCCCGTAGCTACTGTTAGTAACTATAGTCTTATCCCATGGGCCTTAGCGTGCCTTCCTAGACCCTTTGTTGATAAAAAAAGGGTTTTTTTATACACACGCTCCATAAGCGTCTGAGTTACAATGGCTTTTTATTTCTCCAGAATTACGATCATGCAAAATCAAATTATCCAACAGGTTAATACCTGGTTAGACCAAGTGGTGATCGGCTTAAACCTGTGCCCGTTTGCGGCTAAACCCCAGCGTTCCAATCAGATCCATTTGCAGGTATTTAGCGGCAAGTCCGATAAAGAGCTATTAGAGTGCTTGCAACAAGCCATGTTGGAACTAGAGGCCAAGTCCGCCCAGGAAAGAGAAACCACGGTGATCATTATTGAAAATCACCTGAAGAGCTTCGAGGATTACAACCAGTTTTTAGATCTGTGTGATGCACTACTGGAGCAAGAAGATTGGCATGGCATCCTGCAACTGGCCACTTTTCACCCCGACTATCAGTTTGCCGGCACCAACTCAGATGATGCGGAAAACCTCACCAATCGCGCCCCCTATCCGTTATTACACCTATTACGTGAAGAGAGCATGGAAGCGGTGTTGAGCAAGTACCCTAATCCGGAAGCCATCCCCGAAACCAACATTAAACGTATGCAATCACTTACCCAGCAAGACAAGCTGCGCCTGTTCCCGTTTTTATTTGGCGGTAAATAGAAAAAGCCAAGTGAATATTCACCGCTTTACGCCAGCGGCCCTCACACAGACGTCTTTAACCCAAGGCTAGTGGCCTAATACCGGCTATATTAAGGCCAATGAAACACCCACCGCAGGATGCGGTGCTCCCCCATAAAAAGGTATTTGCTCACTGAAACCTGCCAGGTTGCCTATGGATCAGCAATTCGTTAAACGCAGTGACATGGATTTTTTAAACCGCTCACTTCCGGGTGTTTTGCTGTACGCCGTTATCTGGCCATTGCTGGCCTGGAGCACAGATTTTTACCTGTACGCCCCCAGCTTCACGCTAATTTTCTCTGGTGCCTTCATGGGCATTAGCCTGTTACGCATCACTCACGCCCTAAGCACTAAGTTTATATACCGCCAATATCCGGATACCTGGCGGGCCTTGTTATTTTTGCTGTGCATCAGCCAAGCGGCCACCCTTAGCACCCTAGTGGTGTTGATGATTAACCAGGCCCAATACCATCAGTGGGTGATCACCAGCTTATTGATTGTACTTACGGTCATTGGTGGCTCGGCTTCCAGCCTGGCCCCTAAACCCAAATTCACGCAAAGCTACATTGCCCTGCTGAGCATCCCCGGTGCCCTGGCCTGCTTTTTTTCAGACGAATTTCGTTACCTTGTGCCGCTGTTTGTCATGTGTTGGTTATATTCACTGTTCAGTGCACGACGCTTTTTTAAGGAGTACCGGCGCGCCTTTACCATCGAAAGCAAACTCAAAGACAACCAAAAGAAGTTGGAAAAACTTAATCAAACCGATGCGCTCACCGGCATATTTAACCGCCAGTATTTTGATGATGCCCTGAGCATTCAGTGGGACCTGGCATCCCGCTCCCACACACACCTGTCCATATTGTTTTTAGATCTGGATTTCTTTAAGCGGGTAAACGACCAGTATGGCCACCTGGTGGGAGACAAGGCTTTATGCCATGCGGCCAAACTGCTGAAAGATAAGGCCAAGCGCAAGAGTGACATGATTGCCCGTTACGGCGGCGAAGAGTTCGCCATTATATTGCCTATTACTCAGCATCAGGATGCCATGGAACTGGCAGAGTCCATTCGCCAAAGCCTGGCCAAACAAGTGTTTGTGGATGGGGAACACAAGATAAAATTAACCATCAGCATAGGCGTGAACAGCACCCTGCCCGACAAACAACAAAACTGGTTAACGTTTTTGGATCAAGCAGATCAGGCCTTGTATCAGGCCAAGGCTCAGGGGCGCAATTGCGTGGTGAGTTATCAGGATACGGTGTGCGATCTTAAGAGCACTAAACCCAGGCTGGCCTAAGTGCTCTTGTGCTAGATGGCTAGGCGGGCTCTAGTTCGGTGGAGGGCTGAACCAGGGAGGCCTCATTCCATTCACATAACAGCTCGGCCAACATTTTGGATTGCTGGTGTAAAAATTCCAGTTCCTGCTGATTATCCTTACTGCTGGTATGCACCGGCACCTTTAACAAACAAGACACCAGCGGGTGCTTGGGGTCCTTCATCTTGTTCATTTCAAGGGTCCAGCGAATGTTATGCACAATCATGCGATAGGCTATTAACTTGGTATTTAAACCAATGAGACTATGGTCGTGTACATCACGGAAATATTTGTGCTCCAGGCCCAGTAAGATGGCGTTGCTTTCCGCCTGCACCGTGGCACTGCGTTTGCGCCCGGTAATCATGGACAGGGTGCCCACCACTTCGCCAGGATTGATAACGTTTAGGCTTTGTTCGCCGGCGTCGGTATACACAGCGATTTGGCCCTTAAGCAAGAAGAACAGTTTGCCGTCGGCATCGCCCTTGCTCATGACATTATCGCCAGCTTTCACCCGTACGTATTCGCTGAGGCTTAATACCAGCTCATATTGGGCCGGATCCAGCTGCACCAAATCTTTAAAAAAGGTCACGCTGCGCACACGCCGTTGCAGGGCTTCGCTGCTGTATTCTTCGCGGGTTAGTTTTTGCATAGAATATTTTTACCACTGCCTGTAACTAGTGCTATATGAGTAGGCATACAAATCTCATACCAAATCTAATGCTTTGCATACTAACAGCATTGAAAAAGACTTCTATGACCTAATACTTAGAAAAGCATGACTTAAGTCTTATTCGCAGATAATACTGGTAGAAAGCTGGCACACTGAGACCAAGGCACCAGTACTTTATTCCTAGGTCTGAGCAAAATTCAGGCGCGGCTGATACATTACCTAGACAAGTACTGCAGGCGCGCCGGCATGGGAACCGGTGCATGGCGCACATTCAATTTTGCATATGAGCCAGCATGAGAGCCGCCGACCCTAGATGGATATCAACCATAAGAGTCGAGGCATACCCACATTTAATTCAGCATATGAGTCAGCATAAGAGCCGCCGACTCTTGAGGGATCTCGATCATGGGCGCATGACCCACATTGGGCCACACATGGGCGCTTACGTTTGGAATTAGCGCACTGAAGGTATCGATATTCTTGTAGTTGATCACCCGGTCTTGTTCGCCCCACTGCACCTGAGTGGGTACTGAAATACTCTTAAGTACCGCCTTAAAACCATCTCCCTGTCCCACTTGCATGTCTTTAAACAACTTATCGTGCAGCGGCTTCAACTGTTGAGCGCGCTCGGCACTCACCAGGGAAATAGGCCAGGGTACAAACGGTGGCTGCTCCAGGGCAAAATTCATGAGACGCTTAAAACTGGCAGTGTCTACCACCACTAAGGGATTGTTACCCTGCTCCAGCAAATCTTGCATCACCGACCTGTGATCATGAATACCGGCCGGATCCAGCAGAGTGGCACTGATCACGTGCTGTGGATAATTGGCGGCATAAACGGCGCTGATGGCGCCGCCCATGGAATTTCCTGCCAAATGAAAACGAGTCAGGCCCACGGCCTGGGCAAATTCGTGCACCCACAATACCTGATTGTTTAGGCTGTAATTCAGCGACATGTCTTTAACGCTCTTGCCATGGGCCGGCAGATCGATGATCACCACATGAAAATCATCTTTAAAGGCCCGCGCAAATCGCAGCCAGTTCTCTTTATAGGCAGCAAAACCATGAATTAGCAAAACAGTGGGTTTATTGCCGGCGTGTTGATTCTCAAGATAAGAGATCTCGCCCACACTGATTTGCGTGGTTTTTTCAGTGAGCTCAGACAGGCTCGCCTCAAACGCCATGGCCCCCGCAAAAATCTCCTGTTTATAGGCATGGCCTAGGCCGTAATAACCCCCGGATAAGATCCCCAGGGCCAGCACCAACGCGATCAGTTTTTTCATGTGTACTCCAATTATTATTATAAATTCCAGTGTAACGGGCCCATGGTAGCCCGTTTTGGTAAGAAGGGGTCGTAGTGTCTAACCCGACTTCTGTCGCAGACCAGTATAAGGCGGGCCCAGATCACTGACTACGCCTTAAAAAGACAGCATTAGGCTAATTAAGCCAGTCCGAGGCTAAGTCTTTGAAAAAAAACATAAATCGACTCTTGACAGAAACCCTCAAAATGAGAATAATGCGCCCCGCTTCAAAGGCTACATAGCTCAGTTGGTTAGAGCACATCACTCATAATGATGGGGTCCCAGGTTCAAATCCCGGTGTAGCCACCATATTCTAAGAGCTCGATATTTTAACGAATATCGGGCTTTTTTTATGCCTGGGAGAAAGAGACCGTTATGTTGCTCCTGCAATTTTAGCCTTCTATATTAAGAGCAGCGCCCGTCCCTGGGCATACCCTAAAATGTTGCTCCCTGCATTTTTAGGATACTGCTCGTCCCTGGGCATACCATTAGAAACCGCTCCCTGCGTTTCTAAGATACCGCCCTTCCCTGGGCATAAAAAAAGGCAGCCTAGGCTGCCTTGTTCAGAGCTTTTGTTTTTTAGGCTCCGGCCAACTTCACCTGGCTTTTGTTTAACAACTTGCTGATTTGGCGCTTGTTGTAATACACCAGGAAAAAAGCCGCTTCACCCTTGTAGTTTGTCACCTTGTCTTCAATGAATTCCCATTTACGACCCACCGCGCCCAGGTCCTTTTTAATGGCAGCGGCCAGCTTTATCTTTTCAAACTTTTTAAGACGCTGCTTAAATATTTTAGCCATCTTGGTGGGGTCTACCGCATCATTGGTAGAAATAGACATAGTGCCGTACAAGGCGCTGGAGATATCAAAATATCGTGCCGACATAACCTCAACGCTCAAGGCCATAAGGGCTAATTGTTCAGACAAGTTAGATTCGCGATGAATCACTTCACCAATTTTTTTATATACCAGGCTTAAATAGTCGCGGTAATCATTACGCACAGGTACCGGAATGATGTAGCCAGCCCCCTCTACAAAATCAAATTTTAAGCTTGGACGAAGTTTACCCCAACTGGCCTTTAACTCCGCGGCGGCCAGAGAATCTTGTTTATGGTAGGCGGCAAGCGATTGATCGGCCTGAGTCAGGAACTTTTGATAATCCTCTTGATAGCGACCATCACCATCGGTGAGGCTATACATGTAAAAGGCCGACATAGATCGGCTTACGCTAAGGGCATGTTCAGTTAGCGCAGAAGCCGCCGAGGCGAGCTGACTGGTGGCAACCAAAATTAACAATGAAATTGTTCGACAAAGACCTAGCATAATAAACTCCCCCGCTTTGTTGTTTTTATGTAACGGACGTCACAATATAAACCGAGTTCAGTTTAGGGAACAGCAAAAACTGAGTAGGCAGGCTAATAAATGCACCATTTTGGACAAAACAAGGTTGGCAGGCACTAACTAAGAGAAAGGACTAAGACACCACAGGCAGTATGGCGTCTGGGAGGACTATAAAGCGGCCAGCGCTTTTTGGCTGCTAATAATGAGTTTATTGATTTTTTTCTTATTGTAATAAACCAGTAAAAAGGCCGCTTCTTGATTGTAATTAATCACACTGCCTTCAATAAACTGCCACTTGCCAGATACCGAGCGCAGGTTCTTTTTAATGGTCTTATCATTCACCTGGACTTGTAACTTAACCAGGCGTTTTTTCATATTTTCTGCCATGGCCTGTGGATCAATCTCAAATAGGCTACTCGACAGGGTGAACACCCCCATGGTGGCATTGGACACGTCAAAGAAACGGGCCGCCATCACTTCCACATCCAGAGCGATCAGGGTCAATTGTTCGGCCAGGTTACTTTCACTGATAATGGTTTTTCCCACCAGCTGATAAATATTTTCCAGATAATTTCTATATTGAATACGCATAAAGCTGGGAACATTAAATTCGCTTTCGGCGGTAATTTCATAGTTTTTTTCTTGCTGAATGTTCGCCCATAAGGGTTCAAGTTCGGCAACCAGTTTTGGGTCTTGTTTTTTAAGAGCTTGAAAATGCTCGTGGGCCTGGCTTAAGAATTTTTTATATTCAGCCTGATACCTTTCATCACCCTCGGTGAGGCTGTACATATAAAAAGCCGAGATGGCCTGGCTGGTGGCCATGACATGTTGGTTTAACAGGGAATTAGCCTGGGCCCCACAACTAAGTAATAGCAGTACCACTATCATGAAGGGTCGGAAAATCTGGGGCATGTTAGCTCCTTTTTATTATTATTTACATTACCGTTCATACTACCGTAACAGCAAAAAACCCGGCAGATTAAATGACTAGAAAATCCTACTTTATCAATGTTTTTTGTCAATGGATCAAAGGGCTAAAAATGGTTAGCACGGTCGTCACAAATAGCGCCGTGCATTTATTGATTTAACCCTGTTTAACCAACAGCAGCCTTATTTCTGCGCCAGCACCTGATGAATTTTATTCTTGGTGGCATACACCACAAAGTAGGCACTTTGCCCCTTATAATTCACCACACTGTTTTCTACAAATTCCCATTTTGATTTGGCAGAGGCAAGACTGTTTTTCATGCCGGCTTCGCTACTGCTACTGGCCAAGCTCACTAACCTGCCTTTAACATCGGCGCTGATGATCTGCGGGTTCAGCTTTTTCATGTCGCTGGTGAACAAGGATTCGGTGCCGTCGTAGGTGCTGGAGATATCAAAGAAACGGGCCGCCAGGGCTTCAACCTGCACCGAGGTTAATAATTTTTGGTCTTTAGCAGTTGAGTAGTTGGTTTTTTGTTTATCCACTAACTGGTAAATATCCGAAAGATAGGCTCTAAAATCCTGACGCACACGGCCATCCACTTCCCAGCCGTAATCTGCATGGTATTCCAAATTTAACTCACCGCTAAAGCCCTGCCATCTATGCAGCAACGCTTCACCCTGCGGGCCATTTTCGCGCACGTATTGCTTAAGTAACATTTCGGACTGTTTCTTAAAGCGGGTAAATTCACGCAGGTATTTTTCGTTACCCTCAGACAGACCCTGCATATAAAAGGCCGACATGGCCTGACTGGTGGACTTCACGTGGTTAAGCAGGGTTTCGCTGGCAAAGGCAGAAGACATAACAAACAGAGTGCTGAACACCACGAAACAAATACTACGAACACAATTCATCTTCTACACTCATTTTTATTATTTGGAGATACAGCAATAGCTTAAAATTTAATATACCTCCTTACGTGGTACAAAAGAATGATTTGGGTGGTCAAGTTGGTACATTAATGTCAAAAAAACATCCCTATGCACCCGGGAATAGCAATTACTATCAAAGGTACTGACCAATCCATTCCTTAAGCTGCGACTCGGGTAACGCCCCTGCCATGTCCCCCACTACCTTGCCCTGTTTGAACACCTTTAGGGTGGGAATACTGCGAATGGCAAAACGTGCGGCCAGTTGCTGCTCGGACTCGGTATTCACCTTCACAAAGATAGCCTTACCCTTCATGGTGATGGCCAACTTGGCAAACACAGGGGCCATCATCTTGCACGGCCCACACCAGGACGCCCAGAAATCCACCACTACCGGCAATTCACTGCGGGCGGTTAACTTGGTAAACAGTGCCTCGTTAGCCTCCAGCACCTCACCGCTTAAAAGACTATTCTGGCATTTACCGCACTTGGGACTGTCCTGCAGACGCTCGTCCGGCACTCGATTAACACCCAAACACTGATTACACACTAAAATCATATGACACCCTTAACGTATTCATTTCCTGCAATATGGGTCTTATGGGCTGCTTTTCAAGCCTTTAGCAGCCTTCGTACGAGGCCACCCCGTGGCCGACGGTGATCAAAACCCAATCAGA